>NZ_JAPTNK010000011.1:0-198647 GCF_026891775.1 Brevibacillus halotolerans
CAGAGTAACCAGAGTGATAAAGATCTACCACTGTTCTTTTAAAATCTTCATTGTATCTCTAGTTCGTTTTTTTGTGTTCCATCCGGACTCATCTCCTCTTGTTTTCATTGTAAGGACTTAACTAAGAAGTGTCCATGAAACTATACTAACTCCAGATTGTAGAACAACATGGGTTAAAAATGATCAAACTCTTTATTTATAAATGCCAAACCTAAATCTGATAGAGAATAATTCATTTTAATTAATCTTTTTTAAATGGATTCTTTTTATTTATCGTAAAATATGGATTTATGGATGTTTTTAGATCGAACATTATTTCAAAGCTACAAATATGCTAAAAACCACTTTCCGTTACCGTTACTGGAAAGTGGTTTTTTCATGAAACAAAGCTAATGTATCTTTTGCACCTGCTATGGCATCTAATAATGATTTACCTAATTGATCCGTTACTGACACGATATCTTCTTCATCTGTTGGTGTATTTAAAATCGCGAAAATATCAGGGCTTGGTTGTTGGATTTGTTTGAGTAAACGTAAAATGGCATTAATTGAGTAATGGGCACTTCTTAAACTACGAATAACTCGTAGCTGCTCAAGTTCTCTTTCACCATATGCTCGGTAACCATTGTCCAGTCTCGGTACGGTAATGAGTCCGTTACGTTCCCAATTTCGTACAGCTTCAGATGTAATATCTAGAAGCAGTGCCACTTCCGTTCGAGAATAAGTGCGTGTACTAACAGTAGGATCTTCTCTCAACCATTTCTCAACAACTTTTGTAGCAGACAAGGCATGAACATATTCGCGTTCTAAATTGGTGAGATAGTCTATTGTTAGTTCTTCAGCCTTCGCAAAATTTTCTTGTCCGCAAGTATATACAATTGCACGAGCTCTTTTCCGAATATCTCCTTGTACAATTTCACACCGAAAGAGCGTCCGTGCGACCATTAACTGAAATAAATGGATGTCTGAATAAATACGATAGCCATTTGCTTGTCTTGGTACAGGGGAGATAAAGCGCCATTCCTCATAAATGCGCACAGTGTTTGGGTGTACCCCAACAAGTGTTGCGATTTCTTTTGTTTTGTACACCCGACACACCTACTTCCATTTAAAGAATTTAATCGATCCACATAATCCGATTACAATGCATAGAGCTAAAATCACGATATGGAATAGACCATCTGTTAGTGGCTCCCCTGTACTTGCCTGCTTTAATAAGTGAATACCATGAGAAAGTGGCAAAATATCCATCACCCATTGGAAGAATCGAGGCATGGCTTCATACGGAATCGTTGCTCCCGAAAACAGTAACATCGTGAAGTAAGCAACAGAGCTCCAAACATTTGCTGACTTTTGGTCAGGTACTAAGCTTCCAATGAAAATCCCGATACTATACATCGCTATAATGACAAAAGTGTATGTCAGAAGGAATATCCCCCAGGAGCCCTTTAGTTCATAATCAAATAATAAATGATAAACAAGTGTGACACCAATAAATGATACAAGTGCTGAAGAAAGCTGAATCAGTCCTTGGGCAAATAGAATTTGGAGAGGTGACACAGGTGTCACTTGGAATCGCTTTAAAATCCCTCGGTGACGGTAATCTGCAATGGTCAGTGGTACACCCATAACTCCTGTTGCTAGTACACCAATCGTAATTACAGATGCGTACGATAATTCAAAGTTGGAAGCACCAGCTAATCCGTCCTTACTCAGAAAATAACCAAATAGGGTAGCTAATATAATAGGGAAGCAGATCCCAAAAATGAGAATATCAATGCCCTTCCAAACGAGCTTGCCCTCAATTTTTAAAAAGGTTAGAAATGTACTCATACCTAGTCCTCCTCGCCTGCAAAATATAGGTACGCGTCTTCTAGTGTGGCTTTCTCACTTGCATGGATTGCTTCTTGGATCGTGCCATATAAGACCGTTTTGCCTTCTTTTAAAATTAAAATTTTATCACATAACGCCTCAACCTCGTCCATGTAGTGTGATGTTAGGACAATTGCCAGCCCTTTTTCTTTCATCGCTAAAAGTTGTTTCCAAAGCATACGTCGAGCCTTTGTATCTAATCCTGTTGTGAGCTCATCTAGGAAAACAAGCTTAGGATTTGAAATTAATGCCAGCAGCACCGCTAAGCGTTGACGTTCACCTCCTGAAAGAGATTTCACAAGTTGAGTTTCCTTCCCAACTAGACCAAATGTTTGTAAGAGTAGAGGCACATCAGCAGTTTGTTTATAAAGCGACTCCCACTGCTCGCATGCCTCACGCACCGTTAATCCATCTTGGAAATTTGTTTCTTGAAACTGTACACCCACCTCTTGATAGACTTCCTTGCGATGGAGAATTGGTGACTTTCCGAGCATTGTGAGCTCTTCGTAATTACTCTTTTCAATACCAAGCACTGCTGCAATAGTAGAGGATTTCCCTGCACCGTTTGCCCCAAGTAAGCCAATTACTTCCCCAGGCTTGATGCTAAAACTAATGTTGTGGACAGCTTCTTTAGTACCGTATGTGACCGATAAGTTTTTGACGGTTAAGATCATATTTGTTCCCTCCTATATAAGACTTAGTAAGCTACTATATCAAAGAGTGGTGGGGGTGGTGTCTTATTGGAGGCTTTTATAAATGTGGATTTTGAATAAAGTATGATAATTATTTGTTCCAGGACGATCTTCAGCAATCGGGCGCGATTGTGGAACAACACAGGTAGAAAATGATCAAACTTTTTATAAAACCGAAACTTAAATATGCCAGAAAAGAATCTATTTTGATCAATCTTGATATGTTCCCCCTTAGGTAGACAGATAAAAAATAAAATCTGTTTATCTAAGTAAGATTTTGGTGAAAAAAGAAAGGGTATTTAAAGACGTGGAACGAAATAACAATAAAAATAGGGTGTTTTGACCAGAGAAAGGGGAAATTTTATGTTAGAGCTAATACAAGTTGTGACTTATTCCAACGATAAAAAGAAAATTCTTGAAAAAGAACCTCTTCCCAAAATAGGTTTTAATAGTGTCATGGAAGTAGCTAAATATCTTTATTTAGAAGAAGAGCTTGATTTAAAACATTGCATAGATGAACATCTGGTTTCAGAAGATTGGTTTGAGCATGGTGATGATTTTTTTAATGAAACTGGTTATAAATATACGAAACATTATTATTTCATTAACAACTTCCAAGAAATAAAGGATATTAGTTTGAAAACAGCAATGGAAATAGTAGATGCATTATATTTGATAGAAGAACACACCCGCAAAATAAAAAATGAGGTTTATGACGTAGAAAAGAGATTTGCAGATGATGCGTATTTAGATAATATCAAATATTTAATCGATATTATTAAAATTAAGAAGAATGTTCTTTTGCGATATGGCTATTCTCAAAAGAAAACAGCTGAAATGATGAAGGGTTTATATTATAACACGAATAATTTCGGGAGATAAGCAATGACATTGGTATTTTAACTATTATCAAAGGCTGAAGAGCAAAGGGTATTTACTATTCAAGAGGGCACGATACTCCTGTAATGATTGTTTTAGTTATAGGAATTGCTTGCTTATTCATTAAACAAAAATAAATATCAGAATGAAAGGCAATGAGCTATTATGCACCTTGGAATTTGTCTATTAGATACAATAGATTGTCTCCCAAAGGGCGACTCAAACGTTAGAAATAAGAATGATCTCCGTAGTCTGTAAGATTAAAGGAGGTCATTTTTTTAGGCAAGCAGCTGTATTATATTTTTAGATTTCTCGCTGTAAATCCCGCATAAATATTATCAATTTCCATATTTGTATTACTAGTCGAGGGTTACAATTAATAGATGAAAACACTAACCTCCTTAGAGGGTTAAAAGGAGAACGATTGTGATGAAAAAATGTAATACTTCATTTGTATTATCTTTACTAGCAAATATAGGATTTATACTATTTATAATCGCAGACTTTTCCTTTAGTTTCGGAAAGGTTTACTGGTTACAGTGGGGATTACTTTTAAATTTTTTGATAATGGTTTACTTTATTTCTCTTATGTTTACTTTTTATGAATTTGTTAAGGGGGTATGTAATAACTCCTTTATTGGTGGTCTTACACTGAATATTTTAGGATTTATTCTATACTTGATGTATACGAGTAGTTTATAGGATTAAATAATCTGGATGGACAAACTCTCATTATTGTTAACAAGAACTATACATACCACATAAGATCACAGGCTAACACTACTGAGGAGGAGAAGATGCCTTTATTTAGGTAGGAAAAATTCTTACATAATAAATATATAGCCAGTATCTGCATCATATTGTAGGTTCCTCGCTGTAATCCTCGCTTGTATATCAATAATCCTTCTTACCCTTACCCTAGCTGGAATTTTTTGCATTCCAATATCCACTAACCCTGATTTCCTTCATTTACATTTCCTGAGTAGACTTAAATACTACAAGAGAATTCTATACCATGTCGAATAAACTTCCTTGTAGGAAAAACCTTACATCTTCAGGGAAAATATATGCAAATATAAATATTATCCTTCGATACATCTAGATCTATCAAAAACGAACATTACATGATCAGTAAGGGACAGCGAGCCTTCCAAACGATTCATTCATCATCTCTTTTTTGCTACTCATTTGTCATATGGAACCACTTATATAAGAAAATTAAATATGAAAAGTTTCCATGTTATATTTGATTTATGGAGTGGAGGGTGCATATGCAAATCAAATTAATCATCGATGAGAATGTAAAGGAAACAGAAATCCATATTCATACAAATGCGTATACAAATGAAATTGAACAAATTATGAGGTATTTTGAGTCTTCTAACACAGAAGTAATTGATGGTTATTTACAACAGCAAATCTATATGTTGAAAATTACAGATATTTACTTTATTTATTCAGAAGGAACAAAGGTTTATTTTTCAACAGATGAGGATGAATATGAATCAAAGCGCAAATTATATGAGCTGGAAGATTTGTTAAAAAAGAACTTTGTCCGTGTCAATAAATCAACGCTCGTAAATGTGTCTAAGATTTTCTCTATGAAGATGGAGAAATTAGGTATGATGCAGCTTGTGATGGACAATGGATCAACAGCTCATGTTAGTCGTATGTATTTAAAGATACTGAAGAAGCGGCTAGGAATTGGGAGGGATACGTAATGAAAAAAATAATCCAATCTTCATTAATAGGGGCCCTTATTGGGTTAAGCACTTCTTATATCATTATGACAATAGTTTTATTACAAAATCCAACTAGAGTAATGAATGGGCAAGAGCTTTTGGTGGAGTTTCTTTTAGCTGTATTTCTAGGAGTGGGTTGTGGTCTTATCACGCTTATTTTTTACTCTGATCGTTGGCCATTTGTGGTAAATCTATCGATACATTATGTTGTAGTCTTACTACTTGTACTTATTTGTGGTGCAATTGGAAGGTGGTATGAAAATCCAACTGAGAATCCAGTCAGGTTTCTTATGTTTATTGTGATTCAATTCATTATTTATATTCTTGTCTGGGTGGGGGTATATTGGATGGATTCAAAAGAAATAAAAAAAATTAACGATCAGTTAAAGAGGAAATAATCCCAAATCATATCGTAATGAAAAGAATGCGGCAAAAGAAATCATTCGATTTCTTTAACTGAAAACCGTAATTTTAGATTCGCAGCTAAAAAATCAAATGAATGATGAAAAGTCAGCCATTGAATTTCTAAGGGCTGACTTTTCTTTTCGAGAAGAGGGGTCTCTTAGGTAAAGTTACAGCTCTTCCTAATAATTTTCCTTAAGACGTTGTCAGGTGTTTGTTAAGTGGTACTTCTATACCTTCGTCAATAAAGACCATATCGTGGAAATTGATAAAACTCATTGTATTTCTAATCCAATAGAGATTAGGTTCAATTTTAAACAAATGGGTGGCAGGTTGATCATCAAAAGTGATAATAAAATGCTCAACAATACGGCTGACAGTAAAGCTTGTTTGATAGTCATCAGTGAGCTGATACGTACCTTCTATGCTATCTGTCGTGTTTATTCCCATGATAGTAGGGTGTTTTGGTGCTATAGGTTTTTCTCTGTTTTGAGGAAAGGTTAAAAATGATAATATTTGTTGTTCATACATAGGGCTTATCTCTTCATTTGTTAAAAGAATGATTATTTTTTCATTTGGTAAAGAATATAAGCAGTGGGCGGAGTATCCGATCTCCCCACCAGAGTGACCAAAAGAGTCGTCTTGAATTACGAATCCGTAGCCATAATTGTTAGATAAAGAGGAAGGAGTTAAAGCACTTTTTACCAATTCGGGGGATACCAGTTTTCCTTGAATAAATCCCTTTAAAAACTGAGCAATTTCCTTTGCTGTAGAGTAAATGCCACCATCACCATAGAAGCCCGCATGTTTATCAACGTAATGCAAGATAGGATCGTCTGTTACAGCAATATATTTTCGATTAGTATAATCGAAAAGCCTTCCGACAGCAATTTGTTCAACGTTTGGTTTCGTAGTTGTATGTGTAAGATGAAGAGGGGCTACAATCATCTTATGTAGACAATCTTCATATGAACGTTTGCTTACATCCTCAATGATTTTTGCTAATAATACATAGTTTGTATTGGAATAAAACGATCCGCAGCCCGCAGGGAAGTATGGCTCTTTAGTATGTAAGATTTCTTCAATGACTGTTACTGAAGGGTTACCTATATATTCTGGGATGCCTGATGTATGTGTTAATAATTGTTCAATAGTTACATTTTTATAGGTAATCGTGTTAAACCATTTCGTCAGTTTATCTTCAAGATTAATAGCTTTTGTTTCTAGTAATTGCAATATCATTACGGCGGTATACATTTTACTTAAAGAAGCAATATCGAACAGTGTATGTTCCGTAATAGAGATGTAATTATCTAAATCTTTATAACCTAATGTAAGGCTAAGGCTTTCGTTATTTCTTGTCTCTATATAAAGAGAACCGTTAAATTGTAATTTTTGTAACGTAGGATAAATAGTATTGTACATATTTTAGTCTCCTTATTATATTAGTTATCTAACATATTTGGCGTGAGGAAATCACAAGAACTCTTTCATGGCGATTTCCTGTAATTTTTTTGTAATTCGTTCCAATTCATTAAGCTCTGAAATCGTCAATTTAGAAAATAAACGATCAGCCACAGCTCGTTCTACATACTCCTGCTTGTGGAAATATTCCCAACCTTTTTTATCTAATGTAATAAATATTTCCCGACGATTATCTGGATTAATAGTACGATGGATTAACTGATTTTTCTCCATTTTGGAGATAAGCTGACTTACTGCACTAGAGCTAACGTTCATTTCTAAAGCAATTTCACCTACAGATATTTTTTTAGCATAATAGACAATATCTAACAGCACAGCTTGTTGTGTTGTGATAGAACTAGCTAGATGTTTTTTGTAATATTTATAAATCAATCGATTGATTGCATAATCGGCTTCATTAATTTGTTTTACTTGCGTGTACAAATCCAAACAGATCATCCTTTAATATGTTAGTTAACTAATATATTAGAGGATGATTTAAAAAAAGTCAATTTTCTGTAATTGTAAAATAGAAAAAAGAAATCTCTTTTTAATGAAAGGATAAGGGCAAGTAATTGGGAGAAGTCACATTCGGTAAAAAAGAGCCAGCAACCTTTCTATGACCTGGTGATGTATCCATTTATGTCTACAAACATGGTTCCTTACATTGTATAAGAAATATAGCTGTACCTTATTACATTATCGTTACACAATGGAATCCTGATAAAACAAATTCTCTGTTTCTACTAACAACCTGCCTATATCTAAACTTTATAGATTCAATAGCTTACAAACCCAAAAAAAGGGCTTATTCTATTATCAAAAGTAGGTATACATCCAAACCCAATTATTAGGGTCAGCATATCTTTAAAGGGTAAGATATAAAGGAGGTATGTAAAATGAGGCGTCGTAAGCGAGAATATTGTGAATGCTGCTGTCCCCCTACGCATAGGAAATATGATCATCCTATGGATTACAGAGATTGGGATATCGATCCAGATCCACCAAGAGGGGGCTTCAGAGGCAGAAGGTTTGACGGTCGGAGAGGCTTCCGCGAATCTCCTTTCTTCCGACGTGAATTTATTGAATCCCCTTTCTTCCGTGGTGAATTTTTCGAATCACCGTTTTTCTTCATTTAAGACATGTAGGAGCCAAATATATAGAGTCCATGTTCATCCCAAAAGAAGGACTCTATATATTCATTTATATTAGTGGTGTTTCACTTCATATCATTGTCTTCATTCTATTCTTTATCTATAGGAATAGTATATAGGCTAGAAAGGATGCTGATGAGTAATCCAGAAAACTTATTCGAAAAATGAAACTACCCGTCTCCATATGTATATGGAAAATAGGTAGTTTCGATCCCGTTATCTATCTAAGTAAAATGATGTTTATCTACGTGTTACAATTGGTTTCTATAAGCCAGCAGTATAAAAGGCTAAGCTGACGTATGCCTGCTGTGTTTGTTACATACGACATAGGGGGATTACCTTCCATTCCACTATGAAAATCCCGCCCTAATACTTATAAATATCAGAATCAACATCAATGGTAACAGTGTTATTGTTGTCGCGGGTTACTTTTGCGTGATCCTCCTGAGGGATTGAAAATTTATCGTTAGGAACAGGGGTGCCATCGACTTTAATATTTGAATAGATGGCTCGATTTTTTCCCGTATTATCATTGGATACCACAGTAGAAAGTAGCTTCCAATTCGAGATTTGAGGTATATTCAATTTGTCTGCAGATTCAATGATGGTGATGGTTTTTGTATCGCCAGGTGTAGTGCATGTCCGCTCGCTGCAAATTGTGGTACCGTCCAGTTTCAAGCGAACCTTTCCATTGTAGTTATACCACAAATAGAGGTTTACATCGGAACCTGACTTATATGCATTTCGATACTGTCCTTCTTTGTAGTTTGGATCGAAAATATCGCTTTTATAGGCTGTCCAAGCAGTGGCAGACGTTTTTTGCTTTACGATGATAATAGGTTTCCAGCCGGTCTCTGTTTGCGATTGACCAACATTGGTATAGTAGCTTAAGCCCATATCCGCTACCCATGAACCGATTGCTCCGCTTGTATTTGCCAGATAGAAAAAACCACCATAATTGTATGCTGCCACTTTTTTATCAACCATCGAATCTTGCGGGAGGGTAAGCTTTGTACTTAAATAGGTTCCACTTTGCGTGATTTCTTGCTTTCCCCCAACGCCATCTGCTATAAAATCAGATGCTATCCCTTGTAATTGAGTTTGTTTAGAGGAGAAGGCCTCTGCTTTTTGGTTATCTGAATCAAGGATAATTAATTCAGGATTTGCAGAAGAGGCTTCTTCATATACATAAGATACTCCGTCCTCAAAGGCAATATAGCTGTATGTAGTATCTAATGCCTCAGCCCGTAAGCTGTTTTTTTTGTTCTTTTTTTCCTGGGAAATGGATTCCTTAGCTCTTTCAATCATTTCATTGATTTTAGAATCAGAAATGGTACTTGTTTCCTCATGTACAACCCCAACGCTTTTTCCATTTGTGCCTTTCCATTCTCTGAAGTCATCTGCTGCGGCAAATGCGGAAAATGACGAAAGGGGGAGGCTAAGAAGACAAATCATGGTTGTGGCTAGGTTAGTTTTTTTCAAAAACTTCAACTCCTAACATAAATTTGTTTACAAAGACAATATATTACAAATATTCGAAAAACAAAATATATTTTATTGCTATCTGATGAATTTTTATTATATAAAATAATTTATTAAAAAATGATTGACAGTAACCTTTAAAGATTACTATAATACTAACAAATCAAACAAATGTAAAAGTTGTGATGAGGACAAGTAGAAGATAAGAAAGAATGATAGAGAGCCGTCCCATAGTGCTGAAAGGATGGTCGTTGTTTCCCTTTGAATATCACCTCGGAGCTTTGTTAACGAACGATGAATGTATCGAGTAGGTAACAACGGAATGTCCACCGTTAAAAGGAGCTAAGTCTATGTTATTTTAGACTTGATAAGTGTCTGCTTTTCGTGAGGAAGGCGGAAAGCTGAGTGGTACCGCGAAACTCTCGTCTCTGCAATCAAAATGTAAGTTGATTGTGGAGACGAGAGTTTTTCATTTTAATTTCATAAATTAAAAGCATTGATGAGGAGAAGTAGGGAAAGGATTAATGTGCAGAGAGCTGTCCCATGGCTGAAAGGATGGTCATTACACCTTTTTTGAATATCACCTTAGAGCTTTGTTCCTGAAAGGACATCTGCCAATTGTCAGAGTAGGGAGCAACGGAAAATCACCGTTATCTGATGAGAGTCCTTATAGACTTGCAGAGTCTGTTTTTCGTGAGAAGACAGAAAGCTGAGTGGTACCGCGTATATCTTCGCCTCAGTAACCAAAGTAAGGTGTTTTAGATGAAACACTTGCTTGGTTGCTGAGGTGTTTTTTATTTTAAATATAAAGAAGGAGTTGAGCTGGACAGTCTTTTCATTTCAAAGTTGATTACCAAAATACATCATTTCATTAAGGGGCCCGTTGTATTTGAAAGCAGAGTACAAGCCATTTTTTGGATCGTAGCACTTTTAATTCCTAGTATTCGGGGTTGTAAACTTATGTTTAGACAGGAGGGTGCACAATGGAAATTGAGATTCAAGTTACCGTCAGAATCGATCCAGTTCATCTAGAAAATGAATCATAGTGAGGAGAATTAATATGCAGAGGCTATCAAGAAAAGATTTACTGTTAGTAAGCTTTATGATGTTTTCTTTATTTTTTGGAGCAGGAAATTTAATCTTCCCCCCTTTCTTAGGACAGTCAGCGGGAACTAACTTTTGGCAAGCGATGAGCGGTTTTATCATCTCTGCTGTTGGACTACCTATATTGGGAGTTGTTGCCGTAGCAAAATCTGATGGTTTGCACAATTTGGCCAAACGAGTACATCCTGTTTTTGCTTTTATCTTCACTCTTCTTATCTATTTATCAATTGGTCCTTTCCTAGGTATTCCGCGTAATGGAAGCTTAGCCTTTGAAATGGGAGTGGCTCCTTTTTTACCAGTAGAATGGCAACAAACTAGCTGGGTGCTCTTTCTCTATACACTAGTGTACTTTTCGATTGCTTTTTGGCTTTGTTTAAATCCAGCTAAGCTCTCTGATCGATTTGGTAAAGTGCTAACGCCATCGTTATTGATTTTACTTACAGGTATTTTCATTTATAGCTTATTCAAGCCGCTGGGGTCTTTTACTAGTCCAATTGAAAGTTATATACAAACACCGTATTTCAATGGGTTTTTGGATGGGTATTTAACAATGGATACAATTGCGGCACTTAATTTTGGAATTGTCATTTCAGTAACTCTGAAGCAAAAGGGAATTAAAGAGAAAAAATCGTTGATTGCAACTACTGTCTATGCAGGATTAATTGCTGGGGCGATTCTAGTTTCGATCTATGTTCTACTTGGTTACCTTGGAGCGGCTAGCACCTCTATGTTTGGAGTGACCGAGAATGGAGCCCAAACGTTAACGAATGTGGTGTTATATTTATTTGGTAAACCTGGGGTAATACTACTGGGTCTTGTATTTTCATTGGCATGCCTAACTACATCGGTTGGACTTATCACTTCATGCAGTCAATACTTTACATCGCTTGTACCGAGAGTTTCATACAAGATGTGGGTGAGTATACTTGCACTAACTAGTATGTTCTTTGCTAACATGGGCTTAAGTGGAATTTTATCAATTTCTGTGCCGATCTTGTCTGCCATCTATCCGTTAGCTATTGCTTTAATTGTATTGTCCTTTACGAATGACCTACTAAAAGGCGATTCCATTGTTTACACATGCAGCATGCTGCTTGTTGGAATTGTTAGTGTTGCTGATGCATTGGGTCAGGTAGGAATTCATTCTCTAGCTGTTGACCGTGTGCTGAGTTATTTGCCGCTGCATGAAAAAGGACTTGGGTGGGTTGTCCCAGGAATCGTAGGTGCGCTGATTGGATATGTAATTTCGTTTATAAAAAAGAAAAACACCAGCTTAGCTCCCCAGACTACAGAATGATCATTTCAAAAAAACAATTCCAGTCCCGTAGTGGACGGGGTTGTTTTTTTGTTTTTGAATGAATAAATGGATAAAAAATATACCGTGGGAAAAAAGGGAAGTTTTAATAAATATACAATTATCTAATTATTTTTTTAGTATAATTTAACATAATACTTGCAGGATTATCCAATTTGAAGTTAAATTATAGTAAAACAATAAATTACTAGTACGAAAAAAGGTATTTTTTAGAATAAAAGCATTTTGTTTAGAATTTTTAAAATTTGGTTTTTATTTAGAAGGGAAAAATTATGGTTGTTCAAGGTACGTTTTTCATCTGGCGAAAGCCATTCATGGATGAATGTGTCAGTAGGATTGTTTAGAAAGGTGTTGGGAGAGTTTGAAGGAAAATCAAAATTCGTTTATTTCATTATGTCCCGTTTCATCAAGAGATAAAAATATTATTTTCAATCTCATGCCTCTATATTTACATGATTTATCGGCCTACACCAATAATCTTACAGTCGATCGGCAAGGCAGATTTGTATATGAGAATCTGGACCTTTACTGGGAAAGGGAGGCTCTGCAGCCATATCTCATTAAATCTGCGGAGGATATCGTCGGCTTTCTGCTGCTCAATCGACCACCATTTGCCCCAACGGGTACAGATTTTTATGTGAATGAGCTGTTTATTCTTACTTATTACCGGAGAAAAGGGTTCGCTAGAAAGGCATTAAAGCAATGTTTTACAGACAATCCTGGGAACTATATGGTCGTGCAGATGATTAATAACAAACCAGCGATTTCATTCTGGCATCGATTGTATGAGGAGGAAGGGATTATCTTTGAGGAGAGGCAAGATGTTTTACAAGATGAACCGTGCTTACTACAAAAATTCACAATCTAATTTACGATTTGGGAAGGTGGCTCATAACGATCATGGTAGTCTTTAACAATAGGGTGATGGAACAGGAACAATTTTGGCTGTCTAAGCTTGGCGATGAGTTCATCCCTTCTATGGTCCCCGCGGACTATCCTTACGTCGGTCAAACCAAATGTAAGGCTTCATTTCAAGTAACTATTGAACAAGAAATAACGGACAGGCTCGTGCAGGTTTGTAAAAACTCTGATTTGCTTTTGTATACCTTTTTGTTAGCAACAGCAAAAATCTGGCTACATAAATATACCCAGCAAACAGAAATTTGCGTAGGCGCACCAAATCTTTCACCATCAAACAAGCTGGTTCCGATCGTCTCGAATCCGGCCCCACATCTAATCTCTAAGCAATTTATTAGGGATGTAAAGCAGTCTCTTGCGGAGTCTTACAAAAATCAGGATTATCCGCTTCATCATATTTATGAAAAATTGGATATAAATCCACAGGGCTCTGCCTCTCCCTTTATCAAGCTAGCTGTAGCTCTTGACAGGATACACGACCGAGATTTTGTAATGGCTCAGGAGATAGACCTTCTCTTATTTTTTTCAAAATCTGATCACTCGCTTCAGGTAACACTTCATTATGATCAGGCAGTATATGAGTTACGGACATTAGAACGATTTTTGTCTCATTACATAAATATACTGCGTGCAATCGTCACAGACGTGAATATTACCATCAGCGAGATCGAGCTAATGAATGAGGCAGAAAAAGCTCAGCTTACTTCTTTTTCTCAAACACTTGAATCTTATTCAGCAGATCAATTAGTTCATCAAGTATTTGAGAAAAAAGCTGAACGTTATCCAGATAAAGTAGCTGTAGTCTATCAGGAACAAAAGATAACCTATCGACAGCTAAACGAAAAAGCAAATCAATTGGCACGGCACTTACGAGATAAAGGGATAGAAAAGGACGAGGTAATTGCTCTGATGGTAGAGCGTTCCTTAGAGATGATCATCGGAATATTAGGTATTCTCAAGGCAGGGGGTGCCTATCTTCCAATCGACCCTGAAAATCCTTCCGAGCGTATAAGCTATATCCTTGCCGATAGTCAAGCGCGCTTCTTTTTGACACAAAAGACAGGAGGAAGCGATGTAGCATTTGACGGAGAAAGAATAAACCTAGATGAGGATGAGTTATATGTAGGTGAGACCAATAATCTTGCACCAAGTCAGACACCGGCACATCTGTTATATGTCATCTATACTTCAGGTACGACCGGCAATCCAAAGGGTGTAATGGTAGAGCATCGGAACTTAATTAATTATGTAACTTGGTTTAGTAAGCAGGCTAGCATTACCCAAGACGACAGTACAATGCTCTTATCTTCTTATGCATTTGATTTAGGATATACAAGTCTTTTTCCAGCATTGCTTACTGGATGTACCTTACATATTGTACCGAAAGATACATATCTGCATCCTGACAGCTTGTTGAATTATATAAATAAGGAACAGATCAGTTTTATCAAACTTACTCCATCTCTATTTTCATTGCTAGTACAAGCCGTGGACGACGTACATACGTCTTATTTGCCCGCTTTACGTCTAGTAGTGACAGGAGGAGAGCCGATTCAGCCTATTGATGTTCAGACATTTCATAGTTACTTTCCACATGCAGCTGTCATGAATCACTACGGTCCAACAGAAGCTACAATTGGTACGTTGGCTGGACAGATTAACTTTGATGAATGGCAGAGATTTGAAAAACGTCCGACTATCGGTAAACCAATATCTCAAGCGGAGGTTTTGATTGTCAATTCGGATTTGCAGCTTGTTCCTATAGGAGTACCTGGTGAATTGTGCATCGCAGGAAAAGGACTTGCCCGCGGTTATATCGGTCAGCCTGCTTTAACAAGAGAAAAATTTATTGATCACCCCTTTCATTCAGGTGAACGACTATATAAAACGGGAGATTTGGCACGGTGGGATGAGACAGGGAAGGTTGAGTTTTTAGGCCGAATGGATCAGCAGGTAAAAATCCGAGGCTATCGGATTGAAGTAGGAGAAATTGAAAAGCATATAATCACTCATCCGTCCATCCATGAAGCAATTGTACTAGCATTTCCTAATGATCAAAACGAAAATGAGCTATACAGTTATTATCTTTCTGATGAAGAAGTGGGACAAAGTGAGCTGCGTCAATTTCTACAACAGAAAGTGCCAGATTATATGATTCCTATGCTTTTTATCCGAATAGAAAAGGTTCCTCTTACATCAAATGGTAAAATCAATCGTCATGCTTTACCTAAACCAGATGAATGTAAGCTTGATCAGCATTCCTACATAGCTCCAAGCAGTGAGATGGAAAAGCAATTGGTATTCATATGGAAAGATATTTTAAAAAGAGAGCCTATAGGGGTAACGGATAACTTCTTTCAACTGGGTGGACATTCACTAACCGCTATTAAATTAGCCCATAAAATCGGTAAAAAATATGGGATTCATGTCACATTGAATGATATTTTTCTGTATTCAACCGTTCGCGATCAGATTGTAATGATTGAGCAGTCAGAACAAAGAGTTGAAAGACAAATTGAGATTTCACAGAGAAGCGACTTTTATCCACTTTCTTCTATGCAACGACGTTTATTTTTATTACATCAATTTGAGGGCGTAGAGACAGCTTACAATATGCCTACGATCTGGCGGTTTTCCGGGAATTTACACCTAAGAAAGCTAGAGCAGGCATTTCAAACGCTGATCGACCGTCATGAAGCATTGCGTACATCGTTTCATGTGATTGATCATGTACCGATGCAACGTGTTCATTCTAACATCAACTTTTCTCTATCATTTCAAACAAAAACAAAAGTAGAAGAAAAGCAGGTGATTGAGTCATTCTTTCAGCCTTTCAATTTAGAAGTGGCTCCCTTATTTCGTGCAGGGGTAGTATCGCTATCTAATGATGAGTATCTTTTGATTGTTGATATGCATCACATTATTTCGGATGGTATCTCCATAAGCATACTAATGGCTGAGCTTGAAAAAGCTTATCGCGACCAGAATTTGCCACCATTACGGATTCAATACAAAGATTATGCGATGTGGCAGCAAAAGTGGGAACAATCAGAAGAGTATAAGCAACAAAAACAATTTTGGCTAACACAATTTTCTGATGAGCTTCCCGTTCTAAACCTGCCAACAGACTTTATACGCCCAAAAATCCAGACTTTTAAGGGAGATATCGTAACTGCTACGTTATCGGGAAAACAATTTGAAGCGATGAAACAGCTCTGTCAAAAAAACGGGGCGACCCTTTATATGTTTCTACTGGCTGCATACAACATTGTGCTCGCTAAATATAGCAATCAGGAAGATATCGTGGTTGGAACGGCAGTGGCTGGGCGAAATGTCAGCGATCTGGAATCTGTAATCGGCATGTTCGTTAATACATTAGCAATTCGAAATAAACCCGTTACAAGTAAAACATTTACGGGTTTCTTAGAAGAAGTAAAGCAACAAACCATTCAGGCGTTTAACCATCAGGATTACTCTTTAGATGAATTGGTAGAAAATCTTGCGCTACCTAGAGATATGGGACGAAATCCATTATTTGATACGATGCTGACGCTTCAGAACTATGAGAAACAGACCGTTGAATTAGATGGAATTACAATCAAACCAATCATGAAAGATCATGAAGTTGCTAAATTTGATATTACGGTTGTCGCTGTAGAAGATGAGGATCAATTACAGATTTCCTGGGAATTTTCCACTGATCTCTGGAAGAAGGAATCAGCGAAGCAGATGTTGAAACATTTTATAACAGTAATGGAAAAAGTTTCAATAAGACCTGAGATAACTATCGGAGAAATAGAAGTCCTATGTGAAGAAGAAAAAAACGAATTGCTAGCCATCAATCACCAAATGGCGATTTCTTATGACAAAGAACTGACTATTATGGATTTGATTGAGTGTCAGGTGAAATTGCATCCTGATCACGTTGCGGTTGTTTCGGATAGGAACGAACTGTCATATCAAGAGCTGAATCAAGCAGCTAACCGACTTGCTAAGCATCTGCTCTTAAAAGGGGTGAAGCGCAATCAACCAATTGGTGTCATGATGGATCGTAGTCCCGAACTTATTATCAGCATTTTAGCTATTTTAAAGGCGGGCGGTGTTTACGTACCTATATCTACGAATTATCCCACAGAACGAATTGAATACATGCTAGTAGATAGTAAAGTTGGCTTGGTAGTAACCAATCAGCATCCACTGCCAGAGTTACGGTTTGAGGGTGAATGGATTCGTGTAGAGGAAGTAGCATTAGACGAAAATGTTGAAGATATCACAAAGCTTGCGAAAGCAGATGATCTTGTTTATATCATTTACACGTCTGGTTCAACGGGAAAACCAAAAGGGGTCATGATTCAGCACAGAGCCTTACATCATTTCGTCACTGCCATGAATAAAGAATTCTTAGATGAAATTAGTTATTTAGATCGTGTACTCATCTCTACAGATATCTCGTTTGACGTTAGCTGCTTTGAAATTTTTCAGGCATTGATAAATGGTGCAACACTTGTTCTTTTTAATGGACAGAAATTTGATGTTGCGCTTCTTGCAACAACAATTCGGGAAGAAAAGGTAACGTTAGCTTACATACCACCAGCTCTGCTTAACCAATTGTATGAGACGATCCTTGCATCACCTGATCAATATGCCTTACATAAAATGCTTGTTGGTGTAGAACCAATTAAGGATGAGGTATTGGCACGATACCTGTCACTTCATCCTAATATGCGTATCGTCAATGGCTATGGACCAAGTGAGGCTACCATTTGCTGTACTGCTTTCCGATATGAAAAAAGCGAGATAACAGGCAAATATGTATCCATTGGTAAACCGATAGGCAACACGCAGGTTTATATTCTAGATTCTGAGTTTCACCTGGTTCCAAAAGGTGTGACTGGTGAACTGTGGATTACAGGAGAGGGGCTATCCCTCGGATATCTGAATCAGCCAAAGCTGACAGATGAACGTTTTATAGCGAACCCCTTTGATTCTAATACTTTGATGTACCGAACAGGAGACAAAGCAAAATGGACAGAGGGGGGGAATTTGGAGTTTTTGGGTAGAATCGATCATCAGGTGAAAATTCGAGGTTACCGGGTTGAACTGGGTGAAATTGAAACTCTTCTGCTGCGTCATCCAGAGGTTAAAGCGGCACTGGTTATGACTAGAACAGATTCTTATGACATTCCATATTTGTGTGCTTATGTTGTCTTTCAAAATAATGATTGGACTTCAGCTCCAGATGCTACACAGATTCTACACCAATGGCTTGCTGCTTTTTTACCTGATTATATGATCCCTAGCTTTTTTATTGCAGTAGATGAATTCAAACTAACCCCCAATGGCAAAATCGATCGCAAAAGCTTGCCTGAACCAAATGCGAACATGCCTAGAAATGAACAGAGCTACTTGGCGCCGCGAAACAGCTTTGAAGAACAAATGGTACGGTTGTGGGAGGAAGTTTTAGAAGTTACACCGATTGGGATTATGGACAATTTCTTTATGCTAGGAGGTCATTCACTTAAAGCGTTTGTGCTGGCTAACCAGATTACGCAACGCTTTGGGCTCAGCCTGCCTTTGTCCGATTTATTTAAGGCCCCGACTATAGCAGGCTTATGTGATCATTTACAGAAGCGAGAGTCTGTCCTAGACAAGAATGTTATTTTGCTTAAAAAAGGAAGTAGTAAGGTCCCTCCACTATTCTTGATTCACGGCCAAGGAGGAGGAGTTATTACATTCTCTCATTTAGCGCGTGAATTAGAGTGTGACTGTAGCGTTTATGGTATTCAAGCTGTTGGTTATGAGGGGGAAGCGGATGCTCTGTCAACAGTTGAAGAAATGGCTGCTCACTATATCGCTTCTATTCGACGAGTCGCGCCAACAATGCCTATTCAGCTAGTTGGTTGGTCCTTTGGAGGCCTGGTTGCTTATGAAATGACTAAACAATTAGAGCAGCAGGGAGAACAGGTCGAATTACTGGCTATGATTGACTGTCTACCGCTGCTGGATACGGAGCGCATTTCGATAGACCAGAGTTATAAAGAATTGGACGCTGTCATTTTATATGCGCTTCTAAATGGGATAAATCAGGAGGATTTGGCAGCAGTAGCGGAAGAAGAAAAAATGAGATTTTGCTGGGAAGAGGCATGCAAACAAAAACTGTTTCCTGACAAGGAGTATCGACCAGAGTTACTGTCTAAACTACGCATTCATGCAACGAACGGATTGGCTATTCACAAATATCGGCTTTCTGGGAAGATTGACACTGATCTGCACCTATTTCTTGCTTCAGATGAATCGATACGGCATCAGGTTACCACGAGTAAAGAGGTGACACGTTGGAAGCCATTTACTACGGGACAGATAAAGTCAGCATATTTTTCAGGGAATCATTACACGATGCTTGAAATGCCGCATGTTCAGCAGATGGCTAAAACCCTTAACGAGCTGATGATCTGAGATAGAAGAGTCTCACCATTTGAGATTGACTGACAACTTTTTTATCGCTGATGGGATTCTACTTACCCTGTGGAAAATGGATTTGGAAAGCAGTAGCGATTTAGTAGTAGAGATTTATAAATACTGAAAGTGAGGGTGATTATTTTGACCGTTACGTATGAATACTTTCCGCTTTCGCATCCGCAAAAACGAATCTGGTACATAGAAAAAACATATCCTCACACCTCCATGTACAATATCGGGGGAATCGTTCAAATGAATGGCTCTGTTGATATTGCTTGCCTTACTCAGGCTATCAAGATTTTTATAAAGAAGCATGATGGGTTAAGGCTTCACATGCATGAAAATGAGGGTAATGTAAGTCAATACATGGTAGAACTGGATGATGTTGAAGTGCCTTTCTACGATTTTAGTCATTCGGAGCATGCCGAAGAAGAGGCACTGAAATGGGCTGAGACAGAGTTTAAAAAGCCCTTTGTGCTAGTTGATCGTCCGTTGTTTTCTTTTGCTACTTTTCGAGCTCACGAGAAATATACTGGATATTTTGTTAAGTTACATCATATTATTGCTGATGGCTGGTCTATCAATATTATGACAAATCAAATCAGCAGTATTTATCAAAAAGTAAAAAATGGTCACGATTTAGCAGAAGAGGTTGAATCCTCATACTTAGATTTTTTGCAACAAGAGGACAAATATTTAACTTCCTCACGTTTTGAAAAGAATAAGAAATATTGGAATGAGAAATTCGATTCACTCCCTGACAGCTTTTTGAATAAAAGCTCAGATCAGGTAGAAGGAAAGAGAAGGAGTATTGAGCTTGATAAAGAAGTGTCAGCTCGTATAAATACGTTTGCTACTAGTCACAAGCTATCGCTAAATTCCCTGTTTATCATGCTCGTCTTACTCTATCAGTACAAAACGCAACAAAATCATGATCAAATACTCGGTATCCCCGTACTTAACCGTTCGGGAAATAAAGAAAAAAATATCTTTGGAATGTTTACAAGCACCATGCCATTTCGCATGGTGCTAGAGGATACGGAAACATTAGTAGGCTTATCTAAACGGATTCATAATGAAATACTAAGTAATTTTTTTCATCAAAAATATCCGTATGATCTGTTGATTAGTGACTTGGAGC
Source organism: Brevibacillus halotolerans (assembly GCF_026891775.1). Taxonomy (NCBI): domain Bacteria; kingdom Bacillati; phylum Bacillota; class Bacilli; order Caryophanales; family Paenibacillaceae; genus Brevibacillus; species Brevibacillus halotolerans. The sequence goes on from NZ_JAPTNK010000011.1 coordinate 20,625, forward strand.
TGAAGAAAAAAGGCTATGATAGCCTCTTCCAAGTTTGTGTGAATTATTATGGAACAAGACTAGTTAATGAGCTGGAAGGGATTCGCTTAGATAATCTGGAGTTTTATAGTGGGTATCAGGCTTATTCATTGCAGCTAGTAATAAAAGAATGGTCAAGTGAGAGCGAAATTACCTTATTCTACGATTACAAAACCAGTGATTATACAAATGAAAAAATAGAAGAAATTCACAATCGGCTGATGTACATGCTTGAACAGTTCTTAGAACAACCAGAGAAGTCGATCAAGGAGGTTTCTCTTTTAAGTCCTCAAGAAAAACATGAGCATTTGTATGGTCGAAATCAAACAGATGCGTTTTATCCAAAAGATAAGCTGATCCATCAGCTTTTTGAGGAACAGGTAGCGTTAACGCCTGATCGTGTAGCTGTATGTTTTCAACAAAACACCTACACCTATTTTCAGCTAAATGAACAAGCCAACAGATTAGCACGCACCCTTCGTGCAAAAGGTGCAGGGCCAGATCAATTGGTTGGCATTTATATGAGGCATTCGTATGAGATGATTGTGGGCATCTGGGCGGTATTAAAAGCAGGAGGGGCATACGTGCCGATCGATCCTGATTTTCCGCTTGATCGTGTTTCATATATTTTGCAGGATAGTCAGGCCAAGCTTTTACTATCAAATGAAGATGTACATCTTGAAGGATTCAAGGGAGAGATTATTCGTCTGGATGATCCAGCAAGCTATTCTTCAGAATCGCAAAACCTTACAACCCTTAATCAAGCAAGTGACTTGGTGTATGCGATTTATACTTCTGGCTCTACAGGAAAACCAAAGGGGACATTAATTGAACATAGAGGATTGGTCAACTACATCCATTGGGCAAAACAAAAGTACATACAAACTCAGGATGAAACCTTTGCACTCTATTCTTCCTTAGCATTTGATTTAACCGTTACTTCTATTTTTGCTCCGCTTTTAAATGGAAATCAGGTGATTGTATATGTGGAGAATGACTCTGAATTTGTGCTAGATACAATTCTTCGCGAGAATCGTGTCAATATTCTTAAACTCACACCAGCACATCTTGCTTTAATTAGCAGCAGGGATAATCACAATTCCGTAATCAAGCGGCTTATCGTTGGTGGAGAAGACCTGAAGGCAACACTTGCCGCTAAAACCTATGAAAGCTTCAGCGGAGATATCTGCATTTACAATGAGTATGGTCCGACAGAAACGGTAGTGGGCTGCATGATCTATGAATATAATCCGCAGATAGATCGGATGGGTTCTGTGCCAATTGGTCGTCCAATTCATAACGTACAAATCTACCTGCTCAATGATGATTTACAGCCTGTACCTGATGGTGTTACAGGAGAGTTGTATATTTCTGGTGATGGAGTCGCTAGAGGATATTTGGCTAGAGAGGATTTAACGAAGGATCGTTTCTTAGACAATCCGTTTAAGCAGGGATATCGTCTGTACAAGACGGGTGACCTTGCCAGAATGCTACCTTCACAAGATATAGAGTATGCAGGGAGAATTGATCATCAGGTAAAGCTTAAAGGATACCGGATTGAATTAGGGGAAATTGAGAACTGCTTAACTAGTTTCGCATCTGTTAAGGAAGCTGTGGTCATTGATCGATTAGAGGAGAACGGGCACAAATACCTGTGTGCCTATATGATTGCAGATGAGAATATTTCCATTGTTGAGATGCGTGTAAAGCTAGCAAGCAAGCTCCCTTCTTATATGATTCCAAGCTATTTCGTTACGGTTGATACATTTCCATTAACCTCAAACGGAAAAATTGATCGCAATCAGCTTCCTGATCCGCTTGCTACAAGTCGTGCTAATCAAGTGGGCGATAAACCGGCAAACGATACAGAAGAAATAGTAATGAAAATCATGAAAGAAGTGCTACAGACACATGAAATTACCGTAGATTCTAATTTTTATTTTCTTGGTGGAGATTCAATAAAAGCGATACAGGTTGTTAGTAAGTTAAACCAGATGAATCTGGGTGCAACCGTGAAAGATATTATGACTTTCCCAGTGATACATGAGCTTGCAGCAGCAATTGAATTGAACCAACAGCCTGTGGCTCCACAAACTGTGATGAGCGGTACAATTAAGCCAACACCAATCACCGCATGGTTTTTCTCACAGAATCTAAGTAAACCCGAGCATTGGAATCAATCTGTTCTGCTTCAACTAAAAAAGACATTTTCAACGGAACAAATAAGTAACGTACTCACAAAAATTGTCCATCATCACGATACGTTACGACTGAACTATGATGGGAAGGCAGAAGTCCTCTACTATAATGAGCAGCATTTAGCTCACCCAGTGGATGTTCAAACAGTTAATTTAATGGGAATGCCTATTGATAAACAGCTCAAAAAAATGAAACAAACGGGTGAGCAGGTGAAAAGCAGTCTAGATCTAGAAGGGGGATTATTACTTAAGGCAGTATTGTTCCTGTTAGATGAAGGGCAGACAAGGTTGTTACTCACGGCACATCATTTAGTAGTAGATGGGGTTTCGTGGCGGATTTTATTAGAAGATATGGGGCTGCTTTTCGGCTGTATAGAAGAAGGACGTGATTTACATTTACCAGCAAAAACTCATTCGTTTCAAAAATGGGCAGAGGAGCTGGATGCTTATAGTAAAACAGGAGCATTACGCTATGAGCAATACTGGAAGGAAGCAATCGGGGCCCCGGTATTACAAAATGAAACAAAAAACGAAACCAAGGAATCTTTGCAAAATACTGAAACACTTCATGCTGAGTTTAGCATAGAGTCAACGGAGCAATTGCTACGCAACGCCAACAGAGCATATCAAACCCATGCTCATGAGCTCATCATCATGGGAGTATGCTTAGCAATCAAATCTGCGATGAATGAAACTGACATAGTGCTTGAGATGGAGGGGCATGGACGAGAACAGTTATTTTCTGAAATCGATGTATCGCGTACCATTGGATGGTTTACGTCTATGTATCCCGTCAGATTGCAACTTCCTCAGGGGGATATTGCTCAGGTAATGAAAGATCTCAAGGAACAGATCAGAACTGTCCCTAATAAAGGGATCGACTTTGGAGTTCTCTCTTATTTGACAGGTACACTTACCCAGCCCTCAGATAAGCGAATTCGTTTTAACTTTTTAGGCGAAGTGGACAATCAAATGGACAACCAGTACCTTACGTTAGCACATGAGGATACGGGAACGGATATCTCCTTACAAAATCCAATGACATACCTCATAGAAATTAATGCCATGATCAAAGAGAAAAAATTGCATGTTGCTCTTACCTACAGTCAAAGCAACTATCAGCGAGTAGCCATGAAAGAATTTCTGGATAATATCATCACTAGCACAAACGATATTCTCAAGCATTGCTGCCAGTCAGAAGAGATACGAGATTTTACCCCTTCTGATTTTACTACTGTTACTCTCACACAAGATGATCTTGATGATTTATTCGCATAAGAAAGGAAACGAAACAGATGAACATGAAAAAATTGTTAAGCTTCCCCATTTTTTTGACATGGGTGCTTGCCTTTATTCTCTTCGTGTATCCAGTTACTCAAATCAGTGCAGCTACTCTTTCTCTATCACCCCAAAGCTTAGAGCAGATTGAATCGTTCATTACAAAGCAAATGAATACGGCTGAAATTCCTGGTCTACAGGTCATCATCGTGGAAAAAGACAAAACCATATATCAGAAGGGCTTTGGCTACGCAGATATATTGAGCAATACGCCTGTTACAAATGAAACGTTGTTTGAACTGGGATCAAATAGCAAGGCTTTCACTGGTCTTGCCGTCTTAGAATTAGCTGATAAAGGGCTGCTTGATTTGAATGACCCGGTAACAAAGTATCTTCCTTGGTTGAATCTTTCCTATAAAGGGAAGATTCAACCTATTACAATCAGACAATTCCTTTATCATACGAGTGGAGTTCCGTTCAAATCGATAGGTTTTCTCCCTGAAGGTAATGAAGAGGATGCACTTGAAAAAACGGTGCGAACATTGCTTTCACAGGAATTGAATCGTGAACCAGGTACAAGGTATGAATATGCGACTATCAATTACGATGTGTTAGGATTGGTAATAGAAAAGGTTACGAAACAATCTTTTGAAACCTATATCAAGCAAAATATCTTACATGCTCTTGAGCTTTCACATACATATGTTGGTGAGCAAAACGTTGATCAGACTCAAAAGGCCACAGGCTACAAGATAGGGTTCACAGAGCCTCAACAATACAATCCGCCTAGTTTCCGGGGAAATACGCCAGCAGGCTATCTCATAAGCAATGGAGTAGATATAGCTCGGTGGATGAAAATCCAAATCGGAGCAGCTAGCACAGGTAGTTTTAAGCCTGATCTAATAAAAGCATCTCATGAGCCAGATCGTAAGGTAAAACCTAGCAGCAGTGGGTCATCATATGCGGCGGGCTGGGAGGTTTATCAAAGTGGAGATGGTGAGATTTCCCACTCCGGAAGTAATCCAACGTTTAGCTCGTTTATTGTCATTCGTCCAACTGAACAAATCGGAGTGGCTGTATTAGCCAATATGAACAGTACCTATACAGTTAATATCGGGCAGGGAATCATGAATATGCTTCTTGATAAAGAGGTGCCCCCCATTCATTCCGACCTGAATAAAAAACTGGACCAGTTAGCGTTTTCCATTATTTGTGTAGTTGCTCCAGTTTGTTTCGCCATTCTTTTTTTACTAGGCCGTATTTTTCTTGAAATAGGGAAAAAGCAACGAAAGCTTCAAGTGACAAAAAAGAAGGTAATTGTGGGTCTACTGTTCCATTTGGTGTTGTTATGCATATTTTCGTTAACCATTTTTTATTTGCCGAACCTACTGTTTATGGAATTAACGTGGCAATTTATTAAAGTGTGGATTCCAGAGACAATTATGCTGGCTATATATGGAGTTACATTAGCATTTGTTCTCTATATATGTTATTCATTACTTCTCTTATTTTCTAAAAAAAAACAGGAAAACATCTATTTTTCCTTGATGGTTCTAAGCATTGTTAGTGGTTTTGGTAACGCCTTTATTATCTTCATTGTAAATGAAGCCTTTGTAAGAACGAATAATCTAGTTAACGGTTTATTGTTTTATTTTATCATCGGGATTTTTATGTATGTTGTAAGTCAAAAGGTACTTCGTTCACGTCTTGTGACATTAACCAATCAATTAGTTTATGAAAAACGGATGGAATTGGTTGATAAATTACTTCAAACTAGCTTTAGCAGCTTAGAACAAATAGAGCAAGGCCGTATTCAGGCAACACTAAACAATGATACAGAGGTTATTAGTCGAGCAATCAATATTATTATCACTTGTGTGACGAATCTAATCACGTTAGTGTGTTGCTTTATTTATCTAGGAGTCATGAATTTTTATGCATTTGTACTTTCCGCTCTGATCATCGGGCTTGTTGCAGCGATCTACTATCTGATTGGGGAGAAGGCAAATAAACTGTGGGAGAAAACACGTGATATTCAGAATGTTTTCTTCAAATTCATCAGCGATATGACTAGTGGAAGTAAAGAACTGACCTTGCATAGAAGGAAACGTGAAGAATTTCATCTTGCCGTTCAGGAAAGCTGCGCGGAATATCGGGACAAGCGTGCTGAGGGCGATCTTAAATTTGCCAACGTATTCATTATTGGAGAATTACTGTTTATTATCGTCATCGGTTGTGTCGTATTCATCTTTCCTGAGATATTTAAACAAATGGATGTTAATATGCTGCGGAACTATGTTTTTGTTTTCTTGTATATGACCGGCCCCGTCAATGGTTTATTAAATGGACTCCCGCAAATTGTGATGATTCGTATTAGCTGGAAACGTATCACTAACATGATTCAAGAACTAGCTTTAGCCAAGGACAAAGAGCAAGATAAGGTGATATTGTCAGAGAGCATCAAGCAACCCATTCGGATGGTGGTAACGGATGTTTCATACGATTATGAAGCTCAAGAGGAGCGAGGCTTTAGCGTTGGACCGATTAATTTTGAATTTGCGTCTGGAGAAATTATTTTTATTACAGGCGGAAATGGCAGTGGGAAGTCGACGCTGGCGAAGCTACTAACCGGTCTGTACGCCCCGGTAAAAGGGGAAATTTCTATCAATGGCAGCAAGGTGACACATGCTCAATTGAATCAATATTACTCTGCCATTTTTGGCGATTTCCACTTGTTTGATCGCCTTTATGGGATTGATTTTATGCAAAATGAAAAAGAGATTGAGCGTTATTTAGAGGTGTTAGAGCTACAGGATAAGGTGAAAGTGGAAAATGGGGTTTTCAGTACAACCAAGCTTTCAACAGGACAAAAGAAACGTCTTGCTCTTTTGATTACCTATCTTGAAGATCGGCCCATTTGCCTTTTTGATGAGTGGGCTGCTGACCAAGATCCTGAATATCGGCGCTTTTTCTACCAAGTATTATTGCCAGACATGAAGCAAAAAGGAAAATGTATTATTGCCATTACACATGATGATCAATACTTCCACATGGCAGATAAGGTGATTAAGATGGATGCGGGGCAAATGAAGAGCCCAGTAAGTGTTTGAGCAGATGATGCGGTAGTTTGGTAAGCCAGCAAAGAGACTCACTTTTTACTGCCTTAAGCAGAAAGTGAGTCTCTTACTTTACCAAATCAGAAAACGTATGTAGTAGACAACAGGGTTCATCATTAGGCATCAAGGCATACTTGGGTTAAATTTATAGCAGACATTAGTAAGCTACATTTTTGGAGATAAAACCGACAACCACGTTGCCATTTGAGTCCTTACTAGAACCATAGTACCAAGTCTGATTTTCTCCGACAACGGACACCTCAGCATGCAGCGGGGCAGAACCACGGGCTTTACTTTTAGTTGATGGTGTTGCATAGAAATAACCTTTATCAGCTTGGATGCTTACTTTTTTAGGGCTAATCACAGTGTATTGGGTTAGCAGTGTTTTAGAGAGATAGCCTTGCTCTAGGGAGGCAAACTGAGCTGAACCGCCTTTATCCTTTACCTCATAGCCATACCAGAGGGTTGTAGATACAGTAGCAGAGGTTGCTGGAGCACTATAGACAGGTGCTTGATCGACTGCGACGATGGTTTTTCTCTCTACGACCGGGGCTTTTCCAGCAGGTTTCGCGGTGGGAGCAGTGCTTTTACTAGGTGCTTTAGCTTTGGTAGGAGATGTACCTTTGGTTGAACTGGAGCTACCACCATTATGGTAATGATATTCTCCATAGGAAAGGCCCCACTTTTCACAGTTGGTGCGGCAGGTATGCCCTCCGTTTTTGTCTGTACGACCTGGATGTGCAGAGGTTTGTTGGAAAGGAACAGCTAGCATCGTTACGAACAGAAAGAATAGTAGTGCTTTTTTCATAGAACATTCCTCCTATAATAATCTCGATTCTATCATAACATAAATCCAAAAAATGGAAAGTTATGAATTTATGCTCAAATATTGCTAGTAAAAATAGAAATGCATACAGCAAAAAAGAGAGGGACAGTACCCCTCTTTTTTGGTCAGATGTATCGCAATCATCGGTATTCATCTCTTATTTGGTGCACTCGTAATTCATCTCGTGGTATTCTTTAATTAGTTTTTTTAGAAGGATGCTTTCATAAGTGTTTAGACCTTGCGAATTCTCCAACATGATGAGGGAGTGTAGGTCGTTCTCTAGCATTAATTTCCTACGGTCTGTACTCGTTAGTGCCATGGGGTCTTCCCAACTCCTTTATTGTTAGATTGGTAATTAGTATATCGTTATTTCATTCTTTGGTAAAACATGGGAAATGGCGACCTCTCTTGATAATATAGCTTCTCATGGTCTGAGCGAAGCTGACTTAACCTATCCCTACAATTGCGACAATATAATGCCGAATACAGCCAAATACGGCTGTTTTGGGTAGAAATACAAGAAATAGGCATGATTTTTGTAATCATGGATTTCATCTAATAAAGAAGGTATTTAGGAGGAGTTACACATGAATATGGCTGTAGAAGCTGTTCTATTAGCAACAAAAGCACATGCCAATCAACAAGATAAAGGGGGACAGCCTTATATACTACATCCCTTGCGCGTTATGATGTACATGCCTTCGGACGAAGCGAGAGCCGTTGCTGTTTTACATGATGTATTAGAGGATACTGATGTCACTGTGGATGATTTGCGAGTAGCAGGGTTTCCAAAGGAAGTTGTGGAGGCTGTTATGATTCTTACGAAAAATCCAAAAGAGGAATATGACAGCTATATTACAAGGGTGAAACACAATCAACTGGCGCGAGCTGTAAAGATTGCCGATATCAAGGATAATTTGGATTTAACTCGAATAGCTGAGCCTACGGAGGATGATTTGGCTCGCATAGAAAAATACAAGCGTGCACTTAAAGAATTAGAGGCTGATGATGAGAATAATCAAAAGGTAAAAAGGCAGGAGGCCAGTGCACCAGCACAAGCGGAGCTAGCAGAAAAAAACGAAGAAAGCACTTCTTGTGAATCTGCAAAGGAAGACGATTCTCAAACAGAAGCGATGGCTAATGACCAACAAGATAAAGCGGAATGAAATTCTCAATAATTTTGATTGAAACTGCTTGGACTTGTGTCATTCTCTGAAGGCTGTTATTCTAATGAAATAGTGTATTTTTGCACAAGCGACCTGCGATAAAGGAATGTGCAAGAGAGAGAGAATGAAGGAGGGCTCCATGGGCTTATTTCACTTTGACCTAAACACGCTCCCATTCCGGGTTATTGCGTTCGTGATTGCCTTTTCCATGCATGAATGGGCACATGCGTTTATTGCCTATCGATTGGGTGATAACACAGCGAAAAATGAGGGGCGTTTAACACTTAATCCAATTCCGCATCTAGATCCATTCGGACTCCTGATGATTTTGTTTGGACCATTTGGATGGGCTAGACCTGTTCCGTTTAATCCATATAATTTTAGAGGGAATAAACGCTTAGGAATTGTGTATGTTGCAGCAGCAGGACCATTCATAAATCTAGTATTAGCATTTTTCTTTTCGTTTTTATGGTTTTATATTCAGACCCCATTCTGGGTAGATTTGATGGCTTCGTGGCCTGCCAAAGGGATAGAAGCAGTTTCCTTAACCTTGCAGTACTGTATTGTGATTAACTGCGCTATGTTAGTGTTTAACATGCTTCCTATAGCTCCATTAGATGGTTCTAAAATCCTGCGTTATATTTTGCCTCAAAAATGCAGTGGATTCTTTGATAAATTAGATCTATATGGACCATGGCTGCTATTGTTAATCGTATTCTTGCCACCGTTGCGAGGATTGCTTAGCGTACCACTCAACATCGTATGGTCTTGGATTGAAAGCACGACTCGGTATGTGGTTATTCAGCTTTTTTTATAACATGATTGCAATGAAGTAAGGCGGGATTAGCGTTGTCATATAGTATTAAATTGGATTCGTTTGAAGGGCCGCTCGATTTGCTTTTGCATTTGATCGACAAGGCAGAGGTAGATATCTATGATATACCCATAGCTGTGATTACCGAACAGTATTTGGATACCATTCATACGATGCGTGAGCTTCAATTGGATGTAGCTAGTGAGTTCGTAGTCATGGCTGCTACTCTATTGGCCATCAAAAGCAAAACGCTGCTTCCGAAAAAAGAGGAGTTACATTTTGAGCCATTGCACGATGATTATGGTGAAGAGGAAGATCCTCGCGATGAACTGGTACAACGCTTATTGGAATATAAAAAATTCAAGCGTGTAGCCGAACAACTGCGCGAAATGGAGACGGGGCGTAGTCAGGTATTTACTCGACCGGCTGAAGACTTAACACCATATGTGCGTGAGGAAGAGCCCGGAGTTGCCAACGTAACCCTATTTGACATGCTTCACGCGTTAGAAAAATTGTTTGCTAGATTGCAAACAAAAGAGCCTGTAGCCAAGGTTTCACGGGATGAAATATCCATAAAGGATCGGATGAAAGAGATTCGTCAGCTCATTAAGGTTGGAGGAGGGCATGTTCGCTTCTCTCAATTGTTTATCACAAATGTTACTCGCACTGAGATTGTAACAACGTTCCTTGCCTTACTGGAATTGATGAAGGGAAAGGCTATCACGTGTGTTCAAAATCAATTATTTACGGACATCTTGATCAGTGAGGGAAAGGGAGAAACGGAACATGGATTATGATAAATTAAAATCGGTGATAGAGGGACTTTTATTTATCTCCGGTGATGAGGGGATAGATGCAAAGCAGATTGCGGAAATCATTGAGGTTTCTGAGGAGGTTGTCGTTGACCTACTCGAAGATATGAAGGGGGACTTTTACCGATCGAAAAGAGGCATTCAGCTTGTGGAAGTGGCGAAAGCTTATCAATTGACTACCTTGCCTGAACACATGATGTATTTTGAAAAGCTGGCTACTTCCCCTACCCACTCGTCTTTATCGCAAGCGGCATTGGAAACCTTAGCTATCATCGCCTATCGCCAGCCGATCACTCGCTCTGAGGTAGAGGAGATTCGTGGAGTTAAATGCGAAAAAGCGTTACATACCCTGACATCAAAGCTTTTAATTAAAGAAATGGGACGTGCAGAGGGGATCGGACGACCGATTTTATATGGCACAACCAAAGAATTTCTAGAGTATTTTGGCTTGAAAGGAATTGCAGATTTACCAGAACCGCCAGTTGATTTTTCATTTGATCAGCAGGATGAGGATATGGCTCAATTGTTTCGCGGAAAGGAATCTGCTGGAAACGACTAGGACCCGATTAAGATTGGGGTATATCATAGGTCTTGTCTCCATATACTTGGTACAAACCCATTGTAAACCAAGCATGAGGAGGACACTATGAGATACCAACGAATAATCGGCGTACTCGTCGTTTTTCTTTTGTGCGTTAGCTATTTAGGCCCACAACCTCGTGCATGGGCATCGCTAGCACCTAAGGTTTCGGCGGAAGCAGCAGCTGTGATTGATGTTAAATCAGGACGTATTCTGTACCAGAAAAATGGAAACAAGAAAATGAGAATTGCCAGCTTGACGAAGACATTAACAGCCATTGTGGCAATAGAAGCAACCGATATAAAAAAGGTGGTTACGGTACCAGACAAGGCCGTAGGAGTGGAAGGCTCCTCCATTTATTTAAAAAGAGGGGAAAAGCTGACCCTAGAAGAATTGCTATACGGCTTGATGCTTCGTTCTGGTAACGACGCCGCTGCTACGATTGCTTTGCAGGTAGGGGGCTCCATTGAAGGGTTTGCCGCCATGATGAATGAAAAAGCTATGTATATTGGCATGGCTCAAAGTAATTTTATGAACCCGCACGGATTAGACAGTAGCAAGGAGCACTATTCCACTGCCGTAGACATGGCTAAATTATCTGCTTATGCTTTACAAAATCCACAGTTTCAGCAGATTGTCTCCACGAAAGTAAAAAGTATTTCCTGGGAAGGGGAGAAATGGGAGCGTAGGCTGCAAAACAAAAATAAAATGCTCCATCTCTATGACGGAGCAGATGGTGTTAAAACGGGATATACAAAGCTTGCCAAACGTTGCTTAGCATCATCAGCGACCCGAGATGGACGGCAAGTTGCTGTTATTACGCTTAATGCACCTGATGATTGGAATGACCATGCTAATCTTCTCGATTATGGCTTTCAACAGTTCAAAGAAAGCTCTTTACTTCACAAGGGCGAAAAATGTGATGCTCCTCAATCTATTAAATTGGAGGACAAAGGAAAGGTTGAGTTGGTTTCATTAGCTGACTTTACATACCCGCTTAAAGCTGAAGAAGAGCAGCATGTGAGTAAAAAGGTTCAACTGTTTCAAAAACAGGTAGGTCAACATGATGTAAATGAGCATGTTGGGTTTGTTGAGATATACTTAGGCCAACATTCCATTGGTAAAATACCACTTACCCTACGAAAAATGAAAGTAACGGATACCTTTCAAAACAAAACACCAAGTGGTATCTGGAAGCATGTCTCCCAATTGCTGAAGGGAGGATTACCTGATGCTTAACATCATATGGTTATTATTAATTATAGTCAGTGTGATCGTAGCAGCTGTAAACGGACGTATGGAAATGATAAGTCAATCAATATTTGAAGGTGCCAAAACAGGCGTTACTGTCTGTTTTGGTCTTCTCAGCGTCCTCATCTTCTGGATGGGGATCATGAAAATTGCCGAAAAATCTGGACTTTTGCAGCTAATCTCAATCTGGTTATCACCCATTGTACAAAAGCTTTTCCCCGACATACCGAAAGGACATCCGGCCATTGGCTACATTCTCTCTAACATGAGCGCTAACATCCTCGGGCTTGGAAATGCTGCTACTCCTATGGGAATTAAAGCAATGGAGGAGCTACAAAAATTAAACCCCCACAAAGATATCGCAACCCCTGCTATGTGCACCTTACTTGCCATCAATACGGCCAGCATCACACTGATTCCTACTACGATGATTGCCATTCGCTTGCAATATGGTTCAACGAATGCGTTTGAAATCGTGGGTACAACGTTGCTCGCCTCCTTTATTGCAACAGCTTTTGCCCTGCTGCTTGATCGTGTGTATCGTCTGCGCTACAAGCGCAAGTCCCGTTAAAGGAGGGAGCTAGCTTGTACTCACTGATCAATGTCTTCTCGCTTTGGGCAATTCCAGTCTTTATTTCTTTCGTTTTAACTTACGGATGGTATAAAAGAGTGCAAGTCTATGAAACATTTGTAGAAGGAGCTAAAGGAGGACTTGTGACAACCATCAAAATATTACCTCATTTAGTAGCGATGATGGTGTCCATTACTTTGTTTCGAGAATCAGGTGCATTAGATATTTTGCTCCAAGCGATGAAGCCTGTCCTCCACATTCTTCATATTCCCTCGGAAATTGTCCCATTGGCTTTGCTGCGTCCTTTGTCCGGTACAGGGTCGCTCGCTATCACAACGGATTTAATTGCGCAATTTGGACCAGATTCAATGATTGGTAGACTTGCTTCTACGATGCAGGGAAGCACTGATACAACCTTTTATGTGCTGACCGTGTACTTCGGGGCAGTGGGGATCAAAAATGGCTTGTACGCATTAAAGGTAGGCCTATGGTCAGATTTGATTGGTGTAGTTGCTTCTCTAGTGGTTGTTTCCTATATTTTTTCCTAAAATGGCTATTCCCTCTCGCATGAGCGTACTCCTGCATCTGAATGTTTTAAAGCTTGTGTCAGTGGTTGCTGGTAAACTGTGATACAAGCTTTTTTCATTGTTTTGTTCTGTGCAATCTTTATAGACAACCAACAACATATTTTTTAACCCCTTATGACAAGACTAATAATCACAATAGCAGTGGGGGATTCATTGTGTTTTTCTTAAAAAAACTGCTCGTGTATGAGTAATTTGCAATCTTTGTCAACCGTGCTCTTGTCCAACCTGCTGGAAATAGGTAGAATGTGTGAGGGGTGGTCTATATGGAAGAACGCTTGCAGAAGGTGCTGGCACAAGCGGGTGTCGCCTCGCGTCGCAGCTGTGAAGAACTGATTAAGCAAGGTAGAGTAAAAGTAAACGGACAAGTGATAACCGAGCTGGGTACCAAGGTAAATGCCTCTGTAGATCAAATTCTGGTTGATAATAAGTCCATTGCACAAGAAGAACATGTATATCTCTTACTTAACAAACCTACAGGAGTCATTACAAGCATGAGTGATCCTGAAGGACGTAAAACCGTTCGTGATCTGGTTAAACAAATTCCACAGAGGGTCTATCCAGTGGGCCGTTTAGATTTTGATACATCGGGTCTCTTAATTATGACAAACGACGGGGAATTGGCTAATCGTTTGGCTCATCCGTCATTTGAGATGGATAAGGTATATCGGGCTTGGGTCAAAGGGATGCCTACATCGGAAAGTGTCTCTCGACTAGCTAAGGGGATTAAACTAGAGGACGGAATGACCTCTCCTGGAAAAGCTAGAATTTTGGAGCGAGATGTCAAGAAAAATCGCACCTTAATTGAGCTGACCATTCATGAAGGCCGCAATCGTCAAGTGCGCAGAATGTGTCAAGCAATTGGACATCCCGTAATTACCCTGCAACGAATTCAGGTTAGCTTTCTTACGCTAGGCAATCTTGGCCTTGGTACATATCGGTTATTAAAAAAGGAAGAAGTAGAACGATTGCGGAGTGAGTTAAAAAAAGTTCAAAAGAAACCGAACAAACGTTTGTGATGAATAGCACATCGTTCAAAAGTTGTTCAAAATATCCAACTCGTTTAAAATAGCGGCAAGCTATAATAAAGAAGGAATGAGTAATAATTGGAATGATTCTGAACAAAGTCAGGTGAACAAATGTGAATAAACAAAAAAGAACATCAATGCGAGTTGCTATTTTGGGAGTTTTGTTAGTTGCTCTCGTTTTTGCTGTGTACACAAGCTTTGCTAAGCCAAATGAAATTAAAAAAGGGGATAGAGCGCCTAATTTCAGTTTACAAAGCTTAGAGGGTGAAACGATGACATTGGCTGATCTAAAAGGGAAGGGAGTCATCCTTAATTTCTGGGGCTCTTGGTGTGAACCCTGTAGAAATGAAATGCCCGACTTAGAAAAAGCATGGCTTGCCAATAAGGATCAAAACATTGTAATCGTAGGAGTCAACGTGGGAGAGTCGGAGGTATCTGCTGAGCAATTTGTCCGTCAGGTAAATACCACGTTTCCCATTTTGATGGATAAGCAAAAAGAAGTAACAAAAGCATATAACATCGGAAAAATGCCTAGTACGTTTTATATTGATCAGGCTGGCATCGTTCAAGAAATCATCATTGGACAAATGGATGAAAAAAGAATAAATTCCGCGCTAGAAAAGATTAGACCTGTGAAGACAAATTAAACCGTAAGCGAGGACACGAACATGGATCAGAGAAAATGTGAGTGCGGACACACCAACCCGGTGGGGACGCTTTTGTGTGAATCCTGCGGTATACCTCTTTTGCATTCTGTTAAAGAGTTAGATGAAAAGAAAGCGTTTCCTGATATGCGTTATGAAGGAACAGCGCGTCGTTCCCAGACTTATTCCACCACGGTGGTGGACAAAGTCTGGAACTTCTTTTCGTCTGTAAAAATCGCAATCATCATAATAATCATTACCTTAGTAATGGCAGGAATTGGGACGATCCTACCGCAGTTGGAATACGTACCAGTCCCGTTGCTGGATGAACCAAGCAAAGCTTTGTTTTACGAACAAACATACGGTTTTTTTGGCAAGTTATATTACGCCTTAGGTTTTCATGAGATGTATGGGTCCTGGTGGTTTGTTAGCTTACTGGTAATGATCGGAATATCATTGGTTATTTGTAGCTTAGACCGGGTAATTCCACTGTACAAAGCTTTGAATAAACCACGTTTGAATCAGCACCTATCGTTTTATAAAGGGCAGAAATTACATGCTGATACGGTATTGCCTGAGGGACTTTCCGTTGAAGAGAAGCTTGAACAAGTCCAGAGCTGGTATAAGAAAAAAGGCTATCGCGTTTATCGGGAAGGTAATTCCCTACTGGGAGAAAAAGCAAGGTTTAGCAGATGGGGTCCTTATGTGAATCATATTGGACTGATTATTTTCTTGTTAGGTGTTTTGCTGCGTGGCGTCCCACAATTCTTTTTAGAGGATACGATTTGGGTGCGTGAAGGGCAAACCGTAAAAGTGCCGGGAACAGAGTTCTATATTGAGAATTTAGATTATAAGACTGAATATTATACAAAGGATGAATTTGCTGAAGATCTTCCTTTGCAAGAAGGGCAAGTAATCGCGAAGAATTACCAGACTGATGCCGTTTTATACAAAAATGAAAATGATGGGCTAGCAGGAGCCAAGCCCAAATTGGTGGAGGTCAAGAGAGGATCGATTACTGTTAATCATCCATTGACTTACGAGGGTATCCTTTTATATCAATTGGATCGTCGAGAACAAATGCTGGGTGCTCTTAATTTTGATTTATATGATGCCAAAGAAAAAGAAAAAAGAATAGGTTCGTTCAAAATTGATTTGTATGAGCCGAAAAAGGAACAAAAGGTAGGCAATCATTACGTTGTTCGTGTCATGGATTATTTCCCAGATTTTGAGTTGGGCAAAGATGGATTACCAACGACCAAAACGACTTTACCAAATAATCCGATGGTTGCACTGGAAATTATTGATTCCAAAACAAATGAAAGTGAACGATTAGCATACGTAGCTGGTGGTTTTATTGAAAATACAAAATCGCCTCGCTTCATTTTAGAGGTACATAAGCCTGATATCATTGATTCAAGCGGCCTATTGGTGCGTAAAGATACGATGATTCCGTTAATCTACAGTGGGGCTTTTATTACGATGATTGGATTAGTCATGGGCTTCTATTGGCAACATCGCCGTATTTGGGTGCATGTTACAAATAATGAGCTGTATCTAGCCGGTCACACCAATAAAAACTGGTTTGGTTTACAACAAGAAGCTAAGAACCTGGTGAAACAATTAGAGTTACCATTGGAACTCATTCTTGAACAAGATAAACAAAAATCGAAGAAGAAAGCGTAAAGAAAGGGGTTCTCACGATTGATACAGATAAGTAGCAATCTATTATTGATGGCCTTTGTGTTGTATTTGATCGCTACGATCGTATTTGCAGTAGCAATCACGGGAAAACGTTGGTCTAACAGGGATGCAAAGGCGCACCAGGCACGATATGCAAAGATTGGCGTGGGAATCACTGTAATCGGGTTTTTAGGCCATTTGGGACAGTTTATCATAAGATGGATCGTGTCTGGACGTATTCCTACCAGTAATATGTTTGAATTTATCTCCTTTTTGTCAATATGTATTGTAGCCGCATTCTTATTGCTTTATTACATCTACAAATTAGGCGTACTTGGTGCCTTCGCAATGCCGTTAGCAGCTATTATGCTCGCTTATGCAAGTGTATTCCCTAAGGAGATCACGCCACTTATTCCAGCGTTACAAAGCTACTGGTTAAAGATTCATGTAACGACAGCAGCACTTGGGGAAGGAATTTTGGCGGTTGGCTTTGCTGCGGGGCTCATGTACTTAATTCGCACCATTCCACAAATCAAAAAGTCAGCAAGTACCTTTTGGCTAGAGTTTTCCATTAGTGTTGTTTTAATGATGGTTGGATTTATTGTTGTCTCGGCATCCTTTTCCTCACCAAGCCTAAGAACATCCTTTGAATTTCCGGTTTATGACGAAAATAACCCGGCTATTGTTAAAAATATGCAGCAGGTTGAGTATAAATTGCCGGCAATTGTGGCACCACAAGAGTATAAAATCATCAAAGAAGGTCCAATCAAGCCATTATTTGAAGCGCCCACCTTTATGCATGGGAAGGATGCGGCTCGTAAATTTAATACGATGATCTGGTCTGTGCTGTCAGGAGTTGTGTTTTATGGATTGCTTCGATTGATTTTACGTAAACGGATTGCAGCAGCGATCCAACCAGCTTTAGAAGACATTGATCCAGAGCTCATTGATGAGATCAGCTACCGTGCCATTGCTATTGGATATCCCATTTTCACTTTAGGAGCGCTTGTTTTCGCCATGATCTGGGCAAATGAAGCATGGGGTCGCTTCTGGGGCTGGGACCCGAAAGAGACATGGGCATTGATTGTATGGCTGTTTTACAGTGTCTATTTGCACCTTCGTCTATCGAAGGGATGGATTGGAGAAAAATCTGCTTGGATGGCAGTACTAGGGTTTGTTATTATATTAGTAACACTGGTTGTAGTAAATTTGGTGATCGTAGGCTTGCACTCTTATGCAGGTGCTTAACTCTAAAAATTTGCTAACAAGTTAAAAAAGCTGGTTGTACGCCAGCTTTTTACTTGTACTATCAAGATGTATAGGCTATTTTAGATAAGTAGGTTGTACTCATTTTAACAATTAATTTCAATGTTGTAGCAGAGGTGATCTGGGTGGAGAAAGAAAGAATCCTCATCGTAGACGACGAAGAAAGAATCCGTCGCCTTCTAAAGATGTATTTGGAGAGAGAGAATTACTATATTGATGAGGCAGAGCATGGAGAAGAAGCCTTGGATAAGGCTTTAAATCAAGATTACGATATTATCTTGCTCGATCTGATGCTGCCTGGTATGGATGGAATCGAAGTTTGTACAAGAATTCGTGAGCAAAAAGCGACGCCAATCATCATGTTGACGGCTAAAGGAGAAGAAACGAATCGTGTGAATGGTTTCGAGGCTGGCGCAGATGATTATGTAGTAAAGCCGTTTAGTCCGCGTGAGGTTGTTTTCCGTGTGAAAGCGATTTTGCGTCGTTCTTCTGCTACTGCTTATTTAAAAACAGATACGGTATCCAGTCATTCCATTCTGGTTTTTCCAGAGTTAACAATTGATCATGATGCTCATAAGGTCACCGCAAATGGTGTTGAGGTAAATCTAACTCCAAAAGAGTATGAGTTATTGCATTATTTAGCATTATCTCCAGATAAAGTATTTACGCGGGAAGAATTACTAAAAGATGTTTGGCACTATGATTTTTTCGGGGATTTGCGGACCGTGGATACGCATATCAAACGCCTGAGAGAAAAGCTAAACAAAGTATCTCCTGACGCTGCTCAAATGATTTCAACCGTTTGGGGCGTAGGGTATAAACTCGAGGTGCCAAAATAAGTGGATAATATACTGCGAAGTGTTGTCGGAAAGCTTTGGATGACAATCATAGCGTTATTCGCGGTGGTACTTACGATTTTCAGCCTCCTGCTAGTTCAGTCCTTTGGCAGTTATTATCTGAAAAAGCAGTCGGCTGATTTAGCTCTTCTTGGAACAAAAGTTGCTTCCGATCTGGAAACTGTGCGTGATCAAAAAGAAATGCTGAAGATGGCTTCCAAAATCATGAGCGTATACCATACAGGTCTACTGGTAGTGGATGAGCAAAAACGCGTTCTTGCTCATGAAGCGACGGATGAAAAGCAACCGTCCCTTACACTGGATAAGCTGTTAAACAGCGGGGGATTTCCTATAGACGATGCTTTTGCAGGAAAGCAGGTTGGCCCTAATCGTTTGATTTTTGGAGATAAAGCTTCAGACAGTCTTGAACACACGCAGTTTCTGGCTATGGCTATTCCTTTTTCCTTTGATGGGAAACAAAAATCGGCACTTATTTTATATCAAGCCATCCAAGAAGTGAATGGTACTTATCTCGAGATTAGACAACTTATTTTTGTTGTAGGTGTCATTGGATTTATTTTAACAACGGTATTCGCGTTCTTTCTATCTTCGCGTATTACCTCACCATTGCGTCAGATTAAGCAATCTGCTCAACGCATCGCTGAAGGAGAATTTAATACGGAAATACCGCTTCGATCTACGGATGAAATCGGTGAGCTAGCTGCTGCCTTTAATGTTATGACACTGAAACTGCGTAATGTAGTAAATGCTCTGTCGCATGAGAAGGAGCAAATGGCAACTGTTTTACGTAGTATGATTGATGGCGTTATCATGCTGGATCAAAAAGGGCGTGTCGTATTAACAAATCCTCAGGCAGAAGATTTTACTCGGGACTGGGCGTATGAAAATCAAGGGCGTCCTTTACCGATTCAGGAATTGTATCAAAAAATGTTGCTATCAGAACAAGAAGTAATGGAAGATTTTGAAGCACAAGGGCGTTTCTGGTCTGTTGTGATGGTACCGCTATACGATCACAATCAAGTTCGAGGGGCTGTCGCTGTACTGCGGGACATGACTAAAGAGCGGAAACTTGACAAATTACGCCAAGACTTTGTTGCAAATATTTCGCATGAATTAAGAACACCTCTGTCTATGCTACAGGGCTACAGTGAAGCCATTGTAGATGGCATTGCTTCCACTCCAGAGGAACATAAGGAACTAGCTAAAATCATTTATGATGAATCAGTTAGGATGACGAAGCTAGTAAATGAATTACTAAGCTTGGCTCGTATGGAAGCAGGGCATGTGGAGCTCCATGAAGAAGTAACAGAGCTTCTTCCTTACTTCGAACGTGTGTTACGCAAATTTGCCAACAGAGCGGCAGAACGTAATATCGAAATCCAGCTTGATAGGCAAACGGATTATGACGCGATTTCCATTGATCCGGACAAAATGGAGCAGGTACTGACTAATTTAATTGACAATGCTATTCGTCATATTCCTGACGGTGGACTTATTACTGTTCGTATAAAGAATGAGGATGCAGGAAAAATTACCATTGAGGTAATCGACACAGGCAGTGGAATTCCGCAAGAGGATTTGCCATTTGTTTTTGAGCGTTTTTACAAAGCAGATAAAGCTCGAACGCGTGGTCGAGCTGGAACTGGATTAGGTTTAGCAATTGCAAAAAATATCGTAGCAGCCCATAACGGAAAAATTTCTGTCCAAAGTAAGATGAAGGAAGGAACAACCTTTACCATTACAATACCAGTCATCACATAGATAGAGAGTAAGATGGATGAGAGAATGGAGTGTTTTTTGGGGATGAACAAAACGATTTTATTTGATGTGGATGGTGTATTTTTAAGCGAAGAGAGATATTTTGACGCCTCTTCTCTGACCATTTGGGAAATGCTATTTAGCGAAAAATATATCGGAATAGAAGGACAGGATTTCACACCGACACCTGAGGAAAAGGTGATTAGACGTGTCCGAACCGAGATTTTTGCAAATGACCAAGTGCTGACCTTTCTGAAAGCTCAAGGTATTAACTCTAACTGGGATATGGTGTACTTAGTTGTTGCGTATCATCTTATTTGCCTTGTTGCAAAATTACAAGAAACGAAGCAAGAAGAAGTTCGTGAGCTGTTAACGAATCAGATTGGGCGAGCAGAGATTAAAAAAATTCAAGCTTTGCTGAAAGAAGCAAAACTTTCCTTTGCACCTGACTATGCGGCTTTTGTTTCGGATTTTGCAAAAGGAAATGTAGAGAAGAGCGAAATGCTACTCTATCTCAACCAAATTGCTTATGAAAAATGTGGAATAACCACGAACATTTTTGCGCGTACTAGCACGCTGTGGGAGCTATGTCAGGAGACATTCCAAGAATGGTATTTGGGCGACGGACTGATTGCTGATTCCATAGACAGAGCAGCTTATCAGGAAGGGAAAAGAGGATTTTTGTCAGACGAAATTCCGATCATTGAACCAGCCGTTATGAGAGAAGTGCTACAAGGCTTACGTGATCGTGGGTATCGTTTAGGAGTAGGCACAGGACGTCCTTCAATCGAAACGTATGTTCCACTAAAAGAGCTTGGTATTTTAGAGTTTTTTGACCCGGATTGTATTGTAACAGCCTCGCATGTATTGGAAGCTGAACAGCAATTCCCAGAAACCGCCCCGCTCTCTAAGCCTCATCCATACTGTTACTTTCAAGGTTACTTGACTAGAGGAAAAGGTGTTTCCGCCGCGCTTTCCTGCCAGCTAACAGAGGAAGAACGTAAGAATTTGCTAGTTGTTGGAGATTCTGTTGCTGACTTAATGGCAGCTAGATCAATTGGTTGTCAGTTTGCAGCTACTTTAACAGGGCTAACAGGAGAGGAAGCACGGGAGAAATTTGAAAAAGCAAATGCAGAATTTATTTTGCGTGATGTAAGCGAGATTGCAACAATCGAGTTTTAATCGAAATTGGATTGAGAAAGAGCATGTGAGCAACCACGGTTGTATTCATATGCTTTTTTCTTTTTATCATAAACAATAAAATTGGAGACATTTCCCTCTAATAACGAAACAAATAAGAGGAATAGTAAAAAAAAGTATGTGCTAAGGGAGGAAACCCACATGCCCATCAACTCCATTTTTACTTTTGGAAAGGTCATTGGCTAATCAATATGGAAGATAAAAAAACTTGGGACCTTATGTCTGTAGCATCAATTCCTCTAGTTATGACACTGGGTAATTCTATGCTTATTCCCGTTTTGACCATAATGGAAAAGAAACTTGGGATTTCCTCTTTGCAGTCAAGTATGCTTATTACTACTTATTCTGTGGTAGCCATTCTACTTATACCGCTAGCCGGTTTTTTATCAGATCGTATGGGGAGAAAAACAATAATCATACCGAGTTTGTTGATTGCTGGCTTAGGAGGACTTCTTTCAGGCTGGGTTGCGTGGAAGATGGCTAATCCTTATATGATGATTCTAGTCGGTCGTACCTTACAGGGTGTAGGAGCAGCTGGAGCGTTTCCTATTGTTATGCCACTAATTGGGGACATGTACCGAAATGACAAGGAGGTTAGCGCTGGTCTAGGTATCATTGAAACATCCAATACCTTTGGTAAAGTGTTATCTCCCGTATTAGGTGCTTGGTTGGCTTCGTTGATCTGGTTTTTACCTTTTTTTGCAACCCCTGTCTTTTGCCTACTTTCTCTTTTATTAGTAGCCTTTTTTGTGAAAGCGCCAAGAGAGAAACAAAAACCAAAAAGCTTCGGAGAATATAAAAAGTCCATTCGGGCTATTTTTCATGCAGAGGGGCGTTGGCTGTATGCGGTATTTGCGATCGGATGTATCTCCATGCTTGTATTATTTGGCGTGCTTTTTCATTTATCGTCGGTGCTAGAGGATCAGTATAAGTGGGAAGGCATAAAAAAAGGGCTTGTGCTAGCCATACCATTAGCTTCCCTGTGTTTCGTATCCTATGTGACAGGGAAGGTAATTGGTGAAAATAAGCTGTTAATGAAATGGTTGTCCACTTCGGGAATGTTGGTCCTACTAGTCAGTATGGTTTGGATTAGCCTTAGCCAGCCGAGCATATATCTGTTCCTGATTCTTTTATGTGCCGGTGGGGCAGGGATAGGAGCGACACTTCCAAGTTTAGATGCTCTGTTGACGGAACGCTTTGAAAAAACAGAGAGAGGAACCATTACAGCATTGTACAATAGTGCACGGTTTGTTGGAGTTGCCATAGGGCCGCCTTTATTTGCCTATTTGATTACATTTTCGCATCGTGTATTATTTCTGATGGTAGCGGGAATCTGTTTAGTGGCCGTAATTCTTTCCTTGTTTGCTATTAAACCAGCAAAAATAGGGACCACAAAGAAAGAAGATAGTAGTTCTAAGTCAAGTATGATAGCCAGAAGGCGTAAAGCAAAAACGTAACGAGCAGAGAAATAATAGCTACGTAGCTTAAAAAACCAAGTGTTCATATTGGTTTGGTTGATAAATTGCAAAAAAGCCAAGGCAATAGGTGTATCTTCCTAAGCTCTTGGCTTTTTTACTACAGAATACGATTTTTTCACTTCTATTATTTGTTCCAACGTAGCGATTCTAGACAATGAAAACGAAAGGCTTCCGTTAAAAATTTCAAATAGTAATCATTTCGAACGATAATTTCAAAGACTCCTTGCTGATCGGTATAAAATAATGCGTCTGTATAGTCTTTATCGTTGTTTAGATAGTTACGCAATTCTTTGATACGATCCCGCATTGCCTCTGATTTTATTTCTACACGGAAGGTAACATCCTTCTCGTTAGGTGTTTCTTCAATGTGGATGGCTGTTTCATTAAACGTATACGTAACCATGATTCTTCCTCCTTTTTACATGAAATAAACCAAATACAGATAAAGATTAGACATCAAGATGGAAAGAAGCATGAGTGGGAAAGCGATCTTCATGAAGCCTAGAAAGCTAATGCGATAACCATCCTTCATGGCCAATCCAATCACAATAACGTTAGCACTAGCGCCGATTACTGTTCCATTTCCACCTAGACAGGCTCCAAGTGATAAACTCCACCAAAGAGGTTCTATATTTTCTATACCCAAATGGCCCAAGCCCTTAATCAAGGGTATCATCGTCGCTACAAATGGAATATTATCGACGAAGGCTGATGCTATCGCACTTAGCCAAAGAATAAGAAAAGCCGAGCTCATAGCCTCTCCACCTGTTAGTGACATGACTTTCTTCGCCAGTAAATCAATTACTCCTGTTTCTACTAATCCACCAACCAAAATAAAGAGGCCTACAAAGAAAAACAGGGTTGTCCATTCTATCTGTAACAAGGCATCCTCTAAATAATTTTCTCCCGTTATCAATAATAAGAAAAATGCACCTGTTAAAGCGATAGTAGCCGTTTCCAATCCTAGTAGATTATGAATAACAAAGCCTGTAATGGTCAGACCTAGCACAATAAGGGATTTTACTAGTAAACGGATATCGGTCAGTTCTTCTTTTTCATTTAGTTCCATAATTTTGTCTTGTAGGTCTGGTGTTGTCACTAATTGCTTACGAAAAATGAAATACAATAAAGTAAGTGTTACGAGCATAATGAGGATGACGATCGGAGCCAGATTTGTTAGAAAAGCCATAAAGTCTAGCTTGGGAACAGCACTACCTATCATAATATTGGGCGGGTCACCAATTAATGTTGCGGTGCCTCCAATATTAGCGGCTAATATTTCACTTATCAGATAGGGAATGGGGTTTACTCTAAGGGAATGAGCGATACTAAAAGTAATGGGCACAATCAGCAAGACAGTGGTTACGTTGTCTAAAAAAGCAGAAGCCACCGCTGTAATCAAGCTAAGATAGATAAGAATTGCGGCGGGTCTGCCCTTTGCTAATTTAGCAGCTTTAATGGCCATATACTTAAAAAGGCCAGTTTGAGAAGTGATTGCCACTAAGATCATCATGCCAATCAACAGCCCAAGCGTATTAAAGTCAATGTAATGAAGCGCATGCTCCTGGCTGACGATGCCTGTTATAACCAGCAGGACAGCACCAACCATTGCAATAATGGTTCGATGAATTTTCTCACTGATGATACATGCGTACGTGAAAAGAAAGAACGTAAGCGCAAGATAGGCCTGGCTGCCCATTCTGATTTCCTCCTAGCTTTATTGTATATACCTGAAATATATTTTGGGAGAAAACAGCCAAAAAGGCAGAATCTCTACCAGTTTGGCTGTTTACAGGTTCATCTATACTTTACCTAGATTCATATATTGTTATAACTCAATTTGCGTTACGCTAGAGATTTCAAGGGATTGACCTAGTTCATCCAAGAGCTCAGTGCTAAGCGGTTTATCAACGGTTAGCATCATAATGGCATCTCCGCCTACATCCTTGCGACCGACCTGCATGGTGGCAATATTGACACCATTTTGTCCAAGCACGCTGCCAACATATCCAATAACACCTGGGCGGTCATGGTGCTGAACGTATAGGAGGTAGCCTTGAGGCTGTACATCAATGGTGGATTGATCAATTTTGACAATTCGATCACCAAAGCCATTTAAGCGCGTACCAGCAATCGTTCTTGTCTCTAGATTGGAGCGAAGTGTCACAGTAATTAAATTGGTAAAACCACGGGATATTGTTGACTTTTCTTCCGTTACAGAGATATCCCGCATTTTTGCTAGGTAGGGTGCATTAATGTAGTTAACTTCGGCACCTAGTCGATATGCTAATAAGCCTTTTAAAATCGTGCGAGTTAATGGAGAGGTGCTCATCTCAGATAATTCGCCGCTATACGTAATTTTCACTTCTTGTAATGCACCGATTGTCAGTTGTGCTAAGAATTGTCCCAATTTTTCAGATAGGGAGAAGAAAGGCTGTACTCGTTCCATTAGATGAGCATCTACAGTAGGTAAATTTACTGCATTTTTGAAAGTTTGATTACGTAATGCCTTGAGTAACTCTTCAGATACATCAATCGCAACATTTTCTTGGGCTTCCACAGTAGATGCCCCTAGGTGAGGAGTTGTAACAACTCGTGGATGACCTATCAATGGATTATTAACCGGTGGCTCTTCTTCATATACATCAAGTGCGGCTGCAGCAATTAATCCGTTATCTAATGCATGTAACAAAGCCTTTTCATCAATGATTCCGCCACGCGCGCAGTTTATTACCCGTGTGGTTGGTTTCATTTTAGCGAACTGCTTGGCGTTTAATAGATGCTTGGTTTCTTTCATTAATGGAGTATGCACGGTGATAAAGTCCGCCTGTGTAACAATATCATCTACAGTGCCGTTTGTTACACCAAGCTTTTGAGCGCGTTCGTCTGTCAAATAAGGATCGTAACCAATTACGTTCATCTGAAAGGCTTTTGCTCGCTTCGCTACTTCAGAACCAATTCGGCCCATTCCAATAATTCCTAAGGTTTTATTGTGAAGCTCTACACCCTGAAAGCTTTTACGGTCCCATGCTCCATCAACCAATTTTTTATGTGCCTGAGGAATGTTGCGAGCGACAGCCATAAGCATTGCAAAGGAGTGCTCAGCCGTGGAAATGGTATTACCATCTGGAGCATTGATAACTACAATACCTGCTGCCGTGGCTGCATTAATATCAATATTGTCGACACCAACACCGGCACGACCAATTACCTTTAGTTTCTTCGCTGCATGTATTACTTCAGCAGTCACCTGTGTTTGACTCCGAACCAATAAAGCATCATATTGTTCAATGATTTCAAGTAACTCATCAGGAGATAGAGCTGTTTTTTGTTCAACGATCACATCCTGAGCGTCTAGCAGTTGCTGAATACCTTGTTCACTTAAGGGATCACTTATTAATACGCGAAATTTATCCATGCTGAATCAATACCTCCTGAGCCGCACGTACACCGGCACCTAATGTTATTTCGTAACCAATCTGTTGCAAAGAGACTTCAATGAGTGAAATGACAGTCAATACGTCCTGCGGATCACAATAGCCCATATGACCAATCCGGAAAATCCTTCCTTTTAAATGCTGCTGTCCACCAGCAATGACCACATTATATTTGGTGCGCAATATTTTACGTAGCTCCTCAGCATCAAATAAATCGCCAGGATCTACGGATGTAACAGTAGGAGAGGCGTATTCATCCTCTGTCATTAACGGTAATCCTAATGCTCTCATGGCAGCCCGTGTCATATTTTTCATAAGCTCATGGCGAGCGAATACCTGAGGAAGACCTTCTTCATCGAGCATTGCTACTACTTCCTCTAATCCAAACACAAGGGATACGGCAGGGGTATAAGGCGTTGTCTGATCTGCCATACTTTTTCGATATGCCTTAAGATCAAGATAGAAGGCTTGAGGAGTGATTTGTTCAATACGTTTCCATGCCTGTTGGCTAACGGCAATAAAAGCAAGTCCAGTAGGCAGCATAAAGGCTTTTTGTGAACCTGTTACAACGATATCCAGACCCCATTCATCCATTTCGCAAGGCACAGCTCCTAAGCAACTAACCGCATCAACAATAAATAAAGCGTTGCTATGCTTTTTGACGACCCTCGATAATTCAGGTATTGGATTTAACACACCAGAGGATGTTTCACAATAGGTAGCAAATACAGCTTTTGCCATCGGATGCTGTACGAGAAAATCTTGCAAGAGTTCAGGCGTAATTGCTTCTCCCCAAGCAACCTCTAAACGGTGAACTTTGATTTGATACCGTTCGCAGATTTTTGCGAATCGTTCGCCAAAAGCTCCGCTAATCGTAACGATTGCTTCATCCCCGGCTTGCAAAGTATTAACTACGCTCATTTCCAAAGCGCTTGTACCGCTTCCGGCAATGACATACACTTGCTGAGCGGTACCGAAAGCCGGTTTTATTTTCTCAACTACGTCAGAAAGCATTTGAGAAAATTGACCACTGCGATGACCGATCATGGGACGGTTCATTGCTTGCTGCACACGAGGTGGGATTGGGGTAGGGCCAGGTATACGTAATGTGATTTTCTCTTTAAACATGATTCTCATCCTCCTAAATATATCTCTATGGCTTCCTTACTTGTAAACATTTTGTCTTTTGAGCATATAAAAAAACTTCTCAGCCTCCCCACTACAAATCCATGATGTAGTGAGGGGCGAGAAGTTATATTCGCGGTACCACCCTCATTTGTTCTTCTTTTCGCAAAAAAGAACCTTACCAGGTAACAAGACCTGAGAGATAACGGATCATCCGTTCAAACCTACGACCGCAAGCGGGCTTGGTTTGCCAACTCGGAAGTGCTCATCTCTTAAAGGAATCACCGGTTCGCAGCACCCACCGGCTCTCTGAGGATTTCCTGTAAAAGCATCTCTTCGTCAAAGTTGTTTTGTATGTAGCTGTTAAAGTTAGAACTTACTTTATCACCGTACAACAGTAGCGTCAAGAAGAAAAATTGAAAAAGAAAGAACATTGATTTTATGTATTGTCGCTGTTGTTCGTAAATAAGTGAAGTAGATACATAATTGTGTTGTAAAAACAGGTGAATGTACGGTTTTTGTGATATGAAGAAAAAACGAGTAATGAGTAGAAAACGAGAGACAAATGGTAGAAAATAATAAAAAATGAGAGATTGTTCAACCGAGGATGATAGAGTTAAAAATGAGAATGTTATAGATAAATATTCGGATTTTAGCAAGCAAGGTTTGCTTAAAAAAAGTAAATTTTTATTGAGATAAAACAAGGTTTGGACAGAAGAAAAACCACTCACACTGCTAAAGCAGAGATAAGTGGTTTTGGTCTTCCTTATTTGATTGCAATCGATTATCCGTCGATTTTAATAGAGTCAGTTGGGCAACCGTCTGCTGCATCACGAACATCATCATGCAGGATCTCAGGGATCTCAGCAGTGTTTGTATTGTCGTCAATCGTGTTGAACGCCAAACCTTCATCGTCGTAATCAAATACATCAGGAGCTGTGGCGCCACAGGCCCCACACGCAATACAGGTATCTTTATCTACCCATGTAGTCATTATGGTTTCACCTCCTGCCCCTTGATAGTACGTCCAGCTTACACAATTATTGTATAATTACTTTATGCCGATTACAAGAATGAATCGCGTCCAAATATGTACCTAGAACACGATTTATTTATGATAAATCGGCACTTCAGGCAAGGAGAGAGCAGGGTAGATCTTTTTGTTTAATTGTACAAAATCTCCAGCATGTACCCCATTGCTTGCAATCAATACATTAACACCAAACGGGATGTTTTGCCAGCCTAATTTCACTGTCTCTTTATTTTTTATACGCGCATCGATAGAAGCCGTCAAATCCTGAGGGAAGAATTGAGGTATGCTTCTAATATTCTCCATATATCGTGCAGATATGTAATTGCGATAATGAAAAGGCAGTGTATCCCATGCTGCAAATGTCAGCGAGGTAATATCGACATCACCGATAGGGTGTTGTAGTACATAGATTTGTTCCCACATAGCAATTGCATGATAAAATTTTGTTTGAGCTTGTAAATATTCTGATTGAAAGTCTTCGGCATGACGCAGGGCTGCGATGTCTTCGGAGGAGTAGTGACTGCCTTTCGTATCTGCCATGGCTTTCGTTAAACTATTATGTAAGGTATGTAGGCTTCCAAGAAATTGATTTCTAGACGCAACCAACAAAGGAGAACGTTCACTGATATATACTTTTTCTAGCTGTTCGATTTTAGTCTGTACGACTTGTTTGAGTTGGCTATGAACTCCTTTTTGTTCTTCCAATGTTTTTCCCTGTAAGTTGGCTACATAATAAAAATAGTCGGTTTGAAAAGTGCTGAGTGGTTCATAAAAGCTGTAGTAATAATGGGTGAAATCTTGCTCGGGGTATAGTTTCTTTTCACGAATGAGTTTTTCCTGATTATGTGTTTGGTGCGTTAATTGCTGGAGCTGAGTTAGTTGCTCATCCATTTTAGATTGAACTACGTTTGCTCCCCAAAAAAATCCGACAACCAAACATGTTAATGATAAAATAATCATGTATGTAACAATATACTCGTGCTTGGACAAACGCTTTGTCATAGGTAATCCCTCCGTCTAAAGCAAAAACAGTACAATCAATTTTTGTCACTGCTTTCATGATAAAATAAATAAATTAATCAAACGTGAAGGAGAAACTTTGATCCATGGAGGAACAAGATTTCCGATTTTTTGAAGCTCTCGTATTGAAAGGTCTAGCTGTGTTGCAAGGGGAACGTACTCCTCAATCTCTCTACTACATGGTAAAAGGACGTAAAGCTAATCAAGTATGGCAGGATGTGAATAATTTTAACCTCCACTCCTATTATCGGCTCTTCCCTTGGATTTCAAGAGGGCTGT
Source organism: Brevibacillus halotolerans (assembly GCF_026891775.1). Classification (NCBI taxonomy): domain Bacteria; kingdom Bacillati; phylum Bacillota; class Bacilli; order Caryophanales; family Paenibacillaceae; genus Brevibacillus; species Brevibacillus halotolerans. The sequence continues at coordinate 50,647 of NZ_JAPTNK010000011.1, forward strand.
GGGAGCAAATCATCCAAAACCTCATGGAAAAAAAGTGGGTCTCAAATACTAATACAGCACAAAAGGATGGTATATCAAGCTTTGAGCTAACTCATTTGGGGAATCAACAACTTTGTGAACAAAATAAAACCTATCAATTGGAGCGGTGGTTATCTGGAATTAATGGGATGTCGATAACAGAGCAAGCAATGTTATTTCGCTTACAAGCTTTGCTCATGGTTCAAACTATTTCACAGCTATTACATGACAACTCTCACTTTTCACCGATTGTGCAAAACAAAGAGATTCAACGTAGAATCAAGCAACTGCTGGCAGAGCCGGATGAGCGAGCGGCATGGCTTAATGGATTGGTAGACGAGCTCTATCTGTTTATGGATATGCTTGAGCCTACGCTACAGCAGCAGTTTTTTTTGCAGTGGACGGGAGCTTCACAGGTAGGCCTCACAGCTCGGCAAATTGCCTACCAATTTCGTGAATCATTTCTACTTACGGAGGTAAAGCTATTGTCGATTTGGAGTAGCTTTTATTCTAAGGTAAAGGAGAACAAATCAGGCCGATTCCCCTTATTACAAAAACTATGCCTGCTTCAACCAGCACAAAAGCCGCCAATCAGTATAAGTGCTTGGGAAACATATAACATGCTTCAAAAAGATATGACGCTTGAGGAGATTGCTTCTAGGCGTACGATTAAATTAAATACCGTAGAGGATCATCTGATTGAAGCTGCTTTAAAGGGGCTGCCTTGTAAGTATGGTCGTTTTGTGAGCGATCAGCAGATTCAATTCGTACATGAAGCAAGCGATCGCCTACAGACAAAGCGACTGCGACTGTTAAAGGATGAATTGGGCCATGATTATAGTTATTTGCAAATCCGATTGGCTTTGGCCCTTAGAGGAGCGTCAGCATGGAAACAAATATGAAAAACATTCGTCTTATCTTACAACGGTACTTTGGTCATGCCGCGTTTCGCACTGGACAAGAGGAGATTATTAGTCGAATCTTAAAAGGGGAAAATGTGCTTGGTATCATGTCTACAGGTGGTGGGAAATCACTTACGTATCAGGTGCCGGCATATGTACTACCTGGTATCACACTTGTAGTATCCCCGCTAATTTCCTTAATGGTCGATCAGGTTCAGCAATTGTTAAAAAACGGACATCGGCTAGCGACCTACATAAATAGTTCCTTGGACCGTGATGAAATACGCTTGGTCATAGATGAGCTGGAAGCGGGGAAATACAAACTTGTCTATATTTCCCCAGAAAAATTGCAACAACCTTCGATTATCCGGCTCCTCCAAAAAAGAGGTGTGTCTTTGGTAGCGATTGACGAGGCTCATTGCATATCACAGTGGGGCCATGACTTTCGTACAGATTATTTGAAATTGCCGTCTTTGATTAAAGCACTGGGAGAACCTCCTGTGCTAGCTGTGACGGCTACTGCTACACATAACGTGGCGCAAGAAATTGCTGATCTGTTTGACATTGCTGTAGATAATCAAATCCGCTTAAGTGTGAATCGTTCTAACATTGCCTATGATCTATATCCGGCCAGCGATGAGGCAGACAAAAACACACGATTGCTTGCTCAATTACGTGAGTGCCAAAAGCCGGGCATCGTATACTGCAGTACAAGGCAAGCAGTAGAACAACTCGTAGTGCAGTGCCAGCAAGGCGGGATTCAGCGGGTAAGCGGCTTTCATGGTGGAATGAACCCGATGGAGCGGATTTTGATTCAAGAGCAATTTATTGCAAATCAATTAGACGTGATTATTGCTACGAACGCTTTTGGAATGGGAATTGATAAGCCAGATATCCGCTTTGTTATTCACTATCATCTTCCTGCAAGCATAGAGGCTTATACACAAGAGGTTGGACGGATTGGACGTGACCAACAACCTGGATATGCTTGTTTGTATGTACAGGAAGAGGATGTGCATATTCATCACCGTCTTTTCCAAAACGAATATCCAACAGACGAAGAATTAGTTGCCTTTCTAGGACTGCTACGTACCCCAGTTCACCGAGCTGATTCCCACGTTCTCACCAGAGAGGGGTATGAGCAAAAAATCACACATGAGGAACTTTTTGCAGCTATTGGCATTGGCGAAAATGTAACAAGGCTCTTATTTTACTATGCACAGGAAGCAGGAGCGGTTCATAGTGTTCAACTAGGAAAAAACGGGTATACCTACTGGATTCAACCACATGACCCCAAGCTCGTCCATGGTACGATGAAGCAACGAATACAGCTAGTAAAGTGTTCTAAATTTGCGAAATTAGGGACTATGCAGGAGTGGATTCAGACCTCTGGTTGTTTGCGCGAAGCGTTGCTAGCTTATTTTGGGGAGAGGATGATAGACAAACCAGAGTCATGCTGTAGAACCTGCGGAATCAACAGAGAGCTTTATCATGAGTCTGCAAAGCAGGAACGGATTACTCGTGAAGCAGTCTGGAATCTTACGGAAGCCCTGGAACGATTGTTGCCCCGTAAATCGCCAAACGAAGGAGGTTCCGCTTCGTTGTGAATAGAAACAATAAGCTAGATCAGTTAGATGACCGTACGCTGTTACTCAATCTGTGGCTCACACAAGGTATCGTTTTTTTGATTGCCCTACTAGGGTCATGGTTTCTTTATACGAAAACAGAATTTTGGCAGCTTCTATTAACGATGCACCCTTCTTATCTTGGCTATGCAGTTCTTTTGATCGTCCTTGTTGTGGCTAGTAATATTATTATAGAAAAAACAGTTCCGCCAAGCTGGGTAGATGATGGTGGAATGAATGAACGGATTTTTCGTTCTCTTTCGATTCCAACTACGTTTTTACTCTGTGTAGCTGTAGGGATTAGTGAGGAATGGCTTTTTCGCGGTGTAATTCATGAGTTGGTAGGTAATGTGTGGACAAGTATACTCTTCACAGCGATTCATTTTCGATATCTACAAAAACCTATTCTCATTGGAATGGTGTTTCTAACAAGCTATTTACTAGGCATACTTTTTACCTGGACCAATAGTCTGATCACAGTTATGTTTGTTCATGCTACTATCAATTTCGTCCTTGCTTTATTTTTAAAATATAAGGCAAGCTCGATACATTCACAGGAAGATATGTAACACGAAGGGGAGGAAATAAGATGGAAGGTAGAGATGGAGACAAGCAAATAGCAGAGCAGCAGGATACCCTGCTTGGCTTACCTCCTAGAAAAACGAGGATCAAAAATAAAAAACAAGCACAAAAAAAGCAAGCAACAAGTCGCATAAGCGAAGAAAAACAAGCAGCAAAGAGTGAGAACGAAGAATCTAAGGAGCAAGTAAAGGCCTCGTATACACTCGCTAGTGGAGGTGGATGGAAAATCATTGTTCCGTTAGCAGGAGCAGTAGTCGTGGCAGGTGTTTTATTCATCTGGAAGGAGATGAATTCGACACAACCGGCGTTCATTTTTAGTGGGCACCAGACGCGGACAGATGCGATTGCTTCAGGAACAGGAGTTTCCGTTACAGGATCTGAACCTCTAAATAGGGAGGGTACAGATCCGGCAAATGCTGCAAAGCCTGAAATGAACCCGCAGCCACATTTAGAGGATAAGAAACCAGCGAATAATGCAGTCCTTGGGCAGGAAGGGGATAAAGGTGGTTTAGGTACAGAGGCTACTGTTGCCTCTACGGCTAAATCTACCGTTAAACCTACTAGTACCTCGACCCCAACTACTAATAAAACTACCGCTGAGCAGAAAACTAGCCCAACTTCAGTTCCAGCTTCAAACAAGCCTGAAGCAACGGTAAGTGAGGAAAAACCTGCAAAAAAAATAAAAAGTAAATTGTATAAAGTTAAAAGAGGAGATAATTTACATAAGATTTCCCGTGCTTACTATGGAAATAATAATGGAGTAAAACGAATCGCAACTTTTAATGGTCTTAATACAGAAGCCCCATTAATAGAGGGAAAAACACTTTACATTCCTGTAGATTAGTGAAAGATAATCATGTTAATCGCCTAAAATGGTTACTCTAGAGAGAGAAACGGTTAGGAGGGACTCATGATTTACGACACCATCGTGATTGGAGGCGGAATTGCTGGTTTACAAGCAGCAATTCAGCTCTCGCGAAGCTTACATAAGGTTTTAGTTATTGATAAAAAATCGGGGAGATCGACCTTAGCCCGCAAATACCGAAACATTTTGGGTTATCCAGAGGGTGTCAGTGGAATGGAACTGAGAACGCAGGGAGAAATAATGGCCAAGCGTTTTGGAGCCGCATTTATTCAAGATGAAGCAACATTTTGTGAGCAGAATCAGGAGCATATTTTCTGCGTGACCACAAGAGAACATAAGGAAACCTTTATGGCAAAGACTTTACTAATTGCCACGGGAATTACTGACCCATTGCCAGAGATTCCAGGGTTGGTTGAATGCCTAGGGGAATCCATTTACATTTGCCCCGATTGTGATGGCTATGAAGTCCAGCAAAAGCGTACAGTCGTAATTGGTTCCGGCAAGCAAGCCTTGCAAATGGCACAGGAATTAAAATACTACACACAAGATATCATGGTTATTAATCATTCGCTAACATCGCTGGATAAGGAGGATCAAATCAGGGCTAATGAATGGGGGAACTATTATAGAGAGGGTGAGATCGTCTCTATAGAACAGCAGAACGGTCATTTGTCATCAATAAATTTACGCTCTGGTGAAGTAATTTCAGTAGAACGAGGTTTTTTAGCTTTTGCCGGAGCACATGTTAATTCAGACCTACTACAAGCTTTTCAAATTCAACTTTTACCCCAAGGACATGTTCAGGTAGATCCACGAACCAAGGAAACGAATCATCGCAATATCTGGGCAGCTGGAGACGTCAATGCCCACTCTCAACAGGTTACGATCTCAATGGGAGACGGCTCTCAGGCTGCTATTTGGATACACAAGCGATTATTGGAGCTGGCACAAGAATAAACATCGCCATAAGATGGGCTTATGATATGACGTTATAATCTTCCGCACTTGATGAGAAACGATGATGAACAGGCGTCGGGAAAAAGCTCATAAGTTTTCTGGAAGCAGTAACGTCATTTTTTTTGTCCCATGCATATTGTGGATTATGAGATCATATTGAACAGGATCAATGAGTTGTATAAATACATATCAGTTGGGTATATTCTTTTTACATGAAACGAACTGCTAGAATATTACGTATAAGGTATATAATTGAGCCTGGCCTAGTTGTTATTCTTTCTTGGAAAGTAAAATTTCTGACAATAATACCTTGGTTTTCCACTAGATTGACGATTTATGTCGGAAAGAGAGTAGTAGGAAAAACTTCAATATCTATGTTCTTGTCTCACAATGTGGTATTATACAAGAATGGATGAATTATATTTACAGCAGGATTATAGCTTAAAGAGAGTTTGTCTAGTAAGAATGAAATAGATATTTTTGTACGCCAGGTTATTCTATTTATAGATGTATGTACGGAACTATTACAGGCTTCTTAACATACGTTGTAATAGGACTGGATGGTGAGGAGGGACAGTCATGCGAGTTGAACGCCTTGGCCAAGACAAGATAAGAATTTTTTTAACCTTTGACGATCTTACGGAGCGAGGTATTGAAAAGGAAGACATGTGGCGTGACATTCCTAAAGTTCATGAGCTGTTTAATGATATGATGGAGCAGGCTTATGATGAGCTTGGATTTGAAATATCTGGTCCAGTTGCTGTAGAAGTCTTTGCTTTACCTGCCCAAGGAATGGTAGTCATTGTCACTCGTGGCAAAACAGGAATCACTGCTGAAAAAGATGAAGAAGATGATGTATACGAAATGGAAGTTACTTTAGAAGAGAGTGACTTAATCATATATGCTTTCCGCGATTTTGAACATGTCGTAGAGGTAGCTCACAGAATTAATGCCTTTTTAACATATGGAGGTAGCTTATATTCTTATCAGGATAAATACTACCTTGTTTTAGAGGATGTAGAGCTTGAACAAGAGCGTTACCAGCATCTCATTGCGATTTTATCGGAATATGGTGAGGCAAATCCGATTACTGTATATGTGTTAGAAGAATACGGAAAGTCGATCATGCCTGATGACGCTGTTAAAGAAATCGCTCGATATTTTCGTTAATAAGAAGAGAAGGACACCTATGTGCGTAAGGTATAAGGTGTCCTTCTTTTTTATGCTGTCATTTTTTATTGGATACCGGCAAATAAGTCGGTTTCTTTTTCTGTAGGCTGATAGTTGGGCAAGTTATGCCATGCCAATAGATAATAATTAGTGGTTGGTACGTTTTTATAATCATGAGAGGTTATACCTGGAAAGACTCGCTCGACAGATAAATGCTGGGTTTTATGTGCTAGTAAGGCTTTCGCTATCTGCTCTCTATAGGGCTTTTGATCGATGATAGTTGTAATAGCCTCCAGTGAATCGCCATTGGTAGGTGTCCCGTTTTTACTCGTAAAGGGAGCTGTTAACGGGATGGTTGCATGATATAGCTTACGAACGCTTGAAGAATCGTCCAGCAGGTGATCCACAACATACTGAGTAGCCTTCGACATCGCGATATGATCAGGATGACCTGATATCCCATGCGGAGCAAACGTAATTAAAATTTGTGGTTGCTCCTCATCAATCATTGCTTTTATATGGGCAGCAAGCTCTTGTATGGGAGAATTGTCTACCAGTTTATCCTGATAATCTAATACCGCAACCCGATCTACACCTAAGATGTCACAGGCATGGCGTAATTCGGCTTCTCTATAGGCGGGTAGCTCCTCTGGTGTGCATAGTGGTGGTGTCCCTGCTTTACCTGCCTGACCTCTCGTAGCACACAGAAGAGTTTGACGTACATTCGCTTGGTCCTTATAGAATGCAATCGTGGCACCGGAGGCAAATGTCTCGTCGTCTGGATGTGCATATATTAGTAGAATTCCTTTTTGTGTTGTCAACAAATTCACACTCCTAATAGCCTTTTCTAATTGTTATTATGACATAGGTTCTCCCAATCGAATACAAAAGAAAGCACATTTCAGAGCAAGTAACCCTTTTCATTTTAGTAAAAGAGGAGTATGCTTTGGCTGTAGGAAAGTTTAGTGACAAGCGAGAATTTCTGTTTTTTCTAGAAAGTTCTTATAAATAAGGAAAAAGCAGAATTTTTACTTCTCTTTCAGGTATTGAGCGTGTATACTGAACGATGGATTTACTGAACATAACTTTTTGAGGTGATTATACAATGGGGAATCACGAAATGGTAACCAACAACACTGAGACTGCGCAACAAAAAGAAAGTTTGAATCTTTTGGCTTCGACGCAGACGGTGATTAAGGAAGCACTAGAAAAACTAGGTTACCAAGAGTCGATGTACGAACTGTTAAAGGAGCCTTTGCGAGTCCTGACTGTTCGCATCCCAGTTCGAATGGACAATGGCGAGACTAAAGTGTTCACAGGCTATCGTGCCCAACACAACGACGCTGTTGGTCCAACAAAAGGCGGCATACGTTTCCATCCAGAAGTTACAGAGGATGAAGTGAAAGCGCTTTCTATTTGGATGAGCTTGAAAGCGGGAATTGTTGATTTGCCTTATGGTGGAGGAAAAGGTGGAATTATTTGTGATCCGCGTGAAATGTCCTTCCCAGAATTAGAGCGTCTTAGCCGCGGTTATGTACGCGCTATCAGTCAACTAGTTGGACCAACGAAAGACATTCCTGCTCCAGACGTATTTACCAATTCACAAATCATGGCTTGGATGATGGATGAGTATAGCTGCATTCGTGAGTTTGACTCTCCAGGATTTATTACAGGTAAACCTATTGCATTAGGTGGGTCTCATGGTCGTGAAACTGCTACAGCAAAGGGAGTAACGATCTGCATTCGAGAAGCTGCTAAGAAAGTAGGTATCAACCTGGAAGGTGCTCGCGTGGTTGTACAAGGCTTTGGTAATGCAGGAAGCTATTTGTCTAAATTCATGCATGATGCAGGTGCTAAAGTGGTAGGTATCTCTGATGCTTATGGTGCTCTATACGATCCAAATGGTTTGGATATTGATTACCTTTTAGATCGTCGTGATTCCTTTGGTACTGTTACCAAACTATTTACTAATACCATTTCCAATAAAGAACTATTGGAATTGGATTGCGATATTCTTGTACCGGCTGCTATTGAAAACCAAATCACAGCCGATAATGCACATAACATCAAAGCTTCTATTGTAGTAGAAGCAGCCAATGGACCAACTACTTTGGAGGCTACAAAAATTTTGACAGAACGCGGCATTTTGTTAGTGCCTGACGTACTTGCTAGCTCTGGCGGTGTAACAGTATCGTACTTCGAGTGGGTACAAAACAACCAAGGTTACTATTGGACAGAAGAAGAAGTGGAAGAGAAGCTAGAACGTGTAATGGTGCGCTCGTTTGAAAACGTCTATCAGACTTCTCAAACACGCCGTGTAAATATGCGCTTAGCTGCTTATATGGTAGGCGCTCGTAAGATGGCGGAAGCATCACGTTTCCGCGGATGGGTGTAAGCTAAATGAAGAGCCTTCTTGGTTTAATGCCAAGAAGGCTTTTTTTCTTATCATTTTAATGAGCAAGGATGGGGAACGGGTAGAGCAAACCAAAACAGCCACGCAGAAAGGAAATATCCTACTTCTACGTGGCTGTTACGAATATACACTAAGCTTTTAGTGATCGAAGCAATCTTGCAATTTAGTTGAATCAACCGTTTGCTGCAAGGCTACCAACAGCTTCAGACGAGCCTTTTGTCCATTTAATCCGTTTGAAAAGATCATACCCATGTCTTTTAATTGACGGCCTCCACCTTCATATCCATATAGGTCTTGTACCTGTCCATTGTAGCAACGAGAAACAACTACAATAGGTACATTTCGCTGTAATAGCTCCTTTAATACAGGAAGGATCATCGGAGGCAGGTTTCCTAATCCGAATGCTTCAATTACCATTCCGTCAATTTTTTGGTCTAATAAAAAGTGAAGCCAGGCAGGGTCCATACCTGTGACTGCCTTAATAAGCGGTACATTTCCATCCGCATGCGATATTTCGTAAAACTCGCGTGAAAGTGGTGCATGATGATATTGAATGGATTTCTTTGAGATAGTCCCAATCGGCCCGTAGGAGGGGGATTGGAAAGTAGCTACATTAGAGGTATGGGTTTTCGTTACGTGCCGAGCTGCATGAATTTCGTCATTAAAAACAACAAGTACACCTTTGTTGCGACTGCTAGGGTCGATAGCCGTGCGAACGGAAGAAATCAGATTGACTGGACCGTCAGCTCCTAATTCATTACTAGATCGCATAGCGCCTGTAACGACAATCGGCACGGTTACTGGCAGGGTAAGGTCAAGAAAGTATGCGGTTTCTTCGAGGGTATCCGTACCATGAGTAATAACGATGCCATCGTAAGTATCCTGTAACAGCTCTTGCTCAATGATTTCCCGTAGTTTATTCATAATAGCAGGCGTCATGTGTGGGCTTGGTAGATTAACGAAATCCTTCATGACAACATCAGCATATTTACTTAAATAGGGAAGATTATGATTTAGGACATGCTCGTCTAACGGTTTAACGCTTTCTGTACCTTCTTCAACTGACATGGCAATGGTACCGCCTGTATTTATCACTAGCACTTTTTTCATAGGGATCTCTCTCCTGTTGCGGGTTTTCATATATTATCTTTCATGGTACGATGAATAGGGAACCTATGTAAAGGAGCAAACAAGAAAATATGATTCCGTTAATTGGTGCAGCTTTGGCGCCAGGACTTGCTTTGCTGTGTTATTTTTATTTGCGCGATAACCTAGAGCCGGAGCCAATTTCAATGGTAGTGCGCTCTTTTATTTTTGGTATCTTGCTTGCTTTTCCCGTAATGGTGTTGCAATATATTTTTCAAAATGAGTGGGGCATCGATTCCGTCTGGTTTAACACGGTAATTTCACCTGCGGTTGTGGAAGAATTTTTTAAATGGTTAGTTGTATTTCATACCGCATATAAGCATGTAGAGTTTAACGAGCCGTATGATGGTATTGTCTATGCTGTAGCGGTTTCCCTTGGTTTTGCGACGCTTGAAAACTTTTTGTATCTTGTGATTAACGGAAAGCAAGTTGCCATGTGGCGTGCATTATTACCAGTTTCTAGCCATGCTTTGTTCGGTATCTATATGGGCTATTTTATGGGTAGAGCTAAATTTGCAAATGCCGACGAGAATCCACTATGGTTATTATTTGTCTCTTTAATGCTGCCCATGTGTTATCATGCGATTTACAATTTTATTTTTCTGTCTGTTAATTATTGGTTGTTCCTGGTCGTGCCATATATGGCAATACTTTGGTGGTTTGGAATGAAAAAAGTAGAACTGGCTCACGATATCAGTTCTAAAAATATATACAATCGTCCACAATAAAGGTTATGAGGAGGCGACTGTAATTGTTCAAAACCCAGCGATCTAAAATCATGATACGGTGCAACCAATGCGGCGAAAAATTTATCTTGCGTGGTCGCCCAGGCATGGAAGGAAAAGTTGACACAGGATTTAAGCAATGTATCTGCGACAATCAAGAAAAATTTGATATTACCCATCTGGAAGAATGAAAGAGACTGGTATTTACTGGTCTCTTTCTTTTTGTATAAACATGATTTCCCTCACGAACAATACAGACAAGGAAAGGAAATTTACCGGTCTGAAGGAGGAAGTCCAATGAGGAGTAAAGAGGTCAAAACATGGAGGCTAATGGTTGCAAGTACAGTTGTAGTGATCTGTACGGCATTCTATTTAATACTTGCTACTACCCCACCCCAAGTGGAGCACCAGCATGTGGATCAGCCGATGGAATCTAAGGTAACACCAGTGGCAGCTACCACAGCACAAAAAACGTTTTCAGCTTCACAGCTATCAGAAAATGACCTTAAGCTAATGGCAAATGCGGTATATGGAGAAGCGCGTGGAGAACCGTACATCGGGCAAGTAGCGATTGCGGCCGTAATTATAAATCGGACAAAGAGTTCATCGTTTCCCAATACGCCTTCCGCTGTTATTTTTGAACCTCGTGCTTTTACTGCGGTAGCAGATGGTCAGATTTATTTAAGCCCGAATGAAAATGCGAAGAAAGCAGTGAAGGATGCTTTAAAGGGGTGGGACCCTACTGAAGGATGTACCTATTATTTTAATCCCGAAACAGCTACATCCAAATGGATATGGGGGCGTCCTCAAGTAAAAAAAATTGGTAAACATATATTCTGCCGCTAATCAATAACAACGGAAGAAGGAGGATCTAGAAATGGTTTATGGTGCAATTTCACGAGTGCTGTTTCCAGTATGTTTAATCGGATTGGTCGGTGTTGGTGTATGGGGCTATCAGGAACATAACGAAAAAAACAGCATACTAATCAAAGCAGAGAATCAATACCAAAGAGCCTTCCATGATTTAAACTTTCATATGAATAAACTGCATGATGAGTTAGGAAAATCTGTTGTATTAAACACACGCAAGCAACTAGCTCCGTGTCTTACGAATGTGTGGCGTTTAGCGTATACCTCGCAAAACGATGTCGGTCAACTTCCTTTGACGCTAATGCCATTCAATCACACAGAAGAATTTTTATCCAAAGTAGCAGATTTTTCTTATGAAGTAGCCGTGAGAGATTTAAATCAGCATCCGTTGAGTGAAAAAGAGTATAAAACACTCAATAAATTGTACCAGAACTCTAAGCACATCCAAAAAGAATTATCTGGTGTGCAAACTAAGGTTCTTGATAGTAAATTGCGCTGGATGGATGTAGAAACGGCCTTAGCTAAACAGCAACAGCCTGGCGATAACACCATCATTGACGGTTTTAAAACGATTGATAAAAAAGTGCAGGAGTTCCCTGAAATGGAGTGGGGAATGACTGTCCAAAATATGGAAACGAAACGCCAGCAACGCATTAAGGGCATATCAGGAAAAACAGTTAGTGAACAGCAAGCGATCGATATTGCTAAAAAATTCGTTGGTAAAATTTCGTCTGGTGACAAGGTTTCTGTTGAAAAGAACGGAAAAGGCATGCAATACAATGCATACAGTGTCCGTATAACTGGTAAAAACGCTAGTCCGATCAATATGGATGTAACCAAAAAAGGCGGAAAGGTAGTCTGGTTATTAAACGAAAGAGAAATCAAACAAACAAAATTGAACTTAGATCAGGCTGAAAAAAGTGCTAAGAAGTTTCTAAAAGAAAAGGGATACGGCGACATGGTAGCGACGGAACGAGATACATACGGAGGGATAGGAGTATTTACGTTTGTGCCAAAAGTGGAAGACGTACTCATCTATCCTGATTCCGTAACGGTCAAAGTAGCGCTTGATAATGGGGATGTAAATGGTTTTCATGCTGTCGAATATTTATTTAACCATAAGCAGCGCATCATTCCAAAAGCAAAGGTATCCGCCAAGCAAGCAAGAACGATGATCAATCCACATGTTAAGGTTACGGAATCTAGACTTGCCATGATTCAAGGGAAAAATAACGGGAAAGAAGTATTAGCATATGAGTTCTCTGGGCAATTTGAAAAGGATATCTATATGATCTATATCAATGCCCAGACAGGTGAAGAAGAGGATGTAATAAAAATGAGTGTAGGCGAGCAAAAAATGCCAAATCATGGCGAAAAAGGATAAGAGGGTAAGAGAGAGTACAAAGAAGTTTGTCTAAGGGCAAACTTCTTTGTTTGCTGTATGGATAACAGCGTGTGTATAATGTTGGAAGAGGGTGAGAAGGGGAGGAAATAAGAGTGAGTGTGCTACCTCAAGTAGGACAAGTGATGCGTCTATCTCTCGCGTCCTTGTCAGAAGAGCAAAGTAAAGAAGTATATAAGACTAGAGTAGCAGATTATTCTGAAAAAAACATTGCAATTGAATTACCCATCGACGAAGAAACAGGCAGAACGAAGACTCTTTCAATTGGGACGACCTGTTTCGTATGGTATGTTGGACAGGATGGCTCGCGTTTTGATTTTGAAACCAAAATTGTTGGTACCAAGCAAGAAAATATACCAATGCTTTTAATGGAAAAAGTGCCAAAGGAGCAGATCGTTCGCACGCAACGCAGAGGCTATCTACGAGTACCTGCAAGCTTTGAGATATCTGTTAGCTATCCAAGCATTCGAGGAAAACAGAAGTTCCTAGCGAAGACGCTGGATATTAGTGGTGGTGGTCTAGCATTTGCATGTCCCAAGAACCATTTCTTAGAAGAAGAGCAGGAAGTAGATATGTGGATTAGCTTGCCAGCTAAAGCGGGGACTGCTAGTCATGCCTTTGCAAAAGCACAGGTAGCACGCGTTCAGGAGCAGGAGCTGAGTGACTTTAATTGGATATCTCTACAGTTTACAGCCATATCGGAAGCAGATCGAGCTAAAATTGTTCGTGTATGCTATGAACGTCAATTGGAAATAAGACAAAAAGGTATAGTTGAATAACGGTTGACTATCAACAGGAAGAGGAGCGTTACTCCATGAAAAAATCAACGTTTGATGCTCGCTTTATATTGCTGTCCAGTCGTTTAGAGAGACATCTTGTGAAAGCTATCATTGTTTTTATTGCTTCTTTACTGTTGGCTCAAACTATTTTAACATGGGGTTCCATTCGCCCTTATTTCGTTCGCGTTGAGAGAGTGGAGGGCATCCCAGCCATCCGCTAATTTGCTTCATATGCGCTACTGTGGTACAATATACCATAGCTTGGCTTCGACGAACTGTCTTCGCTCGAGGCTTTTCTTCATTATTAACGTATTTAAACTCTAGTAGGTGAATTTACATAATGAATATTGCAATTGATGGACCTGCTGGTGCAGGGAAGAGTACCGTAGCACAGCTTGTGGCTGCTGCATTACAGTACGTTTATATTGATACAGGAGCGATGTATCGGGCTTTGGCATGGGCTGTATTAAAGAACGGCACTGCAATTGAGGATCAGGAATCCGTTGCAAGCCTGCTACAGCAAGCCAAGATTGAGTTGAAGCGCACAGAGGAAGGACAGCGTGTGTATTGGGATCATGAGGATATCACTCATCAAATTCGCACACAGGAAGTTAGTAATTATGCTTCCGTAGTGGCGAGTTATCCAGCGGTTCGTGCTACGATGCTGATACTACAGCGTGAGATGGCTCAGCAAGGAAATGTGGTTATGGATGGGCGTGATATAGGTACTCACGTGTTACCTGAAGCTGAGGTGAAGATCTTTCTGACAGCTTCCATTGAAGAGCGAGCTACACGTCGTTTTGGTGATCTTCTTGCAAAAGGAGAGCAACCTGATATAAACGAATTACAAAAGGAAATTGCAGAGCGTGATAAACGTGACCGTGAGCGAGAAACAGCCCCACTTAAGCAGGCAGATGATGCTATCTTATTAGACACCACCGGAATGCCGCTAGATGAGGTTGTTAATAAAATTCTTGCGCTTTGCAAATGATTGGGTGAAATACATTGATTCTTTATAAATTTTTTCGAGCTATCTTCCGTATTGTGCTTAAAGGACTATACCGGTATGAGTCCATTGGATATGAGAATGTGCCAAATGAAGGTCCAGTCATTCTATGCTCTAATCATATCAGTAATTGGGACCCACCCTTACTAGGATGTGGAATAGATAGACAAGTCAGTTATATGGCAAAAGAAGAATTGTTTAGGTTCCCTGTTTTGTCCCATGTATTGAAAAGCTTTAATGCTATTCCCGTTAAGCGTGGTGGTAATGACCGTGGTGCTATCCGCACTACGCTACAGGTTCTAGAGCAGGGAAAGGTCTTTGGTATTTTTCCAGAAGGAACGCGAAGCAAAACCGGAGAATTGGGCGAGGGAAAGACGGGAGTAGCGATGTTTGCTCTCAAATCAGAGGCAGCTATCATTCCTGTGGCAATCATTGGACCATACCGTTTGTTCCACAAAGTAAAGGTCGTGTATGGAAAGCCAATTGATATCTCGAAATACCGAGAGGCTAAAAGCAGCAGTGAAACGATGCGCGAGGTAACGCAGGTGATTATGAGCGAGATTCAAAAATTGAAAGATACTCATCAACAGTAGCAAAGTTACATTTCTGGAATTTGTATGGTTTTTCCAGTATCATCATATACTAATAGCTACTCTCCTGCTTAAAATTTGGAAGACCACACGCCATTGGCGGGGTTTAATATATTTTGTTCACAGGTTGGCTTCAATAACACTTACATGTCAATGTTGGCATTCGAGGAGGTTTGTTCAATGGTCGATGGCACAGATAACAACGTAAGTCTAACAGATGTTCAAACTCTGTCCGTAGGGGACATTGTGAAGGCAAAAGTGACAAAGGTAGAAGAGAAACAAGTATTGGTCGATGTAGGCTACAAATATGATGGTCTTATCCCAATCAGTGAGCTTTCTGGTCTTCATGTAGAAAAAACTTCTGATATTGTTTCAGAAGGCGATGAGTTTACTGTAAAAGTAACAAAACTGAATGAAGAAAAAGAAGAGCTGGTTGTTTCGAAAAAAGCGGTAGATGCTCAAATAGCATGGGAAGAACTAGCTAAAAAGCAACAAAACAATGAAACGATCGAAGCAGAAGTGAAAGACGTAGTAAAAGGTGGACTTGTAGTTGATGTAGGTCTGCGTGGTTTTATCCCTGCTTCTATGGTAGAGCGTCATTTTGTAGAGGATTTTAGCGATTACAAAGGACGTACGCTCACGCTAAAAGTTATGGAATTGGATCAAGAAAAGAACAAGGTGATCCTTTCTCATAAAGCTGTGTTAGAAGAAGAGGCCAAAGCGAGCAAAGGCAAAGTACTGGATAGAATCGAAGCTGGAAATATTCTTGAGGGTACTGTGCAACGCCTGACTGATTTTGGCGTATTTGTTGATATCGGTGGTGTAGACGGGCTGGTACATGTGTCCGAATTAGCTTGGGAGCATGTAGAAAAACCTGCTGATGTAGTAAAAGAAGGCGACAAGGTTAAAGTGAAGGTTTTGAAGGTGGATAAGGAAAATGAGCGCATCAGCTTGAGCATGAAAGAAGCGCAACCAGGACCTTACCATGATATCGCTGAGAAGTTCAAAAAAGGTGACGTGGTCACTGGTACAGTGAAGCGTTTAACCGGTTTTGGTGCATTTGTAGAGATTGCTCCTCATGTAGAGGGCTTGGTGCATATCTCACAAATCGCAAACCGCCGTGTGAAATCACCTAGTGAGGTATTAAAAGAAGGGCAAGAAGTAAATGTGAAGGTCCTGGAAATCAATCCTGCTGAGCAACGTGTAAGCTTAAGTATTCGCGCGGTAGAAGAAGATCGCGACGAAGAAGCAGAACGTGTATCTCGTAAGGAACTGCAACAATATACACAAGACAACAATCAACAGGGTATGGGTGTAACGCTGGGCGATTTGTTCGGCGACCTACGTGACAAGTTAAAATAAACACGTAAATACCGTACTATACGTGAAAGAGGCAAGTGCTCGTTAATCATTAGATTAATGGAGTGGCTTGCCTCTTTTTTAGTAGATTTTGTCAAATGGGATTACTTGTCCTGTATCTGAGTCATACTAGGATTACTTACCTATGAAGCCTATGTTAACTAATGAAGGTGTTGTCAAATGAATGATGGAACAATAGCCATGATTGTAGAGTGGACACTACTTTGCGTGGTCTGGATGGGACTTACTGATCGTTTTTTACATCAAATGGGCTGGAAACGTTCAACAGCGTTGTTGATTCTAACGGCTTTTCTTGTTACAAGCTACAGTGAGTGGCGGCTTTTTCTTCTGCCTGTAGAGGTTAATGTGAGCGGGATGCTTCTCCCCTTATTGTTAGGCGGGACATTATGGTATCATCTCAAAAAGAAGCGGCGAAAGTATATGATAACGAGTGCTATCCTTCTAGCCTTTGCGCTTATCCTGTTGCGTAAATTGTTTTTTTGGGACCCGGTGCTTTTATTCATAGATGAGATCATGATTTTACCGGTTCTTTGTGTCATTTTGTGTTTTATTGTGACCAGGCATGCTATCTACCATTGGTTTTTACTGTGTGTTGCTTTTCCATTATCAGATGCGTTTTATCAGGCTTCTTTTCTCTCCCTTACAGAACGCTGCATCATTGGAGGAGAGTACCAGCAAGATTTATTTTGGACAGCATTCGCCTTGTGGTCAAGCTGTTATTTGGTGATTCAATTGCTTCAAAAAACGGGTGTGGCCTTTCGCACAAGAATTGCCCCTTTGATTCGGTTTAAATCAAAATCCCCTACGAACAGGTGAAACAACATATGATCAAAGAATTGCTTTCAAATGAGTACGTGGTCCCGCTTTTACTTGGAATTCTCGCTGGGATTGTCACACGGCTGTATTTACTGCGGACAGATTATCGGCAATATCCTACTTATCCTCATGGTAAACTAATTCATATAGCATTAGGAATTATTGCCTCTGGATTAGGGGCGGTTGCGGTACCATCCTTTTTAAAGGAGGACTACACAGCGATTACGTTTTTAGCTCTTGCTGCTCAACAGTTTAGGGATGTTCGGAACATGGAACGCGCAACCCTGACAGAGATAGATAAGCACGAACTCGTTCCACGAGGTGGGAGTTATATTGAAGGAATTGCGATGGTTTTCGAAGGGCGTAATTATCTGGTCATTTTCGCTTCATTTTGTACTACGTTTGCGACTGTGCTGTTCAATTGGTACGGAGGAGTATTGGTAGGGATAGTTGTTTTATTGATTTCTCGTGCCTTTAAATCGGGGAAATCATTGAAACACATAGCGGACGTGGTACCATCATCTATTCGTCTCGATGGCGTGCATTTATATGTAGACGACATTTATATAATGAATGTAGGGTCACCCGAAGCTCAGGACACCATCAGGGAGCGAGGTGTAGGCTATATACTAATTCCTAAGAATGCCAATGCAAAGGTAACGATTGCGCATCCAGGACAACGCCAGGCTATTCTTCACGATGCCTCAACGATTTTAGGAATTTATTCAGACGAGGGGGAGCCTTCTCTTACTCCTTTGGTAAAACGAGATTTGAAAACGGGTCGCATGGGGATTTTTCTGTTACCCTATGAGCATGGAATCGAAAAAGGGCAGCGTGTCCTTGAAAATACGCCTATTATTGAAAGTGCCATTCGGATGCCTAGTGAAGCTAAGGTAAATCAGCCAAAGGGGAGTTCATCATGAATGCTGGTATTGTGGCGATCATTACAACCAGAAAAGGAGATGTAGCAGGCGGAGCGCCTAT
This sequence comes from Brevibacillus halotolerans, assembly GCF_026891775.1. Lineage (NCBI taxonomy): Bacteria > Bacillati > Bacillota > Bacilli > Caryophanales > Paenibacillaceae > Brevibacillus > Brevibacillus halotolerans. The sequence goes on from NZ_JAPTNK010000011.1 coordinate 68,877, forward strand.
CTTTTTTGCCAAGGATAATCAAGAGATGCAAGATATGGCGTTTACACTAGAAAAAATAACAGATGCAATGATTCATCAAATTACACCAGAAATCCTGGTCATTGTTAGGCACAAGTAGAATATGGTATGATTAATAGATGAAATAAGCTAGCAGAGAGAGAGTGTTGTGTAGTATGGGATTACCAGTAGTTGCAATCGTAGGCCGCCCGAATGTAGGGAAGTCAACGATCTTTAATCGATTGATCGGCGAAAGAGTTGCTATAGTAGAAGACAAACCAGGAGTTACACGTGACCGTTTATATGCAAAAGGTGAATGGTTAAATCGTGAATTTCACGTCATTGATACAGGTGGAATTGAATTTGCTGAGACGGATCAAATCTTAACGCAAATGCGCTATCAGGCAGAATTGGCTATTGATGAGGCAGATGTTATTATTTTGATCGTTGATGTACGCTCTGGCGTCACTGATGCTGATTTAAATGTAGCTCGTATGTTAAACCGGACAGGTAAGCCAATTGTATTAGCTGTCAACAAAGTAGATAATTTTGAGATGCGTAATGATATTTATGAGTTTTATCAATTGGGCGTAGGAGAGCCATTCCCGATCTCAGGATCACATGGTCTTGGCTTAGGTGATATGCTAGACGAGGTTTTCCATCACTTGCCTCCTGTGGATGAAGAGGAGAAGCGCGATGATGTGATTCGTGTGTCTATCATTGGACGTCCTAATGTAGGGAAATCCTCTTTAACCAACGCAATTTTGGGCGAAGAGCGCGTAATTGTCAGCGAGATCGCAGGTACAACACGCGATGCGATTGATACGCCGTTTGAACGTGATGGACAGGAGTATGTGCTAGTAGATACAGCCGGTATGCGTAAAAAAGGCAAAGTATACGAAGGTACCGAGAAGTATAGCGTAATGCGCGCACTTAAAGCGATAGAGGATTCTGACGTTGTATTGGTGGTAATCAATGGCGAAGAAGGCATCATCGAGCAAGATAAGAAGATTGCCGGATACGCACATGAGGCTGGCCGTGGAGTCATCATTGTCGTGAACAAATGGGATGCCTTGGAAAAAGATGATAAAACCATGCAACGTTTTACAGAGCTAATCCGTGAAGAGTTCAAATACTTATCGTATGCACCGATTCTTTATGTTTCTGCGAAGACGAAACAACGTGTTCATACCATTTTACCTAAAGTCAATGCTGTAGCAGATTCACATTCAATGCGAGTGAACACCTCGGTCTTAAATGATTTGATTACGGATGCTACCATTATGGCACCTCCGCCAACAGACAGAGGAAAACGTCTTAAAATCAATTATACGACACAGGTTGCTGTTAAACCACCAACGTTTATCGTGTTTGTAAATGATCCTGAGTTAATGCATTTCTCCTATGAAAGATATTTAGAAAATAAAATTCGCGGAGCGTTTGAATTTGAAGGAACGCCAATCCGTATTTTAACCCGTAAGAAAACATAGGGAGTGGAGAATGCAATGATGGTATTGATTTCTCTGGTCATCAGTTATTTGCTTGGTTCGGTCAGTTTCAGCTATTTAGTTGCTAAAAAAATAGCTGGTATTGACATCCGAAGTCATGGAAGTGGGAATGCTGGAGCGACTAATACGCTTCGTGTTCTAGGTAAAGGACCGGCGATTGTGGTTTTACTTTTGGATCTATTAAAAGGTGTGCTAGCCATGTACATAACTCATTGGCTTACTAATGGAGATCCTGTGGCGTATGCTTTTTCTGGAATATTAGCGATCGTTGGGCACAATTGGCCCATTTTTTATGGATTCCGTGGCGGCAAAGGCATTGCTACAACTGTTGGGGTAGCTTTGGCCTTATCGCCACTAGCATTTTTGATTTGTACGATTCTGACTATTATTTGTATTGCTATTACCAGATATGTCTCTGTGGGATCGTTGCTTTTTGTTACTTTATTTCCTATCTTGATTTGGTTTTTTAAACAGGACATTTATATTTTCTTGATTACCTTAGCCATTCCTGCATTGGCTTATTATCGGCATTATTCCAATTTGGTTAATCTATGGAACGGAACAGAGCGTAAACTTGGTGATAAATCGAATAGGAAACTAAGCTGAGTGGAGGGAAGAATGTTGACTAAGCGCATAGCAGTGATTGGAGCAGGCAGTTGGGGTACCGCCCTAGCTTCAGTCTGTGCAGCGAATGATTTTCAGGTGACATTATGGGTTCGAGATCCAAAAAATGCACATGAGATCAACACAAACCATACCAACGAAAAGTACTTACCAGGCATCACATTATCCGACACGATCGTTGCAGAAACAGACCTGCAACAAGTGGTTACAGAAAAAACTTCTATTATTCTAGCATTACCTTCAAAGGCAATGCGTGAGGTAGTAAAGCAAATATCTCCGTGGCTACACCCTGACGTGACACTTATTCATGCAACCAAAGGCTTCGAGCTGGAGAGTCTAAAACGCATGTCAGAAGTGATCAGAGAAGAGGTGCCTAAGGAGATTGGTGATCGCGTTGTGGTGTTAACAGGACCAAGTCATGCTGAAGAAGTAATTCAACAATCACCAACAACAGTCGTTGTAGCTTCCGAATGTGAGGAAAGTATGCTCAAAGCTCAGGATATTTTGATGAATTCCTACTTCCGTGTATACACCAACCCTGACATGATCGGTGCTGAAATTGCGGGTGCCTTAAAAAATATTATTGCACTCGGAGCTGGTCTTAGCGACGGTTTAGGATATGGGGATAATGCCAAAGCTGCATTGTTAACCCGTGGTTTGGCCGAAATAGGACGTTTAGGTGTAAAATTGGGTGCTAATCCTTTAACGTTTGCTGGACTTGCAGGAGTAGGAGACTTGGTGGTGACGTGTACCAGTAAGCATAGCCGTAACTGGCGAGCTGGCTATTTGCTAGGCCAAGGAAAAAATCTTGATGAGGTTCTTGCTCATATGGGAATGGTTGTTGAAGGAGTGCGCACCACTAAGGCTGCAAAAGCACTAGCTGAGAGAGAAGGCGTAGAGATGCCCATCACCAAGGTGTTTTATCAGGTGTTCTTTGGGGATTGCTCCCCTCGTCAGGCAGTGGAAGAGCTGATGGGGAGAGGGCGCAGACTTGAGCTAGAAGATATCGTTCGCTATAAGGATAAATAGGCTTTACACCAATTTTGCTCCCGCTTCATACGCTAAAGAGAGTACCCATTTTGAGAATTGGGACGTATGAGGAGGAGTTACACATGAATAAGCGAATTTCTAGAAGTTTGTTCAACAAGTTAACGGGCAAGACTAACATTGATCAATCGCAGTTGTTCCAGCTTGCTAGTTCTTTTAGTAAAGAGGACCTACAAGATGAGCAGAAGCTGCGTCAGTTGATTCAGATGGTTTCCATGATGAGCGGAGTTGCCGTAAGTTCAGACAAAGAAGAAGAGATTATGGGCATGGTTCAAAATGGCTCCTTTAATCCGGCTGATCTATCTGGAATGCTTGATAAAATGAAATAGGCTTCTTTTGCTCATAAATGGGCCACTGCGCTAGTTCCCAGCCTTCTACAATCACATAGAGTAAAATAGGAACAATCATGGCTCTACAGGGACATGGCTGCTCTATCCAATCAAGAAAAAAAGAGGGGAATCTTACCCCTCTTTTTTTCGTTTGCCAGAGTCGCTTGATGATTGGGTTAAAAGACTTTGCACTAAAGGTGATTGCAGCAATCCCAACAATTGGCCAATATCTAGTCCGCTAAATGGGTTTGACGTATTTTCTTGAGCAGGAGCTTTTTCTTCCGTCTCCTCCTCATCGTCAAAGAGAAAGGCAGATTCATGTTGTTGCTTTTGATTTGAGCTCTCTTCACTGGCTGTTTTCACGTCCCCGCTTTTATTTACCTTCCTAAACGAGTCCAACATCTCCATCGCACCAAAGATCGATTCCATTGTATCTTCCATTTGGCGAATAGTTGAGCTAATCCCTTTAATGTTAGTTCTCACCTTGGTGACAGAGGTACGCAAATCAAGACTGCTTAGAATGTCCAGCGATGGCAGCTTTGATAAAAGTCCCTTTTTTTGAACAGTTTCTGCCACTACAGGTTCTTTTACAGCAATAGTTGCATTTTCTTTTACTTTTGTTTTGGCTTTATTGGCACTCGGACGAGAAGGTTTTTTATTAATGGTGACATAAGGATTTCGCCATTTTCGCTTACTCATGCAGCTCCCTCCATATGGGCGTGGATTATCTCAATATCCTATGCGACTACTCTTAAATAGGTTCTTGACCCGGATAATTATGCTATAATCAGGCTAAAAAGAAAAAGTAAAGGACGCAGAAGAATATGTACATTGACCCCATGACTAAAATGAATATTTCGCTTCTTGCGATTTTTCTTATGTTTGTGTGCAATTTACTCTTGTTATTTTCACGTAAAAAAGCGGGGACATTCCTAGGTATTATTCTGAAAATCTTGGCATTTCTCATGCTGTTGATTGTGTTTGGAATGATTTTAATCGTATTACTAGTCTAGGAGATGGTAGAATGAAAGAATTGACATTGGTTACCAAGCTTGGAGAGTCTCATGAAGTCATAATTGAAAAAAATATGACTATTGTAAAATTAGCGAAAAAAAATAAAATACAATGGGGTCATGCATGCGAAAGAGGTATCTGCGCACAATGCCGTACAAAGATTTTGGAAGGAGCAGAATTTCTTAATGAAGTCACAAAAGAAGAAAAACTGCGTCTAAAAAAAGCAGAGCGTCAGGACCATTATCGTTTGGGGTGTCAAATCCAAGTTCAGGAAGAGGGCCCCGTTCGTTTGTGGCATGTCCCATATTAAAGTGAGGGAGCAGATATGCCAAAAGTAACATTTTATCCGAGTAAAAAAACCATAAAAGCTCGTCCGGGGCAAACAATATTGCAGCTCTCCCGAGTAGCTCGTGTCGCTATACCTACCCGTTGTGATGGAAATGCTGCTTGTTTGTTATGCAAAGTAACGATTGAGAAGGGAACAGCCTCGCCGTTATCAGCTGGTGAAGAACGTAAATTAGCCGAGCGTGATAAAGCGAGGGGAATGCGTTTAGCTTGTCAGGTCCGAGTGCTTGAGGAAGACCTTGTCGTGCGTATTCCTGAGTCAAGATGGAAATCAGTTGTGGAGAAAGCCTTGGAGCGTCAACGCCTTGAGGAGGAAGAATGGTAGGAGGAACAGCATGATTCAGAAGAAGATTATATTATTTGCTCTTGTACTTTTGCTTTCCAGTTTCGTAAGCGGTTGCTTATACCCAGCAGACCGGAAATCGGAGAATCAGATACCGCATCCAATTTATGTAGAACAAACGCAAAAGGCAGTAGAACAACTTCAAGAGCAATCTGGAGTGTTACCTATTGTTACGAAGGATGCATCAACGCCTTACTTTGAAAAGTATGAGGTGGATTTTACCAGACTAGTTCCAAAGTACATGCCAGATGCCCCGGCCAATGCTTTTGAAAAAGGGGGTAACTTTAAGTACGTCTTGGTTGATGTGGAAGAAAAGCCATTGGTGAAACTCATTAATCTACCTACAGTTAGTCTAGTGGCAGATGTTCAGCAAGCGGTTATCCGTTATCAAATTTCTCATGATAAGCTACCTATTAAGGAGCACATAAGCAATGGTTATTTTTCTATTCGCTATGATCTTATTGGTATAAAGGAGCCTGTAATTCATAGCCCCTATACACAAAATACTCTCTCATTAATCATGAATGCGAAAGGTGAAGTAGGCATTGATTACGCTATTGATATCGCTACGCTTCTACGTGAGAAGAAATGGAATGTGCCAAAGGGAACAGATCCACGCTATGTATTGGCACGGGAAACATTTTTCGTACCTGTGAAGTCCTTTCCTTACAAGCTGGTGAATCATGAACCAGAATTATTGCAATTATAAGCGAGTAGTAGAAATAGACATGAATAATGAACGGGCGTCTGCATATTGCAGGCGTTTTTTTTAGTTCTAAAAATACGATCTATTCATATATTGATACTGTCTACAACACTTGTACAAAAAAGATTATTAAAAATGTTCGAAATCAGGGATAAATAAGAAAAAGAGCCATAGATTTAAATAGACAATCACAAGGAGGTTTTCGATGGTGGAACGAATCGATATCTTTAAAGACATAGCAGAACGTACGGGCGGTGATATTTATCTTGGCATTGTGGGTCCTGTCCGTACTGGGAAGTCAACATTTATCAAACGTTTTATGGAGCAAGCGGTCATTCCTAATATTCCATCCGAGGCAGATCGTATTCGTGCCACGGATGAACTACCGCAAAGTGCTTCCGGAAAAACCATCATGACGACCGAGCCAAAATTTGTTCCAAACCAAGCTGTACAAATAAACGTAACAGAAGGCCTTAATATAAATGTACGCCTTGTGGATTGCGTAGGATATACAGTAGCTGGAGCAAAGGGATTTGAGGATGAGAATGGTCCTCGGATGGTTAATACGCCTTGGTATGAAGAACCAGTCCCATTTGAAGAGGCGGCGGAAGTAGGAACGCGGAAAGTCATCCAAGAGCATTCCACCATCGGAATCGTCGTTACAACAGATGGTAGTATTGCTGAAATACCTCGTGAAGGCTATGTGGATGCCGAAGAGCGTGTAGTAGCTGAATTGAAGGAAGTAGGCAAGCCTTTTGTGATCTTAATTAATTCCACCCGCCCTCGCTCAGAAGAAACACAAGCATTACGCCTCGAACTTCAAGAGAAATATGATGTTCCGGTTGTGGCTCTCTCTGTTGATTCAATGACAGAGTCGGAAGTTCTCTTGATTCTAAAAGAAGTATTATTTGAATTCCCTGTACATGAGGTAAACGTAAATCTGCCAAGCTGGGTCATGGTGCTTGAGAGCGGCCATTGGTTGCGTCAGAACTATGAGGAAGCAGTAGGATTGACCGTTAAAGATATTCGTCGTCTGCGCGATGTGGACCGTGTAGTAGGACAATTTAACGAATATGAGTTCATTGAAAAAGCCGCATTAGCCGGTATGGATATGGGACACGGTGTAGCGGAGATTGATTTGATTGCACCAGATCACCTGTATGACCAAATCCTGATGGAAATCGTTGGCGAGGAGATTAGTGGCAAGGATCATTTACTACGAATTATGCAAGAATTTGCTCATGCAAAACGAGAATATGATCAGGTTGCAGAGGCACTGCATATGGTTCGTTCCACCGGCTATGGAATTGCGGCTCCATCTCTGCATGAAATGACATTGGATGAGCCAGAGATGATTCGACAAGGACCACGCTTCGGCGTCCGTCTTAAAGCTACGGCACCATCTATTCACATGATTCGTGTTGATGTGGAATCTGAGTTTGCCCCGATTATAGGAACGGAGAAGCAGAGTGAAGAGCTGGTGCGATACCTGATGCAAGATTTTGATAAAGATCCGCTGGCGATTTGGAACTCAGACATTTTTGGCCGATCCCTGCATTCCATTGTACGCGAAGGTATCCAAGCCAAGATTTTGATGATGCCTGACAATGCTCGCTATAAGCTGCAAGAGACTCTTGGACGTATTATTAACGAAGGCTCTGGAGGACTCATTGCCATCATCTTATAAAGGTGAAGCCACTATAGATAGACCCTGTTCTTTCTTTGTAGTACGAGAGAGGAGAACAGGGTTTTTTGCTATTGAAGAGAAGAAAATATAATGCGACATAAGGAAGGAACCCATCAACATTATTTATTTGAGCTTGATTGAAAAAGCAACAGATTTTTTCATTTTTTATATAATAGATGACGAATGTTTTTTAGGTGCTATCGTGTTTTTTTAACCAGTGTTCTCCTGCTAGAGAACTGTTTTTCGCATTTGATGTGGAAAAGTCTTGTAAAAATAAAATCTCTGTATTACTATAAGCTTGTCAGAAGGCATAATTACGCCATTCTGCGTATAAAATTAGCTGAATCTGTTAAGACATGTAATACCATCTATGCAACTCCAAGTTTTGAGGGGAGGTGAATGTAATGAATAAAACAGAACTCATTGCAAAGGTAGCTGAAACGTCTGAACTAACTAAGAAAGATGCTACAAAAGCAGTTGACGCTGTTCTTGATGCGATTTCTGATGCGCTAAAAGAGGGTGACAAAGTTCAATTAATTGGCTTTGGAAACTTCGAAGTGCGCGAGCGTGCTGCCCGTAAAGGCCGTAACCCACAAACAGGGGAAGAGATCGAGATCGCTTCCAGTAAGATTCCTGCCTTCAAACCTGGTAAACAGCTGAAGGATTCAATCAAATAGATTGAAGCTCCAAGATCTTACATATAAAGGTCCCAAAGAGAAGTAGCTGCAATTTGCTACCTTCTTTTAGGGGCCTTTTTTGGCGATTTCACTAATAAATGTCCTCTTAAACTCTCAAAGTGCAATCCAAATGCTCTCCTAATCTGTAAATTGTTATCATAAAGGATGAAAAAGCAGTCTAATTAGGATATAGTAATAAGTAAGTTTCTACACATTGGTGTTTTGTATTTTTATATAGGGTATGATAAAATTGGCTTGTTCTTGTTGCAAAGGGTTTGAGGAGGCTGTCATTATGAATGTAGATCACGAAAAAATAAAACAAGCTGTTCGAATGATCCTAGAAGCTGTCGGTGAAGATCCAGACCGAGAAGGCTTATTGGATACACCTAAACGCGTAGCAAAAATGTACGCAGAAGCTTTTGAAGGCATGAATGTTGACGAAGAGACATACTTCGAAACCATATTCAGCGAAGACCATGAAGAAATTGTACTCGTTAAAGATATTCCTTTTTATTCTATGTGTGAACATCATTTAGTACCGTTTTTTGGAAAAGCGCATGTAGCTTATATACCAAAGGGTGGACGAGTTGTAGGATTGAGTAAATTAGCACGAGCTGTAGAAACGGTAGCACGTCGTCCACAATTGCAAGAACGTATTACTTCCACTGTAGCGAACGCAATTATGAAGAAACTAGAGCCACATGGTGTTATGGTGATGGTAGAAGCAGAGCATATGTGCATGACCATGCGTGGTGTGAAAAAGCCTGGCTCTTCTACTGTAACTACGGCTGTTCGTGGAGTATTTGAAAAAGATGCTAATGCACGTGCAGAGGTTTTGCAATACATCAAAGCTTAGTATCCTGTCGCGAAGAGCGAGCCGATTTTACTTCCTATGATAACAAGAAAATGAAAACCCGCCTTTCTTTATAAGGCGGGTTTTAGTGTGTTTTCATGAACTATTTTTGAAATGAACGCAATGCCCACCACTCCTCATACATAGGATGCGTGGGCTTTTTACATAACGCTGGATTCATTTTGATATGGTCATTATATTTTTGAACCACAATTCTCAATTAGGAAAAAAGAAGGGGGATCGTGAGGAGTATAGGGGGAAATAAACGCTAAGTTGAGGTGTAAAACGGAACCTATGGGTTAACAACAGGTATTTTGTTAGCTATCCACCTTAATGGAGTTATGTAATAAAATGAATAATGATGTGATACAAACTAGATCGATTAGTATGAAATGAAAAAAGCACCACCTGTAATGGCAGTGCGTCCATAAAGAAATCTAGTTTGTACCTGTCCACCAGATTGCTTTTTGAGCTAAGTATATAACCACGTTCCCATCATTTTGTACAACCAATCTAGCTCCTGGGTTATTGTGAGTATTGGAATGCCAAATTGCATGAGGATAACCGTAAATTACTAGATTGCCATCTCCTTGCATAATTAAGTTACTAGCAGCTTGGCCATGTGTATTAGAATTCCACAATGCTCTTCCTCTTCCATAAAGGACGAGATTCCCATCATCTTGCATGACCAATTGATATTCACCATTGGTCGATTTCAAATACTGTCCTCTGACAAGCTTTTCACCCGGATCGAGGTGATCTTCTCCAGCAGCCGCGAAAGCTGGGATGCTTAACAATAGCATCATGGCAAAGAGAAAAAATGAAGCAGTAACCTTTTTTAGCACATGAAACACTTCCTTTCATTTGGTATGTTGATATGTGGAAATAATATCATATGATTCTAAAAATTACCAATATATTTTTTATTCCTACATTCATTATTGAGTTAGTCTTTTTTGCTGAGTACCTTTATTTAGACCTAGCAAGTTGAATAAGATATCGTGAAGGAAGGAATCTCCGGAAACTTTGGAGTTCTTTGTGGTGGGGAGATTGGGGGATTGAAATGAAAAAACACCACCTATAAAGGCAGTGTGCAAGAACTACTGGCTCGTGCCAGTGGGCCATTGTTTTTAAAAATCTTTGTTATAGAAAACAATTTTTGTTCATAAGATTCAAAATATAACAAGAATATAAATATAAGGAAGGAGGTTAAAGCCATGAAAAAAGTTTTAGCATTCTCACTTGCTTTTGGTCTAGTTTTTGGAATAGCTGGATATTCTCCTACGCCGGCACAAGCCTCACAGCCCTCCGATCTAATTTGCATCCCACTTAAAGGCGGGCTATGGTTTTGTAATTATTAGTTTTTTTAGTAAGTAATCGTATATCGAAAGTGTAGTCAAAAAGGACATCTGACGACAACATTAGGTGTCCTTTTTGTGCGTTTAATCGTTCAATAATGTCGGTAATATCACGACTCGTATCGAATATATCTGCAGGCTTCTCGAATACCGTTTCATTTTTACTTTGTTAATTTTTACAATATGCTATTGATATTCTGGATACTAGAAATTATACTAATTTATGTAAAATAATTAGTTTATATTTCCAAGGAGAAAATGAAAAAAGTGATTTTATCTAGTGCTCTTGTTTTATCAGTACTATCTTCAACTAGTATTCCTGCTTTTGCTATAAATGAATCTAATCAAGTGGTTGAAGCAGAAACCCTTGAAGACAGTCAAGGAAATAGATATAAGATTGAGATTTTAGAGGATAATGACAGTGTAAGGGTAGAGAGTGAAAATGGAATTATCGAGGCTACAGATGATAAGATGAATCACATTATGGAATTCGATGATAGCACCATAACACAGGTCTCGATAGCAGATTCTGAAGAACAGGTAAAGAAAGAAAAACACAAGCAAAAACAGTCTAAAATGGCGGCTTATGCAAAGAAAGATATCGTACGAAAAGCACATGAAAAATACTATGGTTATTATTATGTAATTGATAAAAGTGGTAGCAAAAAGTACTGGGATATTGGAAACGGTAAAGAAGGAACCTATGTAAAACAAACCTCTAGTAACAAAGTTGATTTGTTTCATTATGAGGATAAAGTTGATGAGTTAATGAAAGCTGAGGCTCTGTTAGTGGTGAACTCAACTGTTTCAGCCACTTCATTTATGGCAAGTACAAAAGGAATTAAATCAGGTTGGGGCGCTGATAGCATGATTGCCTTTTTTGTAGGTGCTGGTTTTGGCTTGGCAGCGGCCGTTAATGCTGCGGATGTGGTTATAGCTGAGAGAAAAGCAGCACGTGCATTTGATAGTATTATGGAAGGAGAAAAGTAGTGAGTGAAATAATAGCAAGTATTTTTTTTAGCAAGTGGATTATACTTCTTTTACCTTTGTATATATTCCTTAATCTAGCAATCCTACCTTTTCTTTTAAAGGGTAAATTCGAAAAGTTACGAAAAGTGCTCTATATTATAAATATTGTAGTGACGGCATACTCATTTATCATGTTTATATATTTTTTTTATTCCATAATGTCCTTTTCTTTTTTTTAAACTATTACATTGGTAATTGCAGTGGTAGCGTTGGACTTCTCGATCACCGCGTTGGTACAAGCCGTGAAAAAATGCAATTAGTCGTCGGATAGCCGGCGGTTTTTTGTATTTGGAAGGATTTTGTAATTTTCTTATCGAAAGGTGTAGGCAAGGAGGATAGGGTGAATACACATAATGGTTCGGGTTGGAGTTTCAAAAGATTTCCGGAGTGGAAACACAATGTAGACCCGGATTGGCACGATGCCCACGGCGATTAATATAGGGAGGTTATATGACATGGCTAATCCAGAATGGCATTACGATTCTGGACACTAATTAGAGGAGGGAATCCTATGAGGTACGATATTAATTGGGTTGATGACCCCGGATACTAAAACGAGGGAGGAATCACGATTTGATTTATGATTGGACTGATAATCCACAAGGTATCGTTGATTGGATCGACAATCCCGGTCACTAAATTAGGAGATTACGGGGCATGACCGAATCAGACTGGGCAGTACAACGTAATTCCAAAACGGGGGTCGGGGTTAGACTGACGGTCCCTGGTATTAGTCGTAACAAAGACCAACCTCGTCTGAGGGTGTGGCTGGCGCTGGTAGTCTGTCCTTTCGGGCTATGAGGGCTAGAAAATTCGGAATTGACGGAGGAACCTCTATGTCGAAAGTAGTAAGATGAATGGAAAAAAACTGACGCCTAAATTCATTAGTCGTCAGTTAAGGTCATTTCGATATTCTAGAAATTACATCAAAAAATAACTTTACGATTACTTATATCTTTTATGTGTCTGAACAACCAAGAAAAGCAGCACGATATTAATTAAATAAAATATGCTTTGGGTTTCTATGGGATGATTATTTCTTTCTATACTACTCACAAAAATATAAAGATAAGAATTAATAGTAAAGATCATCAAACATAGTACGAATATAAGTATTTTCAAAATTTACCCCCAGAAAAGTATAAAGTGTTTATTCTTTAGTCGTAAGTCTTAATCTGTCGTCGTTATAGAAATATTTTACATTATATTTATGTTGTAAGTCAGCAGAGTTTGAACCAGTACTAAAACTAAGCCAAAATTCATCCCATACTTGGAGGTTAACAGAATTCCAATCAGGCCCTTTATCAATATATGCTCCTTGTGAGAATTGAAAACCCTTTCTGAAGGCAGCAAAATTATAGGGGTACATTGTCCATACAGCGTGATTAGTTGACATGGAAAACTCATGTTTCAGCGTCAACGATGTAATGAAATCGGCTGAGCTGGGTGCTGGTTCAATTTTGCTTGATATTTACCTACAAGAAAGAAAGGTTAAACGCGCATTCAGAGACGCGTATGATTCGGAATGATACTATTAAATATCATGTTTAATAAATGGGTTATTCTTTTTTATATAGCTTTTCTTGTACTTACACTTATTTTATTGTTTTTTTTAAACAATAAAAAATTACCAAGGATAAGGAAAATATTCAATTATATTAGTTCTTTTCTTCTCATTTATCTTTCTATTGGTATTATTATTTTTATTTATAACATTGTTTTAATGCTATAGTGAAATAAAAAATGAACCTCGGATTTCTTCCGGGGTTTTTTGCGTTAATCTCTTACTATGAAAATAAGCACTATAATGATTTTTATCGCTTTTACTTACCGAGAAAACGTGAACATTTCGAATGTTACACTGCATCAATGTTGGCGCGAGGTATCTGAGGAAGGGGGGCGAGTTCTTGAGGGGCTTTGCCAGCTCGTTTGATACCGTTCTTAAGTAAGAATGGAAGGAGAACATGGTGAGTAGACGTGGGAAGACTTGGGATATATCGCCAGTGTTGTGTAATGGAGTTATTATGGTACGGTTTAAGTGCATTAAGGGATGTCGGATTCTTTGTAAAGATTATCAAGGGTCAGTGACTAAATAACCAACTGAACGGAAGCTAATATATCTCAAAGCCTACGGAAATTATGTCCTATATAATGAAAGAAAAATAACACATGGGTGCGCTCCCAAATATTGCAAGGGTGCGCGCCTATATGTTAAAATGGGGTTGTTACGAAGAAAGGTCGTTTTTGAGAACAGACGGAAAATCCCCATAAAATCAACGCTTTACAACGTTATAACCTGATTAAAACATCGGGATGTGGCGCAGCCAGGTAGCGCGCACCCTTGGGGTGGGTGAGGTCCAGGGTTCGAATCCCTGCATTCCGACCATTTAGAATTTAGGCACTTCTTCTGCATTTTGATGCGAAGAAGTGTTTTTAGATAAGACAGCTATATGAATTTTGACTATTTATGCTGTATTCATCCTTCACTGAAAACGAATATCCAATCAGAAAACTTACCTACTTCATTTATTAATTAAAAAGCGTCACTAGAAGGTTGATAAGATACTAGTTTTGTCATTTGAAATACATGGAGCTATCAACGATTTAGGCTGTGTGAAACAATGCTATTACAAAAACAAGTAACCCTAATCACGTTAATCTGGTAAGAAGTCTTCTATCCTATTATGAAATCAAACAAACCCTACTAAGGGTGAATGTAGTTTCATCCCATTCCGTAAAGTCCACTCTGACAACAGACCTCAATACTGCCTACGTTCCTTTATAATGCAAGGCTCAATCAGCTTGTTCTGATTTAAAGCATTCGGCATAAAGATGTTTATAGCAAGTAAGTTTTACAAGGGCTTTTGACCTATAAAAATTATCCGCGTTTAAACGATAAAATAAATAGAAGCAATAAAATGTTTTGTTATAAAGAAGCTGATCATAGGCAAAACGCAAATGTTTTCTGTCAGGTGACATGATTACATTCTGAAAAGGATAGCCATTTTTCAAGCTGCCAACAAAAGAATGAAAAGGTTTCCGCTTTGTTTTCCTATTTTGATTTGTAATAGAATGCAGGTAAAGATTTTCTTGCGCCCGGGCCTTTTTTCTCTTGGCTCTATGGAAAGCCTTCCCTTATAATAGAACATAAAAGACAGAGGAGAATGGATGATCTAATCGTGAAAATAGATAATAATCAGTTTATTAAAACCCTTGCATCTACTGGACAATACACATCGAGTGATGTTACTCAAGTAGCACAATCACAAGGGCTTTTGGATAATCAGACAAATCCAGATGGACAAGATCCCTTGTTTTCTGATGTGTTTGAAAATGAACTGCAAAAATATCAGCATGTAATCTCTAAAGAACAGGTTCTAGCTGAATTAGATGGAACGAACCAGCAGCAAAATAGCTGGAATTCCTCTCTAACCTACTCTTCACCTTCACTTGATCTCACCTCTAATAAGGACGAATCCATGACGTGGGGCCGTCAGCAGATTGTGGATAAAATTGAGCAGGTGAGCAAACGCTTTGGTGTCAACTCTTCCTTGGTCAGAGAGGTAGTCCGCGCCGAGTCTAACTTTAACCCTACTGCTACCTCTCACGCGGGAGCAAAAGGACTTATGCAGTTAATGGACGATACTGCTCGTAGTGTAGGGGTACGCAATTCTTACGATCCCGATCAAAATTTGATGGGCGGAACCAAATATTTGGGCAAATTACTAGATCGATATGATGGCAATGTAAAGGTTGCTTTGGCTGCTTATAATGCAGGATCTGGTCGAGTCAGAAGGGCTGGAATTGAGACAGATGAAGACTTTGATCGTCTAGCAGCTAATCTTCCTCAAGAGACACAGCGCTATGTCGCCAAAATAACGACGAAATTGCAAGCGGAAGTTTAGGTAGGGTATAGTAAAGAGGAGAAATTCTCTTAGGGGGACACGTAGATGGAACAACATCAACAACGAAGCGGTGGCAGCCAAGACTTTTTTGTCATTAAAGCAAAAGAAAACGGAGTACATGTTATTGGATTAACCCGTGGCACAGATACACGCTTCCACCATACAGAAAAGCTAGATAAGGGTGAAGTTATGCTAGCTCAATTTACTGAGCATACATCTGCTATCAAGGTACGTGGCAAAGCAATTATTCAAACCAGACATGGAGTTATTGATACAGAGGAATAATGGTAGAAAATGTAGAAGAGAAAGTGACCATAGGTCGCTTTTTTTCTTTTCCGGTATAAAAAGTGAAGAAAATGTTGTTGACGTTTATCAGTAAGGATAGTATGATTAAGCTATAAGGAACAAATGATAAAAGTAAGAACAAATGTAACAGGAAATAATGGAATAATTTGTGAAAAGAGCCGCGGGCTAGTTTCGTATGAATGTCATACGATCTAGCCTTTTTTTGTATAGAAAAATTGGCTTTTTACACAAAACAGAGTCAGCTTAGATAGGAGGGAGAATCCACATGTCATTTTTGGAGATGGTGCAAACAGATCATTTGTTTATCTTTCCAGATGAAACCCGCCAAGACGTAATCTTAGAAACCATGGCAAAATCGTTATGGAGGAAGGGCTTTGTGCACGAGAGCTATGTAAACGCTGTCAAGGATCGTGAGCAGCATTATCCTACTGGATTGGAGTTGGCTGATGTACATGTGGCTATTCCGCACACGGATGCGTGTCATGTTAAACAGCAGACGATTGCATTGGGTCTTGTGAAACAGGGTACCAAGTTTCAGTGCATGGCAGATGCCAGCAGAATCATTTCAGTCAAGCTTATTATCATGCTAGCGATTGAAAAAAGTGAGGCTCATTTGGAGATGCTGGAAGAAATTATGACGTTCATTCAGGATGCTCCACGCTTGGAGGCGCTTAGTCAGGCTAGCACACCAGTAGAATTACTTTCCGTTATCCAACCTGTTAACAGTTACAACCACTAATTTTAGGAGGAATTCATTATGGCAAAGAAAAAAGTTATGGTGATTTGTGGCACAGGTGTAGCAACTTCTACAGTGGTTATGCAGAAATTAAAAACGTTCTTACAAGAAAAAGGATTAGAGGCTAATTTAGAACAATCAAAAGTAAGTGATATTTTAAATAAAGGTGACCAGTATGATCTGATTATTTCTACTACAGCAGTACCGGCTCATATACAGGATAAAGTGATTAATGCTGTTCCTTTGTTAACAGGAATCGGTAAAGAAAAAGTGTTTGCCGAAATTGAAAAACGGATGACCGCCGAATAGCCATTTTATTGAGGTAGGGGATGAGGAAATGGAGTATTTACAAAAGATTGTTAATTTAGGGCCAACTGTTGTATTGCCCATCATCATCTTCATTTTTGCGATTCTCTTAAAAACAAAGCCTGGACAGGCATTCCGGGCTGGACTCACTATTGGGATTGGATTTGTTGGGGTCAATCTGATTATCGGATTACTTAGCAGTTCACTCGGTCCTGCCGCTCAGGATATGGTTAAAAATTTGGGAGTGGAGTTAACGATTATTGATGTAGGCTGGCCGGCTAGCTCAGCCATTGCGTTTGGGACAACGATTGGTGCTTTAGCTATCCCGATTGGCCTTGGTGTCAACCTAGCGATGCTTCTTTTCGGACTCACGAAGACATTAAATGTGGATGTTTGGAACCTGTGGCATATCGCGTTTACAGGATCGTTGGTAACAGTTATGACTAATAGTGTACCGATGGGGCTATTAACAGCGATTGTTCATGCAATCGTGTTACTTGTACTAGCAGACATGTCTTCGAAGCATGTGTCAGAATTTTATGGTTATCAGGGGGTTACGTTCCCGCATGGTACCTCCACTGCTTTTTATGTGATCGCCATGCCGCTCGAAAAATTATTTGATATGATTCCAGGGTTACGCAGTTTAAAAGCCGATCCAGATTCTATCCAAAAACGGATGGGAGTGCTGGGTGAATCAACTGTGTTAGGTCTTATATTAGGTATTATTATTGGCCTTTTAGCTGGATGGAGTGTCAAGGACGTTTTAACCTTAGGGGTAAATACAGCCGCGGTGATGCTACTGTTGCCTCGAATGGTAGCTGTTCTGATGGAAGGGCTGTTGCCAGTATCAGAAGCGGCTTCAGAATTTGTTCGCAGTAAGTTTCCAGATCGAGAAGTAAATATTGGGATGGATTCTGCGTTAGCTGTAGGACATCCAGCTGCTATAGCTTCATCGTTAATTATGATCCCTATCGTGCTGGCATTAGCCGTACTACTGCCTGGGAATAAGGTATTACCCTTCGGAGATTTAGCGACCATTCCGTTTATTGTCTGCTTAATGGTTCCTGTGTTTAAAGGCAACGTAGTACGTACGGTTCTGGGTTCGACGATCGCTCTGGGAGTAGGTTTACTATTAGCTACCTACGTATCTCCGCTCATTACTACCGCGGCAACTATGGCAGGGTTTAAATTCCCTGAAGGTGCTGCTGCAATCTCTTCCTTGGTCGATGGTGCCGTTCCTACCACAGCATTATTTGTTTTTGGGGCTAAGCTGGGTTACTTCGGTATCATTGGTATTGGCGCTATTGCCATAGGTACAGCCATTTATCGAAGACGACGGGAAAAAAGAGAGATACTACAACAACGCGAGATGTGATAAAAATATAATAACGAAAGATCAGTTGTTCCTTTAGATCACAAGTATGGATAACCAGGAGAGCATAATCTCCTGGTTCGTCTACGTTTGTCTCGCACTTTTGTGCCTGTGAAGAACAATTTCTACCATTGGTATAGATTGAGTGATCGGTGTGAATCAATCTCCATAAATGAAAGGAATTGTGAGCAATTGTCAGGGATTCTGCTAAAAAGGGAAGGAATGGTGGCAAATGAAGAGACAGTTCCTACAGATTGTAAGGGATGAAGATCCCAAAAATCCGCTGACTGACGAAGAGATTGCCGGAAAATTAGGAATTAGGAGAGATAAATGTACGTTGTTGCGTCAGCAGCTTCAAATCCCTGATTCCCGCAAACGGCGGTTACCATTGCTACTTGCAGAAATGAACCGGATTTTAAAGGAGCATTCACAGATATCCGATCGCAAGCTAACAGGAGAGCTACGTAAAATAGGTTTTGAAATATCAAAATTTACTGTGATGAATTTACGGAAAGAACAGCAGGAAGATTGGCAAGAGATGCCTCTGGCTACCGGATCTCATACTTCTTTAGGCAAGGAACGGTCAGTACACCGAAAACTGCGTCAGTTTGCTGATTTGATCGAGAGCGATGGCTTCCTTTTACCATTTGTCCAACAGGTGAAGGCGGTCATCTTATATCCGTACCAAAAGCTCCCCATTTTATTTCAGGGAGAAAAGGGAACAGGAAAGCGAGCTATAGCAGAAGCCGCCTTTTCCTTTGCAAAACAGGAGAAACAACTGAAATCAGAAGCAATTTTTACAGAAATAGATATACGCGAAATGACGGAAGGCCCATTATTTGAGCAACAGATCTGCGATACACTAAGTAGCTATCAAGATGTAGGCGGGGCATTGTATATTCGGGAAATTCAGCTTTTATCTCTTGAGTCTATAGAAGCGGTGCTTAAGCGTGTACGAGAGATGGACTCACCCGTATTCATTTTTGCGTCCAGCACAAATACAGCAGGTTGGGGTGATCCTGACTTACTGCATCGTCTATTTCCTATTCAGGTTAACTTGCCATCCTTAGCTTCATGGCCGAGGGAGTCACAGCTTCGGTTAATTGATGATATGATTCAGCAGCAAGCACAACAAGCGGGGTGCCCGATTCATAAGGATAAATGTGACGAGCGTAAAAAACTGATGAATGGGTATGCGGGGAACATTACGCAGCTACAAGCAGACATTCGCGCTTTTGTTTGTAACGAATTCATAGATTGGTTAGTTGAACATCTTTCTCCTGTCCAAGGTGATGAAAGAACGACACGAAGCGCTCTACCAGCATTAGCTCCTGACTCCATTTATCATTGGCTCCACATTCGATTTTCCCAAATGAATCAACAGGGAGTTCGGCCTGAATTAATTCGACTCCGATTACAGCAGGAATGCCGTGAACGATTAAGAGATGACAGTGGAAAACGTAAATCAGATGCCGAACGTGTGCGTAGTTTAAGTATTTTTGTCGGAGAAAAGGTCATGCAAATGGTAGAGCAAATGCTATGGATTGCAGAAAAGCACCTCGTACTCGATCATGAAAAACTAGTAATGGCTCTTGCCTTGCATGTGAAAGGAATGCTAGAACGTTATCAGGTTACAGAGCCAAATCAGATATATCATGGGAATCAAAAAAGCGAAGCAGCTTCCTCCTACCTTTCTATGGAGTGGATTGTTGCTCAGGAGATGGCAGAGGTAATCAAAAGCACGTGGGGAATTAGCATTACGAAGGCAGAAACAGAAATGCTGGCTCGCTATGTAAAGCATTGCACCCTGATTGAAAAAAATTCACCAACGGTAGGTATGGTGTTGGTTTCATACGGCAGTATTGCTGAGAGTATGGCAGAACAATTACATTCTTTATTTGGACAGCATCACATTCAAGCAGTTAGTCTCTCTGTAGATGATTCGGAGGAGCGTTTTTTGTCCAAAGTTAGCTCTGCGATTAAACGCGCAGATCATGGCATGGGAGTCGTTGTCTTGGCAGATGCGGGACGGATGGTAGGTAGTGAAGAGATTTGGCGAGAACATGTTCAAGTCGAAACATTGATATTTGCCCCCTTGAGCTTGCCATTTGCTATGGAGGTTATGCGCCGGTGTTTATATGCACCAAAGTCATTGTCTCATGTCGCTCAGGAAATTGTTCAATGGCGTATGCCTGTTTCCCCTTTTTTAGATGAGTGGAAAATAGTGAAACCCAAAGCGTTGATGTTGGTTTGCTTGACGGGGGAAGGGGCAGCACGTCAGCTTGGACAAATTGTGAGCGAGCATGTCGGTGATCGTGGTGGTGATCTGCATTATTTATTTGCTAATACTCATACGGTACGTTCCTCCTATACAAGGTGGAAAGAGGAATATCATATTTTAGCTGTTGTAGGCACGATTGATCCATTGGTTGAGGGACTACCATTCATCTCCTTACAGCATTTAATTGAAGGAAGCGGATTTTCGTTTTTAGATCGCTTGTTAATGATCGGGGATCTGACCGTTGGACAAGCTTCTGTTGATCAACGAACACCGCTACACATGCAGGATTTAATAGTGACCGACCTTATTTTTTCTGCTTGCAACATTTCGAATAAAAAGGAAGCAATTCTATTTCTTGCTCACAAGCTAGTAGAAAAAGGCTATGTAAAACCCGAATTCGTGCAAAAGGTGTGGGAACGAGAAAAGCTTGGGGCAACATCACTCGCAGGTGGTATTGCTATCCCGCATGCAGAACCTGCTCAGACTATCAATCCTGCCATTGCCATTTTGCAATTAGCTCACCCTCTGGAGTGGGAACCGGGAATTCAGGTAGACTGGGTGATCATGCTGGCAGTTAATGATACATGCCAATTTGCTGTGGAAGAATTAATGGCAGCATTGGAGGAACCAGCAAATATCCAGAAGATTACAACCAGAGGTGGGGAGGAAGGGAGATGAAATCAATGAAAAGAGTGACTCCTGGTACAAAAATATATAAATTGTTTGAACACGATAAATTTGTATGTGAGGGTACGGAAGAAGTATTTCTTATTTCCATTGAAAAGTTGACCAAAGAGGAATTTAAAAAAAGATTGGAAGAAAACCCAAAGCTGTTAGAAGGATAGACAGCCCAGAAAGTAATAGTTGACGGATATAAAAAAAGAGGTAAAATAAAGGTGTAGAACAAATGTAACCAACTAGAACAAATGTAAAAGGGGCCTCGGGCCGAATGCTTCCCTGTGTGGAGGTATTCGGCCTTTTGTTTTTCTAAAGAGCAAAGGAGGGTACAACATGACTACTGCTTGGGAATTACCTAAGATGATTACGGAGCAAAAGTTGGTTGATTTATTACATCAAATGTGGGTCATACGCTTTTTTGATGAAAAGGTAGATGAATTTTTCGCAAAAGGATTAATTCACGGAACAACCCATCTATGTGTCGGACAAGAGGCAACGGCGGTAGGTGCAATCGCTGTGCTTCAACCAACGGATAAAATTACGAGTACGCACCGAGGTCATGGTCACTGCATTGCCAAAGGTGCTGATGTTAATAAAATGATGGCTGAACTATTTGGTCGTGAAACAGGATATTGCAAGGGAAAAGGCGGATCAATGCATATTGCGGATGTAGAGAAAGGCAATTTAGGCGCGAATGGAATTGTCGGTGGCGGTATCCCTATTGCAGTTGGAGCAGCGCTAACCTCACAAATGAAGAAGCTAGGCTATGTTACAATCAGTTTTTTTGGCGATGGGGCGAGCAATGAAGGCAGTTTTCATGAATCACTAAATATGGCGTCCATCTGGAAATTGCCAGTTATCTTTTTCTGTGAAAATAATCAATATGGAATGTCTGGTCCTGTAACGGAAATGGTGAATATCGAAAATATTGCGGATCGGTCAAAAGCCTATGGTATTCCTGGTGTAGTAGTAGATGGAAACGATCTTTTGGCAGTCATGAATGCTGTAGCTGAAGCAGCAGAACGAGCTCGGCGTGGTGAAGGACCTACTTTACTCGAAGCCAAAACATATCGTTATAAAGGGCACTCTAAGAGTGATGCGAAAAAATATCGGACCCGTGATGAAGAACTGGATTGGCGGAAAAATCGTGATTGTATCAAAAGATTACAGGAAATCTTGATAGAAAAAGGCCTACTTACACAAGAACAGGCCAAAGAAATAGAACAGCAGGCAAAGAAGGAGATCGAGGAAGCAGTGGTGTTTGCAGAAAAAAGCCCGATGCCTTCCCTAGATACGTTGGAAGAAGACGTTTACGCATAACGGATAAAAAAGAAGGAAGGGAACCTCATGAGAGAGATTACGTACTTAGAAGCGGTCCGAGAAGCGATGACTCAGGAGATGCGTGTCAATCCAGATGTTTTTTTGATGGGAGAAGACATTGGAGTATATGGAGGAGCGTTTGGGGTGTCGCGTGGGATGATTGAAGAATTTGGTCCAGAGCGAATCCGCAACACACCGATTTCCGAAGCGGCGATTGCAGGGGCTGCTGTCGGAGCCGCTATGACTGGCATGCGACCTATCATGGAGCTACAATTCTCTGACTTCATAACCATTGCGATGGACCAGTTGGTAAATCAGGCTGCGAAAAATCGCTACATGTTTGGTGGGAAAGGGAATGTGCCGATGGTCGTGCGTACACCATCTGGTTCGGGTACAGGTGCCGCGGCGCAGCATACACAAAGCTTGGAAGCGTGGATGGCCCATATTCCCGGGCTAAAAGTGGTCCAGCCCTCAACTGCTTATGATGTAAAGGGGTTATTAAAGGCAGCCATCGACGATCATAACCCGGTGATTTTTTATGAACACAAGCTCCTCTATAAAACATTGGGGCATGTCCCAGAAGAATCATACAGTATTCCGCTTGGTGTGGCAGATGTAAAACGTGAAGGCACAGACGTAACAATTGTAGCCACTGCTATTATGATACACAAAGCATTAGAAGCAGCCTCCGAATTAGAAAAGGAAGGCATCTCTGTGGAAGTTATCGATCCACGAACATTGGTGCCATTGGATACCGACACCATTATTCGGTCAGTGAAGAAAACAGGAAAGCTAATTGTGGTTCATGAAGCGGTCAAGTTCGGCGGATTCGGCGGAGAGATAGTCAGCATGATTGCCGAGAGTGAAGCCTTCGATTATGTAGACGCCCCTATTAGACGATTGGGCGGCAAGTGGATACCAATGCCTTATAATCCTGTTTTAGAAAAGGCGGCAATCCCGCAGGTGCCTGATATTATACAAGCAGTAAAAGACACAGTGGCACATCGTTAGAAGGGGGAGAGGAACATGGCAACAGGAATCTTCATGCCGAAGCTTAGTATGACAATGGAGACGGGAACCATTTTGCAATGGTTTAAAAAAGAGGGAGACCCGGTAGAAGAGGGTGACCTACTACTAGAAGTGATGACAGACAAAATTAACATTGAAGTAGAGGCATATGCAACAGGTACGTTACTAAAAATTTATGATGATGTGAACGCGATTGTACCTGTACAAAAAATCATCGGGTATATTGGAGAGCCGGGAGAACAAGTTCCAGACATGCCTCTAGAGCTGGAGGAAGAAAAAACTCCTGCTGATATAAACAAAGCTAGTGAGGAGAGCGAAGCTAAAAGAGAGACTTCTACTTCTGAAGAAGAAGCGAATAAAGTGCGGGCTACACCAGCGGCTCGACGTCTTTCACGAGAAAACAGTGTCGCACTACATGAGATTAGAGGGCGTGGAACATATGGGCGCATTCATGCCGAAGATGTAGAAGCTTATGTTAAACAATCTCAAGAGAGAATGGTGACACCTCTAGCGAAAAAAATCGCCTCGAACACGGGAGTCCAGTTAAACAGCATACAGGGATCAGGTGCTAATGGAAAAATCACAAAACATGATGTTCTGCAGGCTCCTCCTAATCGTTTGCAAGTAGCTATGAACAGCAGTGTAGCAAACAACACAAAATCATCTGTGGAGTTATCGCGTGTGAAACTGGAGGGCATGCGTAAGGTTATCTCTGAGCGAATGATCCGAAGTGTTACTACAGCACCGCATGTCACGCTAGTAACGGAAGTAGATATGAGCAATGCAATCAAGCTTCGCAAAAGCTTACTCCCAGTGATTGAGAATCAGACAGGATATCGGTTGTCTTATACAGAGATCATCATGAAAGCGGTTGCGATAGCATTGCGTCAACATCCACAGATGAATGCTTCCGTTGAAGGTGACTATATTCTCTATAAACAGGAAGTAAACACGGGTCTTGCGGTTTCAGTACCAAACGGTCTACTAGTGCCAGTTGTCAAACATGCTGATCAGAAAGGCTTGGCGACATTAACGACAGAGTGCAAAGAGCTGGGACGATTAGCAAGAGAAGGTAAATTGCTTCCTGATCAGATGCAGGGAGGCACTTTTACCATTAGCAATCTTGGAATGTACGACATTGATGCCTTTACACCCATTATTAACCAGCCAGAGGTTGCCATTTTAGGGGTTGGCCGTATTACGGAAAAAGCAGTTGGGATTCACGGAGAGTTAAAACTTCGTCCGCAGATGACTTTGAGCCTTTCCTTTGACCACCGGATCGTGGATGGAGCACCAGCAGCAGAATTTTTACAAAGTATGAAACGTTCTCTTGAAGAACCATATCAGCTACTAGTCTAGGGGGAACAGCCATGAAAACCTACGATATTGTTGTCATCGGGGGAGGACCGGGCGGATACGTAGCGGCCATTCGCGCGTCAAAAGAAGGAAAGAAGGTGGCACTTATTGAGCAGGGACATTTGGGAGGAACATGCTTGAATCGAGGGTGCATTCCATCAAAAGCGTTATTGAAGCATGCTGAAATGATTCATGCTATCAGAGATGCGTCCAAATACGGAATTGAGGTAGGAGACATGAGGCTCTCCTTACCAAAAATGATGCAGAGAAAAAATCAGGTTATTAATCAGCTCCGTGGAGGAATTGCCCATCTATTACGAACGGGAAATATTGATTTCTATCATGGTAAGGCTGAGATTCAACCAGACCAGATCGTGGAAATTACGGGTGATAAACCAGAGAGAATCAAGGCAGGGTCAATCATTATTGCGACAGGCTCCTCTCCAGCCGTACCTCCGATTGAAGGATTAGAGCAGGTAGCATATCACACAAGCGATACTATTTTTGATATAGAGAAAATTCCTGCGTCCCTTGCCATTATTGGTGGTGGTGTTATTGGTGTAGAGTTTGCCAGCATTTTTGAAAGCTTGGGAACAAAGGTAACAATCATTGAAATGGCAGATCGCATTTTGGCTACAGAAGATGAAATGGCTTCACAGGTACTAACAAAACATGTAGGCAAAAGGGGAATTACGATTCTCACCAAGGCGAAAGTAGCTGCGGTTAAAGCCCTTGGCTCGCAAAAACAGCTTATGATCTACAATGAAGCTGGAGCAAAACAGGATGTTGTCGCGGAAGAAATACTAGTCGCAATTGGACGTCGCCCGAATCTGTCGGCATCTGCTAACCTATCGCTTGATATGGATGGTCCATTTATTAAAGTAAATGTACGTATGGAAACAAGTGTACCAAATCTCTATGCTATAGGTGACGTGGTTGGCAATTGGCAATTGGCTCATGTAGCAAGTGCAGAAGGAATTGTAGCTGCTCTGAATGCGACAGGGCACGCTACAGATATGGAATACCATATCGTCCCAAGATGCATCTACACCTACCCTGAGATAGCAAGTGTAGGGCTTAGCGAGCGTGAAGCAAAAGAAAAGGGCTTTCAGATAAAAACCTCAATGTATCAGCTCGCAGTGAACGGTAAGGCCTTAGCAAGTGGGCAAGCAGAAGGCTTTGTAAAGCTGATTGCAGATGAGACCTACGGGGAAATAGTAGGGGCTGTGATGGTTGGCCCACATGTGACTGAGATGATTTCACAAATCTCTGCTTATATGCAATTGGAAGGAACCGTTGAAGAAATGGCAAATCTGATTTTTCCACATCCAACTGTATCAGAAGGATTACTAGAAGCGGCCAGTGATTGGTTAGGAAAAGGTATCCACTCGTAAAGGTTGATATCTATAGAGCAGCTTACATGGGACACAACATAAAAGAAGAACTGGGGACGCCCTTCCTCAGTTCTTTTTTGCTCCTCTTATCTTAGAGATTTATGGATTGCTTACGATGGTACAGGAATTTGTAATCTTTTTCGCGCTCCTATGAGTTTATGTTTATAATAGATGAAGGATGATAGATGTAAGAGAGGTGAGACAATGGATTGGGCTGAGAAAAGGGAACTCGTGCGTGTCGCTAAACTATATTATTTTCAAGGACTAACCCAGGCAGAAATCTCTAAAAAGATCGGGGTTTCCCGCCCTGTAATATCCAAACTCCTACAAAAAGCAAAAGATGCTGGAATAGTAGAGATCATTATTAAAGATGAGACTGTAAACGTAGTGGAGATTGAACAAAAGCTAGAAGAAATGTTTTCTTTAGATGAAGCTATTGTTGTGCCTGCGAACGGAATAGAGAATCAGGAATTAATCAAGCAGCTAGTAGCTAAGGAAGCGGCCATGCATCTATCTAAATTGGCTAAAAACGTCAAAAGCATCGGATTATCATGGGGGACTACCCTCTATCATATGGTAAATGAATACCCGTACGAACGAAATCCAGAAATGATGGTGTACCCTCTAGTTGGAGGGACAGGACGAAAGCACGTGGAAATCCATTCTAACCAATTAGCCTATGAGCTCTCAAAACGAATGGGTGCAAACTGTGAATTTTTATATGCACCGGCATTGGTAGAAACAGTAGATCTCAAGGAACAAATTCTACAATCAGAATCCATTCGCGTTTTACTAGATCAAATTCGCAAGGTGGAAATTGCCCTGTTAGGAATCGGTTTTCTGGAAGAATCAACATTGTTTAACATGGGATATTTAAAAGAAGAGGAAATGGAAGAGCTAAAGCAAAATCAAGCTGTAGGGGATATAGGCTCCCGCTTTATCGACAAGGATGGCAAACAGATTCAGATACCGTTGAACAATCGCGTTATTGGGATTGACCTGCCCGATTTATTTCAAATTCCCACTGTTATTGCAGTGGCGACTGGGTTAGCGAAAGTGACAGCAATTAGAGCTGCTTTACGTGGTGGTTATTTCCATAAATTATTTGTAGACGAGCGCACAGCTAGAGAATTAATTGCTACATCTGATGATAAAGGCAACAGTGAGGAGTAAGGAGGGAACGGGTTTGGAAGAGACAGTGATTGAAACAGAACTCTACTGCATAACTTGTCTTGGTCAAGCACCTCACACTGTCACGTATGTACATGATATTTTATATATGGTTAAATGTGAGCAGTGTGGAAAAGAGAGCGTTATGGAACCAGATTTGTTGAAAGAAATTTATTCGCAGTATGTTGACCGAATTATTTCGAAGCCACAACGGATCACTCAGGAATTCAGAGAAGATTTAAGTCATTTTATCTCAACCATGCCGTACCGTGTTATCAGCAAGCCTTTTCGTACGTATAAGGAGCTAAAGGCGATTTTCCGCTATAGAAAAAAAGGCTACACTGATTCATCAAAGATAGATAAATAAGAAAATCGTTTCTACTCCTTTGAAGGGATTACCAGCATTTTTCTCTCTGGCAGGCATAGCCTGCTTTTTTCTTTTATAGAATGGAAAAAGGGGGAATGCATAAAATGCCACGGCGATTTTTATTTGCAATGATGATTTCAGTAGGTTTATCACTGATGCTGTCCGTTTTGCCGGTTTTTACAAAAAAAGGACCTGTCGCTGACGTCCCAACCTTTCGAGAATTTCCTAGACTTACAGTAAGTTCACACAATCTTGTGGATTTATTTACTTTACTGGAAACTCATTATAAGATAAGTCATGTAGAGTGGGATCAGCCTTCCATCATGCTCACGCTGTCCTTGCCTGAAGACCACAAGAAAGTAAATGACCTCATGTATCATGATGCCTATTCAATTGTTTATGTACTGATGAATAAGACGACGAATGTTAAGCATGTCACCCTCCAATTCACTAGATCCAATGAACAAAAAGCACAAAGCCCAGCTACGCTTCTGATCCAAGCAGATCGAGCGCAAATGGGACAAGAAGATAAATGGAAAAGCCCAACTGAACTAAGCGATGCAGAGCAGTATGTAAAGCAGCATTTTTTTGTTAAAGAAGCAACTTGATTACAGCAGAAAATTATTCCTTCCTTTAAAAGTGTGATATACTGTATGGCGATGGATTACTGCGTACCATTTTTTTGTGTTCAAAAACATTACATTCTTTGTAAAAAATGGGGACAGTGATGGAGCTTCAACGCTTTAAATGGAGGAGGCATAATGGGCACAGATCGAAATGCATATTCACAGGAATTAAAAGCTATCATCGAAGAAATTCAAGGTCGAATACAACAAACATATATTCAACAATATGTGGATGTCCCAGCTATGGCTGAAAATCGACTCGCTCTCTTATTCTTCTTTTTACATGAGAACGGCTTCACAAAAGAACGAGCTCATCTACTCTCGGTAGCGACTGGGTTCGTACAATTGGGCATTGATACACATGAAACCGTACGGAATCATTATGAAAAAACGCTGGTTTCCGAACGTAATAGACAGTTAACCGTTTTAGCGGGGGATTACTACAGTAGTCTTTACTATAATATACTCGCTGACGCTAATGAGATTGAAGCAATTCAAGTTTTGGCTGTAGGTAATCAGCTTGCTCACGAAACGAAAATGAAGCTATATATTGCTCAGAAAGAAAATAAATTGACACAGGAGACGTATCTTAGCTTGCGCAAAAAGATTGATACGGCTCTTTATGTAGCTTTTGTAGACAAATATGCAAAAAATGACTCTGTACGCGAATTTTGGACCAGCTTGTTTGAACAGACCTCAGCCTTTGAACAACTGATCGGGGAATGGGAGCAGTTACAATGGCAAGAGCAAGCTCCAAACGGCTTGACACAATTTTTGCTACAGAAGCCAGGCTCAACAATCGCCAATGCAGTCGAAATGATTGAAGGGAAAGTCATGGAATTATTGCATATCTGTGAGCAATTGATCGTTACCTTAAAATCGGGCGACACACAAAGCGAGTTAGCGTGGATGACTTCCCGCTATACCAATCGCGTACAACGGTTAAAGCGGGCAGAGGAGATGTAGGCTTTGAACACAAATGGACAACCATCGAAGGCGGAATATGTACATTCCGTTTTTGAGAGCATCGCGAATGAATATGACCGTATGAATAATGTCATCAGTTTTGGCAGCCATTCATCATGGCGCAAGTATACGATGAACCAAATGCAGGTGAAGCCAGGAGATGCTTGTCTGGATGTTGCATGCGGGACTGGTGATTGGACAATTAGCTTGGCCAAAACAGTAGGTCCTACTGGGAAAGTAATAGGGCTTGATTTTAGTCAAAATATGTTGAATGTAGGAGCGTACAAGGTCGAAAAGGAAGGGCTAAGTCAAGTGCAATTAGTGAATGCTGATGCCATGAAAATGCCCTTTGAAGATAATACGTTTGATTTTGTTACGATTGGATTTGCCCTACGCAACGTGCCCGATGTACAAACGGTGCTTAACGAGATGACACGCGTTGTAAAGCCAGGGGGCAAGGTTGTGTCTTTAGAGGTATCGAAGCCACCATTTATCCCATATCGTAAGCTATTTTATCTTTATTTCTATAAAATGCTACCAATTGTTGCTAAAATGGTAGTTAATAAGTATGAAGAATACGCTTGGTTACCTCAGTCCCTTACAAATTTTCCTGACAGTAAAGAGCTGGCTGAGATGTTTAGAAGAGCGGGGCTTGATCATGTACAGGTAAAATTGTTTATGGGCGGTGTCTCTGCCCTGCATATCGGTACGAAAAATCCATAGCCTATCCGCAAAATAGAATGGAAGTGCAAGTCAAAATGGTCTTTAATAAAGTGAAAATCATTCTCGAAATGATTAAATTTGAACATAGTATTTTTGCGTTGCCATTTGCTTTTATTGGGGCAGTACTAGGCAATATCATTATAGAAGGTACATGGCCTACCTGGGGAGAAATCTTCTGGGTTACGATAGCGATGGTAGCGGCAAGAAGCGCAGCGATGTCACTAAATCGGTTGATAGACCGTGTCATTGATGCAAAAAACCCGCGAACAGCGAAGCGTGCCATTCCGGCAGGATTGCTGTCTGTCACGGAAGTTCTTCTTTTTATTATTGTTTCTTTCTTGGTCTTATTCGTTGCTGCATGGCAACTAAACCCATTAGCAGTTAAGCTTTTACCACTTGCAGTCTTTGTATTAGTCTTATATTCCTATTGCAAACGATTTACGTGGCTCTGTCATTTTATCTTAGGTGTAGCCCTTGGATTCGGGCCATTGGGCGGTTGGATTGCAACCACAGGTCAAGTAGATGGAACTGCAATGCTACTGTTCTTTACAGTCATGATCTGGACAGCCGGTTTTGATATTATTTATGCTTGTCAGGATACAGAGTTCGATGTTAAAGAAGGTCTCTACTCTGTCCCTAGTCGGTTTGGAATTAAGAATGCACTGATAATTGCTCGTCTCTGTCATTTGTTAACCATTCTAGGTCTTCTCTTGATGTATATGACGACTAATCTTTCCGTATGGTTTCTTGTCGGCATTATTGCTGGGGCAGCGATTTTATTCTATGAGCACAGTCAAGTTAAACATAACGACCTGTCTAAAATTGAAATTGCTTTCTTTGCAATGAATGGTATTTTTAGCGTAGTGATATGCTGCTTTACTGTTCTGGACTTGGTGATTCTATGAAAAAGATGAAATTAGGTGTAGGCATAACAGGAGCAAGTGGTGCCAAATATGGAATTCGACTAGTTGAAGAATTGCTAAGAGCTGGACATACGGTTCACTTGATGATAACAGAAGCTGGTTGGCAGGTTTTTCATGACGAATTGGATTTTGCACCTGCTGTGGATGAACGTGAGACGTTTTTACAAGGGTATTTTAAGAAATACTCTGCAGGCGAGCTTCATTATTGGACGCTGCGAGATTTTAATTGTCCGATGGCAAGTGGCTCGTATAAGAGTGATGGGATGATTATTATCCCATGTTCGATGGGAACACTTTCGGGTATTGCTCACGGTGCTTCCGGTAATTTATTAGAACGCTGTGCTGATGTAATGATTAAAGAGGGACGCAAGCTCGTGCTGGTCCCACGTGAAACACCCTTTAACGCGCTACATCTAGAGAATATGCTGAAACTAAGCCGTATCGGAGTTAAGATTCTCCCTGCGATGCCTGGTTTCTATCAACGCCCGCAAACACTTGATGACCTAGTGAATTTCGTGGTTGGCAAAGCACTTGACCAACTTGATGTGGAAAATCATTTGTTTACGAGATGGGGAGAGGGCCATGAGTAAAAGACAACTACAGGTCGGACAAATCTTATATACAAACACGCTTCCTGTCTATTTTTATGTAAATTTAGACCGCTTTTTGGGGAAAGCTGATTTTATCCAGCAATATCCTGCACAATTAAATAAAGCTATGGCAGATGGGATCATTGACGTAGGTCCTATATCCTCCTTCAGCTACGCGGAACATGAAGATCAATATGTGCTAATGCCAGATGTATGTGTTGGTGCTAAAGGTCCTGTAGGTTCTATTTTCTTATTTAGTAAACGTCCGATTGATCAACTGGATCAAGCTCGTATTGCATTAACGAATACCTCTGCTACCTCTGTTAATTTGTTGCGGGTAATATTGGAAAAATTTAAGGGTATGAGTCTTGAATACACCACAATGCGCCCTGATATCAAGTCGATGATGGAGGAACACGATGCTTCCCTGCTCATTGGAGATGAAGCAATTCTAGCCCGTCAGCAGGATCTGGGATATTATGTGTACGATTTAGGACAGCTGTGGTATGAGCATACAGGATACCCAATGACGTTTGCTGTATGGGCCATTCGCAGAGAAGCTGTTGAAACACATGGTAAATTGTTGCATCAGCTTCATGAGGAGTTTGTTCATAGCAAAAACAAGAGTCATGCCGATTGTAGTGAAATCGTTCAGTATGCTCACCAGCATTTTGGTGGCGATGTATCTTTCTGGGAAGGATATTTTACTGGACTCATTCATGATTTTACGCAGGAACAAATTATGGGATTGGAACATTACTATGCTTGCACGGCTGATCTTGGTCTATTGCCCAAGCCGGTGAAAGTAGCATTTTGGGCAACGGACAACATTACTACTATGTCAACGAGTTAGGTGGATGAAATGAATCTGGTCGATATCTATATGCAAGTAAAAAGTGATGTTTCATATATCGAACGAGAACTGGAACGAGCCATTAATCCAGAGTCTCGTGAACTCTACCAATCTTCTACCCATCTTCTGAAGGCAGGCGGAAAGCGAATCCGCCCTGTCTTTGTGTTGCTAGCGGGGAAATTTGGTGATTATAATGTGCAAAATTTATCTCAAGTAGCTGTACCGCTTGAGCTTATTCATATGGCTACACTTGTTCATGATGATGTGGTGGATGATGCAAACAAGCGCCGAGGCAAAGACACCGTACGCACGAAATGGGACAATCGAGTGGCGATGTATTCTGGAAACTACATACTGGCAAGAGCTTTAGGTATCGTAACGCAATTACCTAATCCAGCGATCCATCAGATTCTCTCCAAAGCTATTGTGGAGATGTGTAAAGGAGAGATTGAGCAAGTTCGTGATTTGGGGAATTGGAATCAGGGCTTGCGCAATTATCTCCGCCGGATTAAACGCAAAACAGCGCTTTTAATTGCGATTAGCTGTCAGCTTGGCGCAGTTGCGACTAATGCATCGGCAGATGTCGTGCGCCGTATGTACCATTTTGGGTATAATGTTGGAATGGCTTTTCAAATTACAGATGATATTCTAGATTTTACAGGAACAGAAAAACAGCTAGGTAAGCCGGCGGGAAGTGACTTGCGTCAAGGAAACGTCACTTTGCCAGCTCTTTATAGCGCTTATCAGGGCAGTACAAAGGATGTCTTTCAGGAGTGGATTCGTAAGGGTGATATCAACTCTCGTATTGAACAGGCAATTCCGCTGATTCATCAGGGAGAAGGAATTGCTTATTCACAAGCGTTGGCTGAACGCTATCTAAAAAGAGCAAAACTAGCATTAGCAGATCTGCCTGCATCTCCGACCAAAAAATCATTACTACAAATTGCTGATTATATTGGTGGGCGTAAATTTTAATCCAGAGTTGATGAAGAAGCCTCTTTCTTGTGGGAAAGGGGCTTTATGTATAGGGAGGATTTGCATAATTAACAGATGCAGGCCTCTTACTATATGAAAATAACAACTTTTCCATATCGATCAAATTTATTGAAGTTTCTGCAATTGATCGGTTGCTTGTACGGCTTTCTTCTGATAAAATTTTCGTTGGTACAAATATTTTCTACATAGAGGTATGGAGGGCATTCGAATGGAAAAAACTTTTATCATGGTAAAGCCAGACGGCGTACAACGTAATCTTGTAGGAGAGATCGTTGCCCGTTTTGAGAAAAAAGGCTTTGCTTTGGTTGGCGCTAAACTAATGAATGTGAGCCGTGAAAAAGCGGAAGAGCATTATGCTGAACATAAAGAGCGTCCATTCTTTGGTGAATTAGTAGACTTCATTACTTCTAGTCCTGTATTTGCAATGGTATGGGAAGGCGACAAGGTGATTAGCACTGCCCGTAACATGATGGGGAAAACGAACCCAGCAGATGCAGCACCTGGTACGATCCGTGGTGATTACGCAGTATCTGTAGGCATGAATATCATTCACGGTTCTGATTCTGCTGAAAGTGCAGAGCGTGAAATTGGTCTTTGGTTCTCAAAGGATGAAATCGTTTCCGTAGAAAAAACGATCGCTCGTTGGATCTAAAATGACAAATTTCGTAAGAAGGGCCTTCTTTTGAAGGTCTTTTTTTCGTATCGTAGCAGGATTTGACGAATAGTGTAACGAATGGCTTGGAGTAAGGCAAAAGGGGGATACACACAGTGGAGGATAAAGACTTCTTGCAATTTATTGCACTGATTAAAAAGAAAACAGGGATTGATCTAGCGTTATATAAAGAAGCACAAATGAAACGCAGATTAACCTCATTACGAATCAAGCGCGGATATAACAGCTTTGTCGCGTATTTTGAGGCCCTGAATAAAGATCTGGATTTATTTTACGAATTCTTGGATCGGATGACAATAAATGTTTCAGAGTTTTTCCGAAATCCAGGCAGATGGGAGACGCTCGAAAATAAAATTTTGCCAAGATTATATGCAGAATCCCGTCGTTTGAAGGTGTGGAGCGCAGCGTGTTCGACGGGAGAAGAACCGTATACACTGTCACTTGTGTTAAAAAGAAAGCAATTACTAGCGTCCTCTAGCATCCTTGCTAGCGATATTGACGAGGGAGCGCTGGCGAAAGCGAAGCAGGGTGTATATTTGGAGCGTTCCTTACAAGATTGCCCTAAAGATTTATTACAGAAATATTTTCATAAGGACCAGCTCACTTATCGTTTAGATCAAGAAATTAAAAATGCCGTGAACTTTAAAAAGCATAATCTGCTTGCGGAGTCGTTTGATACAGGCTTTGATCTAATTATTTGCCGAAATGTCTTGATTTATTTTACAGAAGAAGCGAAGCATGAATTATATCAAAAGTTTAGTCGTGCCCTACGCCCTGGCGGCGTATTGTTTGTGGGAAGCACAGAGCAAATTTTCCAGCCGCAACAATATCAGTTTGAAGTAGAAGATACGTTTTTTTACAAAAAAACACTGTAAAATCGTAATGAAAGATGTATACCAATGATTTATTTATTGAACAATAGCTACTAGGAAGATAAACATTTCCAGATGGAGGCAATGAGTCAATGGATAAATCAAAGGTGATTGAAGCGTATCGACTTGGGCTCATCAATTTGCAGGAGTGCGGACAAATTCTAGGAGCGGAAACTCGCCAGCTGGAAAACCTAGTAATGCAGAAGCGACTCTACTATCGTGAGCAGGCTGATCGACTGATAACAATCGATCATCTATAGAGATGGCAGAATGCTTCTCCTTATTGTGAGAAGCATTTTGTCTATTTTTGTTTTCATCTTAGGCTATGTATGATATTATATCGCTTAAAAGTGTTAAAGGATTTGACTGGAGGAGAGAAGAGTGAGATATATAACCGCAGGAGAGTCACACGGACCACAATTAACAGCTATTATTGAAGGAATTCCTAGCAATCTCCCCTTTTCATTTGACGAAATAAACAAACAATTACACCGTCGCCAAAAGGGGCATGGCCGAGGTCGCCGGATGCAGATTGAGAAAGATACTGTTCAGGTCGTATCTGGTGTTCGTCATGGTTATACAACGGGGGCTCCTGTTACGTTGGTTGTTGAGAATAATGACTGGACCCACTGGCAAAAAATTATGAGTGCTACACCTGTGCCAGAAGAGGATGAAGCACGTCGTCGTGTATCACGTCCGCGTCCTGGTCATGCTGACTTGAATGGGGCTATTAAATATCACCAAAGGGATATGCGAAATATTCTGGAGCGCTCTAGTGCGAGGGAAACGACAATGCGCGTAGCCGTAGGTGCGGTGGCACGTCAATTGTTATCCCAATTCGGTATTCGGGTAGCTGGGCATGTTAAGCAGATTGGACAGGTAGTGGCCCAAGAACGTGAATTGTCCCTAGATGAGCTAATGCAAATAACAGAGGATTCACCTGTACGTTGCATTGACCCTGATGCAGAGAAAAAAATGATGGAGCTTATCGATCGTGCTAAAGAAGAAGGCGATTCTTTAGGCGGAATTGTAGAAGTAATTGTGGAAGGTGTACCGATTGGTTTAGGTAGTCATGTGCAATGGGATCGCAAGCTGGATGCAAGATTGGCGCAAGCTATTATGAGCATTCAGGCCTTTAAAGGAGTAGAGATCGGAATCGGTTTTGAAGCGGCAGGATTGCCAGGCTCTCAGGTACACGATGAGATTGAATGGACAGAAGGAAAAGGCTACAGTCGCAAAACGAATCGGGCAGGCGGCTTGGAGGGTAGTATGACCACTGGAATGCCTATCGTTGTGCGAGGTGTAATGAAGCCTATCCCTACTTTATATAAACCGTTAATGAGTGTAGATATTGATACGAAGGAGCCATTTGCAGCAACTATTGAACGTTCAGATAGTTGTGCTGTACCAGCAGCAAGTGTAGTTGCCGAAGCAGTTGTTGCTTGGGAAATAGCGCGTGCCATGTGTGAGAAGTTCCCGTCTGATGCTTTAGACGATATGGTGGCAAACGTGGAAGAATATCGAGCTTATACGGAGAGATTCTAATGGAAAAACGTACGTTACTAGTTGACTTGAATGAAAGAACCTATCCTATTCATATTGGGGCAGGTTTGTTGAGCCAAACACCTGCCCTATTGCAGGAGGCAAACATCAAAGTCTCTCAAAAATTATTCCTCATTACAGACGCTCATGTGGCGCAGCATTATTTGAAGCCGTTGCAGCTTCTTCTAGAACAAGCGGGATACCAGGTTTTTTCCCATATTGTTGTAGCTGGTGAAAAAGCGAAGCAGTTTGCTGTTTATGAAGAGGTGATGACAGCTGCTATTGAGGCAGGACTTGATCGTAAATCTGTCGTGCTAGCGTTAGGCGGTGGAGTCGTAGGTGACCTGGCAGGCTTTGTAGCGGCTACATATATGCGTGGAATTGATTTTGTGCAAATTCCCACAAGCTTATTGGCTCATGATAGCTCGGTAGGTGGCAAGGTAGCGATTAATCATCGTTTGGGCAAAAATCTAATTGGGGCTTTTCACCAACCCTTGATGGTTATTTATGATGTGGATACTCTGCAAACATTGCCTCGCAGAGAAATCTCCGCTGGCTTTGCGGAAGTGATCAAGCATGGACTGATTTCAGATGAGGGCTTTGTTGGATGGTTGGAGGAGCATGCAAAAGGCCTAATGGAATTGGATGCAAAACTGGTTAGTGAAGCCATCTATCGCGGCTGTGCTGTGAAGGCGGCGGTAGTAGCCAAAGACGAAACTGAGCAAGATATTCGCATGACCTTAAATGTAGGTCATACCTTTGGTCATGCCTTTGAGGCGTTAACAGGTTACGGTCAGCTTAATCATGGTGAAGCAATCTCGATTGGGATGGTTTTAGCCGCCCGTTATGCAGAATCCATTGGAATGTCGCCAGAAGGTGTAGCAAAACGTACAAAAAGAGTGCTTGCAGCCTTTGGACTCCCAACTCAATGGCCAAAAGAATTGCATCCAGAAGATGTTTTACGGGCAATGCATTTGGATAAAAAGGGCGTAGCAGGTACACTTACACTTGTTTTGCCAACATCTATGGAGCATGTAGAGATCGTGCCTAGGGTAAAAGAGGAAGATGTACTACGGTTTATGAGCGAAGAGTGGGAGGAATCACAAAAATGAGTAAGGTACGAGGAGTCCGTGGGGCAACAACGGTCATCCGAAATGATAAAAGTGAAATCTTAGAGGCAACAGCAGAGCTTTTACGTGAAATGATTCATCAAAATAAAATTGAAACTGACGATATAGCAAGTGCTATAATCACGATGACCGAGGAGCTGGATGCTGTATTTCCAGCTCAGGCTGCCCGTGAGTTTTTAAAATGGGAGCATGTTCCCCTGATGTGTGCAAAAGAAATTCCTGTGGCTGGGAGTTTAAAAAATTGTATTCGTGTTATGCTTCACATCAATACTGACAAGTCTCCACATGAAATTACGCATATTTTTCTAGGAGAAGCAATTCGATTACGCCCAGATTTAGTAAAAGAATAGTTGACAGTAGGGGCTAGGTTTTGTAAAGTAAGAGCAAGTTTTACAAGTTCAGAGCATGAAGGTAGTTACGAGCAAGTTAGTAAGTTAGTCGAGAGCCGAGTAGAGTTGAGAAGAGATAGGTTGTATGAGACGAGGAGAGCTGAGACTGGTTTCGTTATGCTATAAACCAACACCCAGGACTCTTTCCTGGGTGTTTTTTGTCTTACATATTATCCCATCTTCTATACGACCATCCTCTTCTATCAAAAGAAGAGAGGTGTGTTGTCCATGTTAGAGCCCACATTTCAAGAGGTGCAGCACTATGCATCTACACACAATTTTATTCCCATTCGCCTTACTTTGTTAGCTGATCAGGAAACGCCGATCAGTTTGTATCAAAAATGTACGGAACAAGCAGCTTTTTTACTAGAAAGTGTTGAAGGGGGAGGACGCTGGTCTAGGTACTCCTT
This sequence comes from Brevibacillus halotolerans, assembly GCF_026891775.1. NCBI lineage: Bacteria > Bacillati > Bacillota > Bacilli > Caryophanales > Paenibacillaceae > Brevibacillus > Brevibacillus halotolerans. The sequence continues at coordinate 107,307 of NZ_JAPTNK010000011.1, forward strand.
TATAGGACTACGCCCCTTTTTGCGAGTAGAAGCGATAGACCAGCAGGTGACGCTTCTTAAAGAATCGGGGGAACGAGAGCAGTATAACCGCAATCCCATGGAAGTACTGCGAGAATTATGTCAGCAATATAGAGCGCCATCCATTGCTGAATTTCCACCGTTAACAGGAGGAGCAATCGGATATTTAGGATATAATACATTGCGCTATGTAGAGACGCAATTGCCTAAGCATCAGAACCAACCGCTTGATATCCCGGATATGCATGTCGTTTTTGTAGATGAAATGCTGGTTTATGATCATGCAAAGCAAGAAATTCAATGCATGGTTCACATTAGAGTTTCTGAGGAGGACACAGAAGAATCGTTGCAGATAAAGTATGCAAAGGCTAGTGCCCGATTGGTCGCTTTACGTGATCACATCCTGCATACACCTATACCGAAGGACACAAGGCTACAGCAATATCAATTAAGTCAGCTAGACGAAGCGGTCAAAAAGCCAGAGACCAGCAGCCTGCAAAGTAACATGAGTCTCTCAGAGTATAAGACCATGATCGCTAAAGCAAAAGATTATATTGCCAGCGGAGATATCTTTCAGGTTGTTCTATCTCAACGCATGACGATGAAGACGGATGTGGATCCATTTGCCGTTTATCGGATGCTACGAACGACGAATCCATCTCCTTACCTGTATTATCTACCATTTGGATCAGCGACTTTGGTAGGAGCATCACCGGAAGTGCTAGTAAAGGTTCAGAACAAGAAGGTTGAGGTTCGTCCGATAGCTGGAACTCGCAAACGTGGAGCAACGATCGAGGAGGATCTGGCGTTAGAGCAAGAATTGCTGGCTGATCCAAAGGAATTAGCGGAACATCATATGCTAGTTGATTTGGCCCGCAATGACGTAGGGAGAGTCTCTACATACGGTACGGTAAAGGTGGAAAACCCCTTACATGTAGACCGTTATTCGCATGTGATGCATATTGTCTCAGATGTGTCAGGAGAGATGCGTGAAGATTTGGATTGTTTTGATGCTCTTCTTGCCGCTTTTCCTGCTGGTACTGTATCTGGCGCTCCTAAATTGCGAGCGATGGAAATCATTGCAGAATTGGAGCAAGACGCTCGTCACACGTATGCAGGCTCGATTTGTTACTTCAGCTTTACTGGAAATTTAGACAGTTGCATTACGATTCGTACCCTGTTGTTTACACAAAATCATGTGCATATACAAGCAGGAGGCGGCATTGTCGCTGATTCAGTAGCGGAGCTAGAATATCAAGAAGCAATGAATAAGGCAGCAGCAATGGTCAAAGCTCTAGAAAAGGCAGAGCTGCATTTTCAACCAAAGGGGGTAGCGTTATGCTAACGACCTCCTTAGATAAGATTACCCGAAAGCAACATCTAGATCGTACGCTGGCTCGATTAGCGATGGGTGAAATCATGGATGGAAAAGCAACACATGCACAGATCGGAGCATTTTTAGCGGCACTCAGGGTAAAAGGTGAACAGGTTGAAGAATTGATTGGCTTTGCAGAAGCGATGCGTGAACGGGTTAAAGCATTTCCTGTTGCTAAGCAAAACGTGATTGATACATGCGGCACTGGGGGAGATGGTGCTTCTACCTTTAATATTTCAACTGCCTCAGCCATTGTAGCCGCTAGTGGCGGTGTTAGTGTAGCCAAACATGGAAATCGTGCCGTTTCTAGCAAGTGTGGTAGCGCTGATGTGTTAGAAGCACTAGGGATTCCGATTCAACTGACGCCTGAGCAAGCGGGAGAATGTCTGGAAGAAACCAACCTTTGCTTCTTATTTGCGCCCCTATACCATGAAGCAATGCGCCATGCGGCTATACCGAGAAAAGAGCTGGCGATACGGACGGTCTTCAATTTACTGGGGCCATTAACCAATCCTGCTCGGGCTGATCGCCAGTTATTAGGCTTGTACGATCGTGGATTGCTGGTTCCGATTGCCAAGACATTAAGTGAGTTAGGGGTATCCAGAGCCATGGTTGTTGCTGGACTAGACGGTTTAGATGAACTAACGATTACAGGGGAAAGCGAAGTAGCTGAATTAAGAGATGGTGAGGTATCGGCGTATCGACTTGACCCGGAGCGGTTAGGGTTGAGGCTTGGGACCTCCGAAGAGCTTGCAGGGGGCGATGCAGCAGAGAACGCGCTAATCCTAGAGCAAATTTTTAAAGGTGAACGGGGTGCGAAACGCGATATTGTGCTGCTCAATGCAGGTGCCATTCTGTACCTCACGGATAACGTAAGTAGCTTACAAAAGGGTGTCATCCGGGCTGCTGAGCTGATCGACAATGGAAATGCAATACGTAAGCTTGAACAACTACGTCAGGTCATGAGGAGGGTTCATCATGCTTCGTAAAATTGTGGAGCAAAAAAAAGGAGAAGTGGCGACCCTGCGTCAAGGAACAAGTCTTCAACAGATGCTAACGGAGATGAAAGCACTGCCAGCTACTCGCGGTTTTGTCAACGCTCTTACCACAAGCCCTCGGAAGGTAAGCCTAATTGCTGAGGTAAAAAAAGCTTCTCCGTCAAAAGGCATCATTCGTGCTAATTTTGACCCTGCCGCTATTGCTGGGTCTTATCAGGAAGCTGGTGTGGATGCGATTTCAGTTTTAACGGACAAAACGTTTTTTCAAGGTGAACTAAGGTATCTACAGATGATCAAAGAATTGGTTCCTCAGCCGTTGTTACGCAAAGATTTTACTATTGATGAATATCAGGTTGCTCAATCAAGAGTGAGTGGAGCGGATGCTATTTTATTGATTGCAGCCATTCTGGATTCTGAACAAATCAAGCACTTTTATCAAATGGCAGTAGAGATCGGACTAGATGTGCTAATAGAGGTTCATGATCAAACGGAATTAGAGCAGGTGATGTCGGCAGTAGAGCCTATGCTGCTCGGCATTAATAATCGAGATTTGCGAACCTTCACCACGAATCTAAATACTTCCGTAGATCTCTTGAAGCTGATTCCTAGCGGCATTCCTGTCGTAAGTGAGAGTGGGTTAGCGACAGCGGAAGATGTTCATTTAGTCGGGATGGCAGGAGCGCGCTCCATTTTAGTAGGTGAGCAGTTCATGCGTCAGCAGGACGTGGTTCGAGCCGTTCGTGAGCTAATGCAAGATCAACATATGAAGCCTCAGGTGATTTCACGAGGTGACACAATATGACCGCCTTAAAAATTTGTGGGATAAAAGACGCGAATACACTGGTCTTATTGCAGAAGCTTAGCGTGGAATATGCAGGCTTGGTGTTTGCCGAAAGTAAGCGTCGGGTGACAGTAGAGCAGGCAAGGACTCTGGTTGCAGAGGCTAAGACTTCAGCGGATGCAGAGGTTTTAGAAAATATGAACAGACCTTTCCCGCATCTAGTAGGGGTTTTTGTGAATCCAGATGTATCTGAGCTTGATCGCATAATGAATCAGGTCCCTCTGGACGTGATCCAATTGCATGGCCAAGAAACGCCAGAATTTTGTCAAATGGCCCAAAAACGCTTTGGCAAGCCTGTATGGAAAGCGATTGGCATCGGGACAGGGAGTGATTCCATTATAGAAAAGCTTGCCTCCTACAAAAATAGTGTGCAAGCCTACTTATTTGACACGCATGATCCAAAACAAGCGGGAGGTACGGGTAAAAAATTTGCCTGGGAACACATTCCTGATTTGCAACGAATGGTAGCTCCCTTACAAGCAATCATTGCTGGTGGTATTTCAATAGAGAATGTAGAGACTTTACTTAGCAAATATGCACCAGCCTTAATTGATCTTTCCAGCGGTGTAGAGACCAATGGTGAAAAGGATGCTCACAAAATAACAATTTTAGCGGAAAGGGTGAAGCAGCATGGCACAAGCTACGAATGTACGAGATGATTCTGTCCTACGATCAGGTCGATTTGGTGAATATGGGGGCAGATTTGTTCCTGAAACCTTAATGAAGGCATTAATCGAATTGGAGAAAAGCTTAGTGGAAGCGTTGGAGGATGAGACCTTTCATGCAGAATTAAATCAATTTCTTCGCTTTTATTCGGGAAGACCGACTCCCTTTTATCATGCTGAACGTCTGAGTGAGCATCTGGGAGGGGCACACATTTACTTAAAACGAGAAGATTTAAATCACACAGGCGCCCACAAATTAAATAATGCCTTGGCACAAGCGTTACTGGCTAAACGAATGGGGAAGCAAGCTATTATTGCCGAAACAGGAGCTGGCCAGCATGGGGTAGCGAGTGCAACTGTAGCCGCGCGTCTTGGACTTTCTTGCAAGGTTTTCATGGGAGAAGAGGATATTAAACGCCAGGAGTTAAATGTTTTTCGGATGAAGCTTTTAGGAGCAGAGGTTATTCCAGTATCATCAGGAACAGCCACGTTAAAGGATGCTACCAATGAAGCAATTCGTTATTGGGTGAGTAATGTAGAAGAAACCTACTATGTAATTGGTTCGGCGATGGGACCTCATCCATATCCCTATATGGTGCGGGAGTTCCAAAAAATCATTGGAACAGAGACACGAGCCCAATCTCTGGAGCAGCTTGGGCGCTTACCTGATGAACTTATCGCATGCGTCGGAGGAGGGAGCAATGCCATTGGCTTTTTCTATCCATTTGTGGGGGATCAGGTGAGATTGACTGCAGTAGAAGCAGCAGGAGAAGGTGTGGATACAGACAAGCATGCGGCAACATTAACAAAAGGACGTCCAGGTATTATTCATGGCTCCCTAACATATCTGTTGCAGGATGATGATGGACAGGTGCAGGAAGCTCATTCCATTTCGGCTGGACTTGATTACCCAGGTGTTGGTCCCGAGCATTCTTATTTAAAAGACCGCGGCAGAGTGGAGTATGTGGCAATTACTGATCAGGAAGCTTTAGAGGCTTGCCAATTGCTTACGAAATTAGAAGGGATACTACCTGCCTTGGAAAGCTCTCATGCTATAGCGGAGGTCATAAAGCGCGCTCCGCGAATGAATGCCGATCAAATCATCGCTGTATGCCTTTCTGGACGCGGGGATAAAGACGTTCATACCTTACAAAACCATCTGAACAAGGAGGAGAATTAACATGCAACATACCATGACAAGAATGGAAGAGCTGTTTGCTGATCGAACAGTAAAACGATTCATTCCTTTCATAACGGTAGGAGATCCTTCTTTAGATGTCACCTTTGAACTGGTTCACAAGCTTATTGAAGCAGGAGCTGATGTCATTGAGCTTGGGGTTCCCTATTCTGATCCTTTGGCAGATGGACCGATTATTCAACGAGCTTCACAGCGTGCCTTAGCACAGGGTGTGAAATTAAAAGACGCTATTCGATTAGGAGAGAGGCTACGTGCATCAGGGGTGAGCATTCCACTGGTGATCTTTACATATTGTAATCCAGTCATGCAATATGGTGTGGAACGTTTCTTTGCTGATTTGCGGGCGTATGGACTTGATGGTGCCATTATCCCGGATTTGCCGTTTGAGGAGAGTGCGGAGGCGCGTGGGGCGGCAAAGAAAAACGGAATACATTTGATTCAATTAATTGCGCCAACATCACAGGAGAGAATCGAGATGATCGGCAAAGAAGCAGACGGTTTTTTATATTGCGTATCGTCTTTGGGGGTTACAGGGGTTAGAGATAATCTTCCGTTTGAATTAGATGATTTAATTAAAACTGCTCGTGAAAATAGCAGTATACCTGTTGCAGTAGGGTTTGGGATTTCTTCTCCTGAACAAGTTCGCGCTGTTGCAGGTTATGCGGATGCTGTGATTGTGGGAAGCGCAATTGTCAGAGAGGTTGAGAAAAATATCGAGGCCCTCTCTAGTGAGGAGATGCGAAACAGCGGATTAGAACGTGTGAAAAAGTTTGTAAAATCCTTATCCAATGAGTTAAAATAACAGAAACAAAAAAGCATGGGGTGAGGACAAGTGCTACCAAAAGAGCGAATTTTAAATGTTCCGGTGTACAAACCTGGAAAACCTATCGACGATGTAAAGCGCGAATTAGGACTTACAGAAGTAATTAAATTAGCTTCTAATGAAAATCCATACGGTTATTCCCCAGTTGTAAAAGAAGCGATGCTTGCTGCTATGAATGATCTGGCTATCTATCCAGATGGTGGAAGTATGCAACTTCGATGGGAACTTGCAGAATTTTTAAACGTACAACCTGAACAATTGATTTTCGGAAATGGTTCTGACGAAATTGTACTAATGATCTCCCGTGCTTATCTGGAGAAGGGGACCAATAGCGTAATGGCTACCCCGACATTTTCTCAATACAGGTCTAATGTGACGGTAGAGGGTGCTGATTTACTCGAAATCCCTCTAAAGAATGGCGTTCATGATTTAGAGGCGATGCTAGCTGCAATCAATGAACAGACCCGAGTGGTTTGGGTATGCAACCCTAACAATCCATCTGGAACAATGAATACATCTGATGAGCTGCTCGCTTTTTTAGAAAAGGTACCAGCTAACGTATTAGTTGTATTGGACGAAGCTTATTACGAATATGTGGTGGATGAAAATTACCCTCAAACCATACCGCTCCTTGATAAATATAAAAATATGATTATTTTACGTACATTCTCGAAAATCTATGGATTGGCGGCTCTGCGTATCGGGTATGGTATAGCTAATCCAGAGGTCGTCTCACATCTGAATCATGTGCGTGGACCGTTCAATACAGGTTCCCTGTCGCAAGTCGCAGCACGTGCAGCGATTTCAGATCAGGAATTTGTGACACAATGTAGCCAGAAAAATCGTCAACAAATGAAGCGAATCACAGATAAATGTGATGAACTAGGCTTACACTATTTCCCTTCTCAAACCAACTTTGTTTTATTGGAGGTAAAGAGAGATTCAGACGAGGCCTTCCAATACTTGTTGAAAAAAGGAATTATCACTCGTTCAGGCAATGCGCTCGGTCATCCCGGTTATCTACGTGTCACGATAGGAAATAGCGAGCAAAACGATAAGCTGTTAGCAGCTTTGGAAAGTCTAGTGACAGAAGCTGCTAAAAAATAACGAAATAAAAAAATAATAGGGCAAAATAGAAAGAAAAGTAGTAGAGCAGGCCGGTCAACACCGGCTTTTTCTACTATCTATATGAACTCCTTTGTTCTCATGCAAAATATGAGGACAGGTATAGACGAAAAATAGAGAGATTCTTTGGAGTGGAGCGGAGAATATGAATAGAACAATTGCCATTCTGGGAGTTGGATTAATAGGAGCTTCCATTGGACTTGCGTTGCGTCAGAACCCTCTCAACAGAATTGTCGGGTTTGATTTACACCAGGAACAATTGGACAAGGCAATAGATAAAGGGGTTATCCATTCTGGAAGCACAGACCTGCAACTTGCTGTGCAGGAAGCGGATATTATCTTTATTGCAGCTCCCGTAGAGCAAATCCATCATCTTATGCGATCAGTTGCTCAATTGCGTTTAAAAGAAGGAACGATTATTACGGATGTAGGGAGCACTAAATATCAGGTAGTACAGAGTGCGCGCATTTTACGTGAGAAAGGTGTTACGTTTATCGGGGGTCATCCCATGGCAGGATCTCATAAATCAGGAGTAGAAGCAGGAAATGAACGTTTGTTTGAAAATGCTTTTTATGTGCTTACACCAGATGAAGAGACACCTTTTGAGCAAGTAGAGCTTTTGCAGGAAGTGCTTGAGCCGTTACGTGCAAAGGTCATTGTGCTACAGCCTGACGAGCATGATGAAATCGTTGGGGCAATCAGTCATTTTCCTCATTTGATCGCTGCTCTATTAGTCAATCAAGTATCGAAATACAACACGCAAAAACCATGGTATCATCGATTAGCAGCAGGTGGATTTCGTGATATCACTCGTATTGCCTCTAGCAATCCTAAACTGTGGAGAGATGTATTATTAAGCAATAAGACATATCTGTTACAGATCGCTCGCGATTGGCAGGAGGATTTTACTGCGATTATCCATGCGCTGGAGCAGGAGGATGCAAACGAGATTGAGTCGTTTTTCCAAGATGCGCGTGAATTCCGTGACTCGATACCGGAACGACGCCCAGGGGCTATTCCAGCTCTACATGATTTATACATGGATATTCCTGACCATCCAGGTGAGATTGGAAGAATTACCACTTTACTGGGAAGTAAGGAAATTAGTATTACGAACATACAAATCAGAGAAACACGTGAGGACGAATATGGCGCGCTGCGAATCAGCTTTCGCAATGAAACAGAGCTGGCAAAAGGCATAGAACTCCTTGGGTATTTTGATTACAATGTGTATCGCAGAGACTAAAAGAGGGAAGTAAAGAGAGGAGTAACGTCATGTTAACCATTCAACCAGCTAAGAGAATACAGGGTGAAACACAAGTACCTGGAGATAAGTCGATTTCGCATCGGGCTGTCATGTTTGGGGCACTGGCAGAGGGAACCACGCATATAAGTGGTTTTTTACAAGGAGCAGATTGCTTGAGTACGATTGATTGTTTTTCCCGTATGGGCGTTGTAATAGGGCGAGAAGGTGATCGTGTAACAGTTCATGGGAAAGGCTGGTTTGGATTGCAAGAACCGGATCAAAAGCTTGATGTAGGCAACTCGGGTACCACCATTCGTTTAATGAGTGGTATTTTAGCTACGCAACCATTTCATTGTGTAGTAGAAGGAGATGAATCTATTGCGAAACGTCCGATGCGACGAGTAGTAGGTCCTCTACGTGAAATGGGCGCCAAGATAGATGGCCGAAAAAATGGTGAGTTCACCCCGTTATCCATACGTGGAGGCGATTTGAAAGGCATAACTTATACTTCTCCAGTGGCTAGCGCGCAAATCAAGTCTGCTATTCTCTTAGCTGGCTTGCAAGCTAAAGGAACCACAACTGTTGAAGAACCAAGCGTATCGCGCGATCATACCGAACGAATGTTGCGAGCTTTTGGTGTCCAAGTAACCCAATCTGGAAAGAGTGTCAGCGTGCAAGGTGGGCAAAAACTGATTGGTAGAGAGATCAGTGTACCAGGAGACATTTCATCTGCCGCTTTCTTAATTGCGGCTGTTATGATGCTGCCAGAAAGCGAGCTTCTGATTAAAAACGTGGGAATTAACCCAACACGTACTGGAATTATTGATGTAGTCCGCGCGATGGGTGGGACTATTGAATTACGCAATGAACGAGTAGTGAACGAGGAACCCGTAGCAGATATTTATGTAGCTCATACAAAATTGCATGGAACTATTATTGAAGGTGATCTCATTCCGCGTTTGATTGATGAAATTCCTGTGATTGCTGTAATGGCTACACAAGCCGTAGGAGAAACGATTATCCGGGATGCTGCAGAATTAAAAGTGAAGGAGACAGATCGAATTGCAACCGTGGCAAGCCAGCTAGGGAAATTTGGTGCAAAAGTTCAACCGACTGATGATGGCATGATCATTACCGGAGAATGCGACTTACACGGCGCGGATATCAACAGTATGGGTGACCATCGTATTGGTATGGCAATGGCTATTGCGGGATTGGCATCACAAGGTGAAACAATTGTTCGACAAGCTGAAGCAATCGACGTATCGTTTCCTGGCTTTGCTACCTTACTTGCTTCCATTTGTCAGCGGTAGGTGTAGAGGATTTAATTCTATAAGTTAACAGCGTTTAGTAGGGATAGCTTCTATCATCATTGGTAGGAGCTATTTCTTGTTTAATGATAGATTTATATGAAACAATCGGGGGTCTTAGTCGAAGATACGTCCAAGGACTGAGCCGATATCAAATGTGTTATGCTACAATTAAGCCAACGCACAAACGGATGTAGTTTAGAGAGGAGAAGTTCATGCGTCAGCCGGAAGAAAAACAATCATCTTTACAATCCCACCGCTCGCGTCAAAAGCGGATAGGTCCTTGGCAGTTAGCCATAACTGTTTTAGCCGTAGGGATTGGTATTCTAGTAGATCAACTTTTTTATACGAACGTTTTAGCAACAGTCTTAAAGTTTTGGCCGTTGCTCCTAATTATCATTGGAGTTGAATTGATTTTCCGTCAATTATTCCAAACATCTGAGAATAGTCCAGGCTGGAAACTAGATGCTAGTAGCTTGATCCTAATGGTTGTGATTCTTATGGGAGCAAACGTTTACCAAGCTTTCTCTAATGGAAACATTATGGAGCTAGTAACGAATCGGCTTTATAAGGGGCCTGTGCAATTTGTTACAGTCATGGAAAAGGATTTGGAAGTGGCTGATATGAAAACGCTTCGGCTTACAAATGATTTTGGCAAGATTATGGTAGAGGGTGCGGCGGATGGACGTTTTCATATTCGTGTTGATGGGAATGTGAAAGCTGATTCGAAGCAAGAGGCCCAGCAAAGAGCCAAGGATATAGAAGTAAGTGTGGAACAAGGACAAGAAACCAGTATAGAGATCAGAGATAACTATAATAAGGCTAGAGATTTAACCTTATATGTGATGGTTCCCGAAAATACGGAGATTATCTCTGAGGTAAAAGCAGGTGTAACGGACATTAAGAAGGTAAGGAAAGCAGATGTGAAATCAGATGCAGGTAAGGTTACGGTTTCTGATATTACCGAACAGCTAAAAGTCAGTTCTAACGCAGGTGCTATTGAGGCGACGAACATTTCGAATACAACACTCCGTTCAAATGTAGGAATGATTACGGTGAGCGGATCAGTGCAAGGAACGCTGGATGTAGGAAATGATGCCGGTAAAATTAATGTATCAAGTGATGTAGTTCTCAATGGGCCATGGCAACTGCACTCGGATTTAGGGGCTGTTATGATACATATCCCAAAAGAGAGTCAGGTGACCTTAACAGCAAGTACCAAGTTAGGAAGTATTACAGGGAATGAGTTAGAAGTTGAACGGAGCGGAGCAAGTGTCAAGACGGTCAAAACCGTGGGAGATGGGACCTTTCCGATCCAGGTATCAACTGATTTAGGAAGTATCACGTTTGATGCTACACGATAATGAAATAAACCCCAGTAATGGAAAGAATTTTGTAAATAAAGCTCTCCTTACTGGGGTTCTATTTCTTTATAAAATACGTACTTTTCAAAAATATACTCACGATAAAAAGAGTTTGACAAGTTACTAAATATGGGTATAATTAGAAGTACAGTATGGTTTCTCTCCACTCCTATCCAAATATTTTGCACAAGTGTGCTACCGTTGATTGAATGCGCTTTCATTCGATCGACGGTTTTTTTTTTGAATCGAATGGTCTGAAGCCTAAAATTTTGGGAATAATCATCGAAATTTCACATATGCTCGTAGTAAAGATAATCTTACTAACGAAAAGATATAGAGGGGGACGAGCATGGATGGGCTTCTCACGATAATTCGTAACGCTTCAGTTGTTACACAGCATGCGGTGAAACAAACGGATATTTGGATTCAAAACGGTAAAATTGTGCGCACTCATCCAGATACATTGCGCAGAGAATGGAGTAGTGGACAAGCTAGAGTAGAAATTGATGCTTCCGATTATTATATTTTGCCTGGATTTTTGCAGGTAATGAAAGCACACTCACTCAATTATCGGCCTACCCAATCGTACGTTCAGCAGATCCAAATGCTAGTCGAACAAGGAATTACAACATTTATTGATACGATTAAGATAGGCAAATGGATGGATAAGTCACAATGCATGTACCAGCTATCCCCCCATTACAATAGTCCACTTGATTATGCAGTTCGAATCGAAATCATGGCTTCTGAGTGCCATCACGATCGGATTCGGCAATTAATAAAACAAGGTTTCCGTCTCATCCAAATTGTAGTGTGTACAGTAGAAGAAGTGCACCGAATTAACTGGAATAGCCTATATCCGCTCCTTCTGCAGGAGCGAGTGTCATTGCATTTGCACATTTTGGGTGAAACCATTTCCCAAGAAGATCGTCAAATTATCATAGAAGCATGGTTGCAATATTGCCATTATGGAAAAATTCGCACCTGCATAAATGAAAATCAAACAAAAGACGTAATAAATGAAGCGATTTCTTTTTATCATCTCCAGCCGGTTGGGAAACTTGAAGAAAAACAGAAAGAGCATGGATGGATCTTGAAGCACTTAAGAAATTGGTATTCGCACCATTCGTTATATGCTTCAATCAAGGAGTTAACTGTCCCATCACAATTTTGGGCGCGTGGACAAGCAGAGCGAATCCTGTCCTTAACAGTACGGCTAGCTTCGACGAACGTTGCAAAGCTGGCTGGCTGCTATCCGGTTAAAGGAAGCTTGTTGCCAGGTGCAGATGCTGATTTATTGTTCCTAAAAAAAGACAAATGGTTGACAAATCATTCTATTTCCACTATGCTCAATCTTAGCGAAGTATGTAATCCTGTGAGAGTTATGTCGAAAGGCGTCTTTATTTATCAGAACGGTACTCATCATTCGACAATTGGTGCAGGAAAACATCTGAGGCCATTACGGCCATATAACTACGCGATGTAACCCCGTCATGGGGTTTTTTCATACTGTTCTTACTATGATGAAGTCCCCTGTTTTTCTTCTTAGTTACTCTACGTAGGCTACTTTTGCATAAGAAATGGTGAGTTGTAGAACGCGTCCCTTCAGAAGGGCTATGCTTTTCCTGAAGGCGGATTCTTCATCGCTGAAAAAGTTTATGCCTTTTCCGCAACTTTTGGTGATCTGCGTGGTCTAATTTAGTGCATGGGTCACTGGGGAGTTTGGAATCGCTTAGGAGGTAAACCTAGTCAATGACCGATTCCCAGTTAATTCGCGAAATAAAAGAGGGCAATATTGAGAGTTATGCCGAGCTGATACGTCGGTATGAAAGGAAAATCTTGACCTTTGTTGCTCATATGCTTCGTCAAGCACATCTGGAGCATATAGCCGAGGACATTTGTCAAGAAACCTTTTACAAAGCGTATAAAAGCCTTCATTCTTTCCGAGATGTGGAAGCTACATTTTCAACATGGCTGTATACCATTGCTCGCAACACCGTATTGAGTGAATTGCGTAAAAGTCGTAACGCTGACGTTTATTTGGAAGATAGTGTTCAGGTTCCAAGCATTTCCTTTGAACGGCTCCCTGAACAACAATTGTTGCAAACAGAGCGTGAGGATCTGGTGAGACAAGCGATTAATAATCTTCCCGAAAAACAACGGTCGGCGCTTATTTTACGTGAGTATGAGCAACTGGATTACAATGAAATTGCCAAAATCCTCGATCTTACGGTTAGTTCGGTTAAATCTCTTTTATTTCGGGCTAGACAAAGCATTAAATTACAATTGGAATCCTATTTTATCGATTCTCAATTGGAAGAAGCTGAAGGGATGAGTAAGCGATGAGGTGCGATGAAGCACAAGAAATGTTACATGACTATGCACAGGGTGATTTGCCAGAGTTATCGGAGCGCAGGCTTCAGAACCATCTGGCCTGTTGTGACTCCTGTCATTCTAAATATGATGTATTACTAGATAGCGACAAATTCATACAAATGCATAAAGATGACTACATAGCTAATCCACCTGCCACTTCGATTGTAGATGCCGTCATGGCACGCATTTTATCAGAAGAGAAATGGGCCATTCCGATTGGGAAAAAAGTGTTTACATTAACCGTGCGTATGCGACGTATTGGACTTAGTGTGGCCATGGTACTTTTAATGATATGTTCCTTCACTCTTTATCATAATTCAGATGACAATCTTAATTCGTTTGTACCTTATACTGCAAAAGCAGAAGCTCTGTCCTCTGATAATGTCAAATCTGAAGTAAGTACTGCCTCTGAATCAGATCAAGATGTGGTATTTCAGTCAATTGATTCTGGCGGTGAAACAACTGCTCCGTTAATAAAACAACAAAAAGAGATGCGTGTTAATGTGATTACCTCTGATATGGAACCATCGTCGAATAAACCAAATTATAGTGTCATTTTAAGCTTTTTTGGGATTTTAATTACGGTTTTGACTATGAGCTGGTTTACAAGAGCTTAAAATCATATAAAATAAAGGAAGAGGACCGTCATTTTGACGGTCTTTTATCGCTTAGTTATAGAAATGGGGTGTTTCGCATGCCAAAAAAATGGCTGCGTATCATTGAGGAAGCTGTTAATAAAATCGAAAATGATGAAATGGAACTTGGATTGCAAGTTTTACATAAAATAGGTGAACACGGCAAAGAAATTCCTGAAGTAATGTTCTGTTTGGCAGATGTCTGGTATGGACTTGGACATAATCAGGAAGCAATTAAGATCATTCAAGATTTGTTAGCAAATCCCGCTATACCAAAAGAGATGGATCAGGAAGCCAAAATTATGGCTGCGGAGATTGCGTTAGACGAAGCAGACTACGATGCTGCCCATGAATATCTGTATGCGCTTAAAGAGGAAGGCTATGAAGAGATTCAATTGTATCTCCTACTGGCTGACTTGTATGCTATCCAGGATTTAGAAGAGGTAGCTGTAAAGTATTTAAAAATTGCTCACGAACATGATCCAGATAATGAAGAATTGCGAGCGGCTTTAAGCGAGATGTATATGAAAACAGGCGAGGTGCAGGAAGCTATAAACCTGTTAGATGAAATTTCTGAAACCACGTTTCATGCGCTTGTATTAAAAGCACGTACATTTGCTCAGCAGGGTCAATTTGAAGAAGCCTATCAACTCTATACAAAGGCAGTGCAGTACGAGCAATTACCAGAGGTTGTATATGGCTGTGCTTTGATGTCTTTCTATACCGACAAATGGGAAGAAGCAGAGCGCTATATTCAGCTCTTGATTGCGATTGATGAAGAATATGTCATCGCCTACCCGCTGCATAGTGATATTTTATTATCCCAAGGAAAGACAGAAGCAGCGATTGATGCGCTGAAAAAGTATGTAGATCTTTCTGGTTTTGATGTAGAACATATCCGCCGTTTAACAGCTCTATTAATGCAGGCTGGTCGTTATGAGGAATCAAAAGAATATCAGAAGTTATTGGAGCAATGGGATTTACAAGAAGAGACAAACGAAGAATAAATCAGCAGGCTGAGTTGAAGGTAATCAAACGGCCTGATTGGACTTCATTAGCAGTTTTCTACTTCCCATGCCATTTACAAAGCACAGTGAAAGCTGTGCTTTTTTTAATTGTCGCATCACCTAATAGGCTCAATTGCATTCGAATAATGATTTGATATGTGTCCAAGGTTTCTTTATCAAAATGATTGGAGCAGGTTTAATACGAGAATGAACTGGGCAACAATGGAAGTAAATCTGCAAAGTAAGAAGGGATGCGCAATGAAATTAGCTGAAGTACTCGTTTACGCTGATATTGCCCAATTACATCAGATTGCGAGACATTATGGTTATCAGTGCGATCCGCATTCGAAAAACGAGTTGGTCACGACTTTAATGACCGGGCTGCGACATCAAAAGACAATACGAACGGAGCTAGAGCAGCTTTCTTCGGCTGATCTGCACTTCCTGTTGCTGTTATTTCTGGATAAACGCGAGCGGTATACACTCGAGGATTTACTAGCAAAAGCAGCAATTGCACAAGTAGAGGAGTGTGAGGAAAAGAAGGAAGAGGCGCGTAAAAAAGTAGCGTTTGCCTTAAAACGAGGTTGGATGTTTCCCGCGAAGGGTAGGCTGCAAGGACAGTTTGAAATCCCAGTTGATATTCGTGAGCTGTATGTACAGACATGGATCCAGCACTTGCCTGGGATAAAAGTCCAGAATGAGGTCCCTAGTGCTTATCGTGATGAAGGAACGGCTTTATTAGATGATATGCTGATTTTGCTCCGTTTCCTGCAAAATGAGCCTGTTCCTCTTACTCAAGATGGAGGCATGTACAGACGCTTTCAGGTACAGCTATTTCATTTTTTAAGCGTAAAAGAGGAACCACTTGCTCCACAGAAATGGCGTTTTGGATATGGATTGCATTTTGACCTATATCCAGACCGATTCTCGCTACTTTATGATTTTTGTTACCATAAAGGTTGGATTGCTGAGGATGGGAAGCACGTTTTTATCACACCGATTGGTTTAGAGGTTCTCCAACAAGGAATTAGCCTGCATACTCACAGTGAATGCATCCGTTTTTGGTTTCGTTTATATAAACGAGCGATTCCTAATCTTCCCTTGTTGGTTCAGTTGATAGCGATGCTAACTTCTAATCAATGGTACTCCTCCCAACAGCTATCCGATTTGTTACTACCTTGGATGAAGTCTTTTTATTATGACAAACGAGAGGAAATCCTATCGAACCGTATTTTAAAGATGATGGTTCATGTTGGATTGCTAAAGGTAGGACAATCGAGGGCAGGCGAGTGGGTTTATGAAAGAACGGACGTTTGCGAGGTTTGGCTGCGAGATTATAACGGTTTTGTCGATACCACCATATTAATGAAATGAGGGACTAGTCATGGAACAGTCCAAGTACTTGGGCAATGGTTTTATGTCGGGATTGCTATCGGAGATCATGATTGATCAGCAGGTGAGAGAATTTCGCAAGCGCACACTATATAAAGAGATTGATGAAGCATTGGCTGTAAAAAATAAGGAAAAGTTTCTAATGCTGACAAATGAATTGAAAGAATTACTAACATATGAGATAACTGAAACAGGTTAAAAAATGAGGAGCTCGCTTGTAAGCGGGCGTTTTTCCTCGTTTTAGCTTAAGATAACGGGGAGAGGCGGTACGCACTATGCAATGGAATGTAGAAGAACTGCAAGGATTTGAGGCAGTTAGACCTTATTATGATTCAGCAATTTTACCGCATTACATATTTGACAAGAAGCTATCAATTGCAACAAATGCTACACGTATGGGTTACCTCTCTAGTCTGGCTATGGCTGTGGAACAACGATTGAAGGGAAGAATCGTGTTGTTTCCCCTCATGTATCAGATAAAAGAGGATGCCGCAGGACCCAACGAGATTCAATTACCCAATGAATTTGACTATCATTTTATTTTACGTTTTTCTGGAATCGATGTTCATCTACCACAATACCAGGATGTAGACACTCATGTGGAGTTCTTAACGATCAGTGATGAAGATTTAGAGTCAGAGATTCGCTTTCAAATTACATGTGATGTTTTATATCAAGAGATTTTACAAATTTGGCAAAAACATAAAAGATAGACTATTTTATAGAAATGTAAGAAAGGGCATTTACTTTTCGACAGACAAGCCTAGTTCTGGATGAGTAATCCCTTTCTTTCCAATAACAGGGTGAAAAAGAGACGAAATGATAAGGATTTTTGGATAACTCTTCCTTTTTCAGCCTAATTTGCCTGAATTGTGTTGAATTTTTGACAAAATCTTAACATTATCAGTATTTTCGCAAAGCAATGGTTACTCTAAAGAGTCATATTATTGACATTACTTGAGGGGTTAGCTATTATTGGTCTTGACCTAGTGTTTCCTATATGCATGTAGTCGAAATCTGAAAGAAATCTAACAGGATAAGGAGGGAAATAGATGAGCAAAAAAGAAATTTCCAGACGTACGTTTCTAAACTATGCGCTCATGGGAACTGGTGGTTTCTTGGCTGCAGGTATGATCACACCAATGATTCGCTTTGCCATTGATCCTGTGCTGAAAACTTCGGCTGCTGGAGATAAAGTTGCGGTTGGAAATGTAAGCGATTTTGGGCCGGAACCAAAGAACGTGAACTTTACTCTTCATACTAAAGACGGCTGGTATGAATCAGAAACAACAATGTCTGCCTGGATTCGCAAACTAGAAGATGGCAAGCTGTTGGCATTGTCGCCTGTCTGTAAGCACTTGGGCTGTACCGTGAGCTGGAATTCAAGTGAAGATTTTAAAAACGAGTACTTTTGCCCATGTCACTTTGGTAGGTATGCAATTAATGGAGAGCACATTCTGAATACTCCGCCAACTCAATCGCTTGATGAGTACGAAGTAGAAATTAAAGATGGTAAAGTTTACTTAGGTAAAATTGTACCAAATCCACGTCCAGGGGTGAGCGGATAAAATGATACAAAAAATGTATGATTGGGTGGACGAACGCCTAAATATCACTCCTATGTGGCGTGATCTGGCTGACCATGAAGTACCTGAACACGTAAATCCCGCACATCACTTTTCAGCGTTCGTTTACTGTTTTGGGGGCCTTACTTTTTTTATTACTGTAATTCAGATTTTATCTGGAATGTTTTTGACCATGTATTATGTTCCAGACATCATTAATGCTTATGAGTCAGTAAAATACTTACAAACTGAAGTTGCTTTTGGTGTAATCGTTCGCGGTATGCATCATTGGGGCGCAAGTTTAGTAATCGTCATGATGTTCCTACATACCTTACGTGTCTTCTTCACAGGATCTTATAAAAAACCACGCGAATTAAACTGGATTGTAGGGATGTTAATTTTCTTCGTTATGCTTGGACTTGGCTTTACTGGTTATCTTTTACCTTGGGATAACACAGCCTATTTCGCTACAAAAGTAGGGCTTCAAATCGCAGACTCAATTCCGATAATTGGACCTTATGCGAAAACTTTGTTAACGGGTGGAGAAATTGTAGGAGCGCAAACGCTTACTCGTTTCTTCGCAATCCATGTATTCTTCTTGCCAGCTGGCTTGTTGGGATTATTGGGTGCTCACTTTATTATGATTCGTGTACAAGGTATTTCTGGACCTCTATAAAACTAGTCTTCAACAATAGGAGGAATTAGCATGGCAAAACAGGATAAAAATGCTACCTTCGTTGGAGACTCTCGGATCTCAGCGAAGCGCATGCCAAATGTGTCACCTTCGTATTCTGACTATCCAGGAACCACTGAACCGTTTTGGCCAAACTTTCTGTTAAAAGAGTGGATGGTTGCTGCGGTTTGTTTGCTTGGTTTCTTGGTGTTAACGGTTTCACATGAATCACCACTAACAGCAAAAGCTGACCCAAATGATACTTCTTTTATTCCAGTACCGGACTGGTATTTCTTGTTCCTGTACCAATTATTGAAGTATCCATGGGCAGCAGGTGATCACGTACTGCTTGGCGTAATCGGTATTCCGGGCATTGCCTTTGGTGCTATGATTCTAGCGCCATTCCTTGATACAGGTAAAGAGAGACGTCCAATTCGTCGTCCTGTTGCAACTGGACTTATGCTTCTGTCCTTGTTCTCCATCTTCTTCTTAACTTGGGCAGCTCATGACGAGCATGAAAAACAGCTAGCTAAGCTAGGTGGCGGTAGCGGCGGCGGTGGAGGAGGAGGAGCTCCTGCTGCTGCAGCGAAGGCTGATCCGAACTTTAAAGCTGACCCATTGTGGGCTGCAAATCAGTCTTGTATTGGGTGTCATGGTGGAAATCTTGAAGGCGGTATGGGACCTAATCTACAAAAAATTGGTTCAACCCTAAGCGCCGAGGATATCCACAAAACCATTGCAGAAGGAAAAGGTTCTATGCCAGGTGGTATGTTTAAAGGATCAGATGAGGATCTGAAAAAACTGGTAGATTACCTAGCGAGTTTGAAATAGCAAAGAACGAAAGCTGGCTGATGACCTCGGTCAGCTTTTCTTATTTTTGGAGACTATACATAATAGACAGTTCGACACGCAACTGTAACACAATTCTTACAAACGTGTGTACATTGGTTGCAGATGGAAGTTGGTACATGTAAACTAGAGAGGTATCTTTTTACAGCTAATAGGGGTGACGTAAGGAAATGAAATGGATGTGGCTCTGGTTTCTAGGATCATTGAAAAAATCGTGGTTTCTCTGGACATTGTTCTTCATTAACTTTTTCGGGACAATCTACGGTTTTTACTGGTATAAGGACCAACTTGCAGATGTAGCTGCCTATAATTCGCCCTATTTGCTGTTATTTGTCCCAGATAGCCCTACTGGGAGCGGACTATTTACTCTAGTTATCTTCATGTATATATTGGGGCGAAATGTTCCAATATTGGAAGCGGTAGCATCAGTTACGAACTTTAAATACGGAATGTGGGCAGTTGGAGTTATTATTGCAGGCTGGTCCCTTGGCAACGAAGTTCGTTGGCAGGATTTGATGCTTTTAGCGTCTCATTTGGGTATGGCAGTAGAGTCGATGCTATATGCTCGTTACTATCAAATAACGTGGTTGGGGCTTGGAATAGCAGCGCTTTGGGTGTTAAATAACGATTTTCTCGATTACGTAATGGAAATTCACCCGTACCTACCAACACCACTGGTTCCATATACCGGTATCGTGGGCTTGTGTACGGTTGTTTTAAGCTTGCTTTCCATTGCGACTATTTATTATTTACATACACAAGCGAATAAAAATCAGGTCTAATCTTGTCCTCCATTCCATAGTCTGTACTATGGGAAAGGAGGTTTTTTTGTGCCAAAAAACATCAAAATGCTACTGCTCTTATTGGTGGTGGGATTTCTATTATCCATGCCGATTAGTTACTTTGTGACAAAAATGAACCAACCGCCAGAAGAAAAACATTTGGCTGAATTAGATAAGGTGGCAGGGGAGATGCTACGAGCTACTGAAAAAGGAGATTATGACACAGCAAAACTTAAAATAGAGAGGTTAGCTTCTCAATTTCCCAATGAAACCCTTCCTATATCTTTACGGATTGAGAGTCTGAATGCTGTAACACAGTCCATTTTATCAGCCAAAAAAGCCTATACAAATCCAAAAACGACAGAGAATCGGTTGCTGTGGCATGCCACGCAGGTGAGAGTAGCTGTAGATGCTCTGAGCCATCAAAGGAGTCCTATGTGGCGCACTTATTATAATTCCTACTCAAAGCAAATGCAGAATCTACTGCAAGCCGCTGTGGAGCGAGATACCGAGACCCTTCGAGCGCAATATGAAGAAAATTACCAGTTGTATTTAGCACTACGGCCTGCAATGACGATCCAATTAAAAGAACAGGCAATGGATAAGGTAACACGAAAATATGAAGAAATAGCCAAACATCTATTAAATCAAAAGCTGGATTGGCAGATAATGCGTTCTTCTATCAGAGAACTGAGTAGTACGATGCAGGAAGCGTTTGTTGGGGAGGATCAGACTGCTGTGGGATCATTTATGGATAATCCAGAATCAACATATCGTCTGATGGTTTGGATCTCGACATTAGTGACTGTTTCACTAGCATATGTAGCTTGGATAAAGTATTCTGCTATGAAGCAACGAAGAATCTAGTGCGGAATGGAACGGATTCATCACGAAAAAAGACCTCCTCACAATCAGAGAGGTCTTTTTTGAAGTAATCAAGATGAGATCACTCTTTGGATGCGTAGAGATTCGCAAGTATCCATGAGAACACCCAAAAGTCTTGATAATTCAAACTACAGATATAACAACGCACAAAGCCATTTATGTTTGGCGCAAGGGCTTTTTATTTTCATCAAATGTAAAACCCTCACCTAAAACTTCATGAACCTCGCTAACGATCACAAAAGCATGAGGGTCAATTTCATTCATAAGGTTTTTAAGACGAGGGACTTCATTTCTGCTAACAACACAGTAGACAATCTCCTTCTCCATGCCTGAGAAGGCCCCTTTTCCATTTAGAATCGTGACACCTCGCCCTGTGGTCAGAATCTCCTGCGCTATTTTTTGAGGGTACTCCGATACGATCATTAAAGCTTTGCCAGCATATGCCCCGTCCTGGAAAAAGTCTATGACACGTGCAGCAATATAGACACAGACCAAGGTATACATAGCGTTTTGAATAGATAAGTAGACCAGAGAGGCACCGACTACTAGAATGTCACCCATGAGTAAGGTGCGGCCCATACTGATCCCAAACATTTTGTTTAATAAGCGGGCGATAATATCGACACCGCCTGTCGTTCCACCATAACGGAAAATAATTCCAAGTCCGCTGCCGATTGCTACACCGGCAAATAATGCAGCAAGTAAAGTGTCGCCCAATTTTTCATAATCTAAAATCATGCCAAATACTGACAGCGAAACAGATAAAGAAACCGTTCCCACAAGGGTGTAAAAAAAGCTGACCTTCCCTAACAAACGATAGCCAATAAAGAATAAAGGAAGATTGAGTAATAGATACACAATCCCTTGATCAATAGCTGGAAAGGCTAGCTTGATCAGGATACTGATCCCTGTGATACCGCCTTCTGCCAGTCCGTTCGGAATGTTAAAAGCGTTAATGCCAAAACCCATGATGATAGAACCGAGGATAATTGCCAATATGTTCTTCAAATGCAATTTCATGAAGGGAAATCTCTCCTTTTCCGGTAAATCAAAAGGTAGCAAACATGCTGACTGTACACAGGTAGGAAAAACTTGCTTGTAACCCTAATCAGAGTCATTATAAAGGAGGTTTTTTGCCTTGTCTATTTATGATACACTTTAGCCAATGGGATTTTTGATTAATTGGCTTGCTTACATAGTTTGCTCGGTTTTGGGTCTAGTATGAGGGAGGAAAAAATGGATAATAAAAAAACATTACAAGAAATTCAAGAAGAAGTGGATCAGTATATCTCTCAGTTTAAAGAAGGGTATTTTTCTCCGTTAGCTATGTTGGCTCGTATGACTGAGGAAGTAGGAGAGCTAGCTCGTGAAATTAATCATTATTATGGAGAAAAGCCTAAGAAATCAACTGAAGCAGAAAAAACCGTTGAAGATGAACTAGGAGATGTATTCTTCATTGTCTTATGTTTTGCCAATTCTCTTGGTATCGATTTGCAGGAAGCGTTCGATCGAATTATGCACAAGTTTAATACTCGTGACAAGGATAGATGGACCAGAATAGAAGAGTAGGAGAGGGTAGGATGGAAAAGAAAATTCGCGTTGCCGTAGCTGGCGCCAAAGGAAGAATGGGGCGCGAAGTGGTTAAAATGCTTGGACAAGATCCCTCTCTGGAGTTTGTTTCAGGGATTGATTCAAAAATGACAGGTGTAGATGTGGGTGAAGTGTTAGGCGGTAAGCCACTAGGCGTACCAATGGTTGATTCCTTAGAGGAGGCCCTGCTCGCTTTTAAACCAGATGTCGTCGTAGATTTTACTACACCTTCACAGGTTTACCAAAACATGCTTCTGTGTCTGAAACATGGTGTGAGACCAGTTGTAGGTACGACTGGTCTTAGTCCTGAAGAGATAGAAGAAATAAAACAAATATGTGTAGACAATGAGCTTGGAGCTATCATCGCGCCTAATTTTGCTATCGGAGCAATTCTATTGATGAAGTTCGCTAGCATGGCAGCTAAATACATGCCGCATGTCGAGATTATCGAACTGCATCACGATCAAAAGCTTGATGCCCCAAGTGGAACTGCGATTAAAACAGCAGAAATGATTGCTACAGCTCGTAATGACATCCAGCAAGGTCATCCAGATGAGAAAGAGATCCTTGATGGAGCACGTGGAGCGGATTATAACGGCTTCCGTATCCATAGTGTCCGTTTGCCTGGTATGGTAGCACATCAGGAAGTATTATTTGGAGCAATTGGACAAACCTTATCCATTCGTCATGACTCCATAAATCGTGAATCATTTATGCCAGGTGTTCAAATGGCAATTAAGGCAGTTGTCTCGTTACAGACGTTAGTATATGGACTAGAACACCTTATTGATTAATACCAAAAGAGTAGTGGTAAATAAGGATAGAATGAGTGACTGAGAGGGGATTTTACATGAACATCGCATTGATTGCACATGACCAGAAAAAAGAAGAGATGGTTCAATTAGCTGTTGCCTATGAGGGGATTTTACAAAAGCATCATTTGTTTACGACAGGGACTACAGGGTTGCGCATTATGGAAAATACGAGATTGCAGGTAACCCGTTTTTTATCAGGCCCATTAGGTGGCGATCAGCAAATTGGCGCTATGATTGCCAAGAACGAAATGGACGTCATCGTGTTTTTGCGTGACCCACTCACTTCTCAACCACATGAACCAGATATTCTGGCTTTATTACGATTGTGCGATGTTCATCGAATACCAGTTGCGACTAATCTAGCTACAGCAGAAATCTTGCTAAAAGCTGTGGAGCAGGGTAACATGGCTTGGCGGGAAATCTAACAGGGGGAATATTATGGAAGAGAATCACTTAGATATATTAGCCATTGGTGCTCATCCTGATGACGTAGAGATTGGGGCAGCAGGTGTCTTGCTACGAGCCAATCAACAAGGGAAAAAAACGGGTATCCTTGATTTGACGTATGCAGAGCTTTCTTCAAATGGGACAGTGGTACGTCGTCAAGAGGAGGCAGCCATTGCTTCTGAACATATGAAATTAACTGCTCGTTACAATTTTGGATTGCCTGATCGCGGACTCGAAGCAAACCGCGAAATGGCTATAAAAAAGGTTGTCGATCTTATTCGAAAAACTCGACCTAAAGTAGTTTTAGCTCCGTACTTTCATGATCGACACCCTGATCATGAGAGCGTAAGCCGGATCGTAAAAGAAGCGATTTTTTCGGCAGGAGTCAAAAAATTCGTAGGCGAACGCGAATTACCCGCCTATCGTCCTGAGCAATTTTTTTATTACTTCATTAATAGTACCGCTACTCCTAGTTTCTTTGTAGATATCACAGAGCTGTATCCGCAAAAAATACAGGTGTTAGAGTCGTATCGAAGTCAATTCGAACAAGAAGAAGGAAGTGTAAGCACTCCGTTAAACAATGGCTATATTGAATTAGTAGAGTATCGGGAGCGTTTATTTGGGCAACAAGCAGGAGTGAAATATGCAGAAGGGTTTGTGAGTGCCACACCTTTGGTGCTTTCATCCTTGTAACAGTGGGAGACGCCCGAGTGCCTGTCAGCCGATGACAGGCCATTTCCTGTGTAAAAAAAGGGAGGAATGAAAATGAATATAGGTATTACGTGTTATCCTTCCTTGGGCGGTTCCGGTGTGGTAGCCACAGAGTTAGGCAAATTGTTGGCTGAGCGTGGACATAATGTACATTTTATTACAGCAGGCATGCCGTTTCGTTTAGGGAAGTTTCACCCCAATATATTTTTTCATGAAGTAGAAGTAAATCAATATGATGTATTTAAATATCCGCCTTATGATTTAACATTAGCAAATCGGATGGCGCAGGTTGCACAAAATGAGAATCTCGATATTTTGCATGTTCATTATGCTGTACCTCACGCATTATGTGCTTATTTGGCCAAGCAAATGGTAGGCGATCATTTGAAAATCATCACTACCTTACATGGCACAGATATCACGGTCCTTGGCTATGATCCAAGCTTACGCGATATGATTCGCTTTGGAATTGAAAAAAGCGATATGGTAACGGCTGTTTCTGCTGATTTAATCCGTGAAACACATGATTCTCTTCAAGTAGATAAGAAGATCGAGCTTGTTTACAATTTTGTAGATAAGCGAAGATATTCACGTAAGGATGTAGCAGAGTGGCGGGCAAAATTCGCACCTAACGGAGAAAAAATCATCATGCACATTTCCAATTTCCGTCCGGTCAAGCGTGTCCAGGATGTAGTAGTAGCTTTTCGCTATGTTCGTGATGAAATGCCTGCTAAATTAATTCTGATTGGGGAAGGTCCTGAGCAGTGCAATATCAGGAAACTAATTCAGGAGAAAGATCTCTGTGACGATGTTTTCTTTTTAGGAAAACAAGATGACGTAGCAGAAGTTATTTCATTAGCTGACCTCATGCTACTACCATCCGAAAAAGAGAGCTTTGGATTAGTGGCATTAGAAGCAATGGCATGCGGTGTGCCTGTTGTTGCTTCCTGCGCTGGAGGTTTGCCAGAGGTGGTTTCACATGGTGAATCAGGATATCTATGTGAGATTGGCGATACAAAGCAGATGGCGATGTATGCTCGTAAATTGCTACAGGACGAAAAGCTGTACGAAAGCTTTCGTGTAGAAGGACTGCGTCGCTCTGAGGATAAATTTAGCTATGACACTATTACATCCCAATATGAATCGTTATATGAGCAACTACTCTCTACATAAAAGAGCAACCTTATTTGCATCAAAGGCAATCAATTGACGTAGCCAAGGCCTAACGTGTGGTTAGGCTTTGCTACGAAATGAAGTGAAGAATTGAGAGATAAGCACAGCAATTCCTAGTAAAATACGCATATCTTAGCACCCCTATTTGAAAAGTAGATAATAAAAATGGATGTAGCAAGAAAGGACAGGAGGCGAGTAAATGAAAGAAGAGGCGAAAAAGGTACTTAAAAAATTGGAAGAACACGGATACGAGGCTTATTTTGTCGGTGGTTGCGTCCGTGATTGGCTTCTTCACCGTCCTGTTCATGATATAGATATATGTACAAATGCCCATCCAGGAGACATTATGAAGCTGTTCCCCGACCATATTCCTACAGGATTACAGCATGGAACAGTTACTGTTAAGCAGGATGGCTATTTATTTGAAGTGACTACCTTTCGAACTGAGGGAGTATATGAAGATTTTCGTCGACCAAGCGAAGTCACATACGTAAACGAAGTAGTAGAGGATTTGGCACGTCGTGATTTTACAATTAATGCAATGGCGATGAAATATAATAAAGAATTAATTGATCCTTTTTTTGGACTAGAGGATGTAAATGATCATGTAATCCGAGCAGTGGGTGATGCTAATCGCAGATTTCAGGAGGATGCATTACGACTGATTCGGGGAGTTCGTTTCGCTTCTCAGCTAGGCTTCCAGATAGAGGATGAAACAAGAAAAGCTATGAGGGATAATGCTCCATTGCTGATCCATATTGCGGTTGAGAGGATTCGCGAAGAATGCAATAAACTCATTGATAGCAGGCATCCTGATAAAGGCTTCCAATTTGCGAAACAAACAAAGATATTTCAGTCCATCCCTTTGTTACAACAATTATTTGATCAATCGACAATGCATTTATGGCGATTACAAACAGTGGAGAGCGTTATCCATAAATGGGTAGTGTTACTTTTTGCGGCAGACTTCAGTTGGGAGCAGTCGCGTGAATTATGCCGATATTTAAAGATGTCCCGGAAAGAGGAAGAAACCATTACGTTTCTCATGCAACAGCTAATGCTCCTTCAGCCACTATGGGATCAATGTCAATCTATAGACTGGGCTCGATTGATTATGAAGCATGGTCGAGAGCGTTGCTATGACTTGGAAAAGGTGTTGGATGTCCTATGGTGGAACGATCTCTCAAATAAGAAGATCACACTCCAAGCTACTTTAGATAAGATGGCAGTAAAAAACTTGAAGGATTTAGCGGTAGATGGATCGGAAATCAGAAAGCTGAGTGATCAAAAACAAGGCCCTTGGATACAGAAAACCCTAGAATATCTTTGGGAGCGTACAGTAACTGGAGAACTTGCTAACGTATCAGAGGCCTTGCTGATAGCGGCTAAAGATTTTATACATGGTGAGATGGAACATCCTGCAAATGAAATGAAAAAATGACGTTTGGTTCTACATATGCGTTTCATGGATGTACGAAAAAGGAATAGAATCGTTATTGTTTGCGGCTATGACGGAGGAGACCTATGAATATTAAGCAGGAAATATTACGCGCTTTTCGTAATCATCCACATGAATTTATTTCGGGTGAATATATAAGTCAAATTTGTAATTGTACGCGAGCAGCAGTATGGAAACATATTGAAGAGCTGCGTCAAGAGGGATATGAGTTTGAAGCAGTACGCAAATCAGGGTATCGACTTGGTTCCTCACCAGATTCATTATCGGCAGAAGAGATTTTGTCTGCCATGCATACAGAACGTATTGGAAAAAATATAATTGCCTACGAAACGGTTGCAACAACACAGGCATTAGCCCATGAATTAGCTTCTAAGGGAGCGCCTGAAGGAACCCTAGTGGTAGCAGATCAGCAAACTGGCGGAAAAGGTCGGTTGGGTCGGGTGTGGCATTCACCAAAAGGGACAGGAATATGGATGAGCTTAGTGTTGCGTCCGGTTATCCCGATTGGGCGTGCTCCCCAAATGACGTTGCTAACAGCGGTTGCTATGGCGAGAGCGATCCAAGAGTTCCAAATCTCGGTTAAAATAAAATGGCCTAATGATATTTTTGTAAATGGCAAAAAAGTATGTGGAATTTTAACAGAGCTACATGCAGAGGCTGATCGTGTCAATTATTTAATTATTGGGATTGGCATTAATGTGAATAATCAAGAGTCAGATTTTGATCCGGCTCTGCAAGAGGTTGCGACCTCATTACGTATAGCATTAGGTGAGCCAATAAAGAGATCTCAATTCATTCAAGTATTTTGCCGTATATTTGAACAACTCTACCTGGCATATCTAAGCGAGGGATTTGGTCAAATCAAGGTCGAATGGGAAGCATTGTCAATGTCCTTACATCGTCGTGTTACAGTCCGGACTCTGCAAGCAGCATTGGAAGGGGAAGCGACAGGCTTAAATGAAGAGGGAGTGCTCTTATTACGCGATGATGAGGGAGTCATGCACAAGGTATATTCTGCTGATATTGAGTATGGCGATACCTAGGAAATTTTGTTATACTGCTTCTGAAGGCTATATCCTATTGGAATAGCACTTCCATTTAAGAAGTATGCTAGGAAAACAACTGAAACAAAAATCTGCTCTAAGCCTAAATGGACCGAGACAGAAGGAAGAAATTCTAATGGATACGTGCTTTATTGCGTAAACACAACCTTCGCCTGCGGTGCGGAGGTTTTTTGGTATGTAGAAAGCACAACAAAGGTATGCCATTGGAATACATTCAAGACGGTATTGGGTGTAGGAGACAACGGGAGTGTCTGATGTGCAGGAAAAAAAACCGATAACGACGTCCAAGCTACGTCAAATGAAGCAGAACAAAGAGCCAATTACTATGCTTACGGCCTACGATTATCCCTCTGCAAAATTGGCAGAAGAAGCGGGAATAGACATCCTGCTAGTAGGGGATTCGCTAGGAATGGTTGTGCTAGGCTATGAATCTACGGTGTCTGTTACCATGGATGACATGGTTCATCACACAAAAGCTGTTACACGCGCAGCAAAAACAGCCTTTGTTGTAGCGGACATGCCTTTTTTGACATGCCATGGCTCTGTAGAAGAAGCCATTCATCATGCAGGCCGGTTAATTCAGGAAGGAAATGCAAAAGCCGTGAAGATGGAAGGGGGAGAAGAAATTCTTCCTATTGTCAAAAGATGCACAAAGGCTGGAATTCCTGTTATGGGTCATTTAGGGCTAACGCCACAGTCTGTCCATCAATTAGGTGGATATAAAGTACAAGGTAAGGATCTAGAATCTGCTAAGCAATTAATCATGGATGCGAAGGCATTAGAAGAGGCTGGAGCGTTTGGAATAGTTTTGGAATGCGTACCAGCAGAAGTAACAGCAAAAGTTGCGGAAGCTGTGGAAATCCCTGTTATTGGTATTGGAGCTGGGGTACAATGCGATGGACAGGTTCTAGTGTTCCATGATGTACTTTCTTATGCTTCCAATTTAACGCCTAAATTTGTGAAATCATACGCCCAGATCGGTGACATGATTCAGTCAGCGATTTCTCAATACGTAATAGAAGTAAGAAGCAGACAATTCCCTGAACAACGCCATTCTTTTGCTGCATCCGAAGAAACGATTCAGCAATTATATGGAGAAGAGGTACGAGTATGATCACGATTAGCACCATCAAAGAACTACGTGAAGCGCTTTCTGTGCATAAAAGAGCAGGGAAAACAATCGGATTTGTACCAACGATGGGTTACTTGCATGATGGGCACCTCAGCTTAGTAGAGCGGGCAAAAAGCGAAACAGATGTGGTGGTCATGAGCATTTTTGTTAACCCGTTACAATTTGGTCCAAATGAAGACTATTCCGTTTACCCGCGAGATTTAGCACGCGATCAGAAATTGGCAGAGAGTGGGGGAGTAGACTATTTATTTACTCCTTCTGTAGAGGAAATGTACCCCCGTTCTATGCTGACGAATATTTCTGTTCATAACATTACGGAAGCCTTGTGTGGTTTGTCGCGACCGGGACATTTTGATGGAGTGGCGACAGTGGTCAATAAGCTTTTTAATATTGTAGGCCCCCATAAAGCATTCTTTGGTCAAAAAGATGCACAGCAGGTAGCTGTTATTGAACAAATGGTTTATGATTTACAAATCCCTGTTCAGATTGTCCCATGCCCTATTCATCGCGAAAAAGACGGGCTGGCAATGAGCTCACGAAATGTTTTTCTTTCAGAGGAAGAGCGATCTCAGGCATTAATTCTCTCCAGAAGCTTGACTCGTGCCGAACAGATGATTGCGAATCATCAAAGAGACGTAGACGTTATTTGTAACGAAGTACGTAATCTCATCCAAAGTCAGCCTTTAGCAGAAATAGATTATGTAGAATTGAAACGTTATCCTGAAATGAGCGATATCGAATTTCTAAAAACAGGAGATAGAATTTTATTTGCACTTGCAGTAAAATTTGGTCGTGTCCGTTTAATAGATAACGTAATTCTTACGGTGATGGATTAAAGTGTGAACAAAAGATAATAGACATGAGAAGATTCACATAAAAGGGAGCGAATTTAGATGTTTCGTACAATGATGACTGCTAAAATTCACCGTGCTACCGTTACGGAAGCAAATTTAAATTATGTAGGTAGCATAACCATTGATAAAGAAATTTTAGACGCACTTGATTTACTGCCAAATGAGAAAGTACAGATCGTAAATAACAACAATGGTGAGCGTTTAGAGACCTATATTATCGAAGGTGAACCAGGCAGTGGCGTTATTTGTTTAAATGGAGCAGCAGCAAGGCTTGTCCAACCAGGGGATGTGGTTATTATTATTGCTTATGCGATGATGACAGATGAGCAGGCACGCAAGCATAAGCCTAAGGTAGCCATTATGGACGAGCATAATAAAATCGCTCAATTATTAGCGGAAGAAGTTCACGCTACTATTTTATAGAACAAGAGCTGGAAGGACTACCAGCGCCATTTTTGCATAGAGCCATCCCACTTGTGAGACAATGAGACTACTCACTCTGATAAAGGGGGTGGCTCTTGTGTTTATTGAGGATTGGTTTGAGGAGTTACGTCAAAAAGTAGATCGTATTGAAAAAGAATGGGCAACAGCTTCTACAGAAAAGCAGGAACACCTGATACGACAGCTAAAACAACTCCGAACATGCAGTGATCAGGTGATTGATCTGTGGTTAAAATATGAAGAAAAGCTAAATGAAGTAATTCGGATGATAAAGCAAACGAGTAATATACCCGCATCCGCTACAGAAAGCTTGGTAAAAGAATATG
Organism: Brevibacillus halotolerans; assembly: GCF_026891775.1. Classification (NCBI taxonomy): domain Bacteria; kingdom Bacillati; phylum Bacillota; class Bacilli; order Caryophanales; family Paenibacillaceae; genus Brevibacillus; species Brevibacillus halotolerans. Next base: position 138,446 of record NZ_JAPTNK010000011.1, read on the forward strand.
ATAAGCTGTCGGAAGCAAAGCAGCCACTTGAATTCTCTACACTTCTTGAGGATGAACAGCCACAAATGGAACTACACAAGGAGCTATATGAAAAGGCAGAAGGATTTTATCATCTGCGGCTATATGAACAAGCTAAACAACACTTTGCTTCTTTCTTAGAACAAGCGCCTGACTGGGAAAGTGGACGCCTTTATTATGCCTATAGCCTATATTATTGTTGTGATTATGAACTCGCTCTAAAAGAATTTCGATTGTTGACACGAACGGCTGTTTCCCCTAAAGTTGTTTCCATCAGTTTCAATGCCTTAGGGTGTATGTATGTACAGGAGCAAAAATGGCTAGAGGCCATACAGGCATTTGAAATGGCAATATCTGTCCGTCCTCAGTACACGGAGAGTAGATACAACCTGGCCATCTGTTATTTGGAGCAGGGAGACACGGAAAAAACAATGAAATTATGTGAACAGCTATTAGCCGAGAATGATCAGGATTGGCAAGTGGAAGTGCTCTATTTACGTGCTGTTCGTCAGCTATTTGCTCGATATCCACAAAAAGATATAGAGCGAATGCTGAAAATGTACGATCCGAATCGAAATCTTGATTCGCCAACCTTATGGGAATTGGCTATGCTAGCAGAACAAGCTGGGTTTTATAGGCATGCGCTCAGTTGCTACCAATTCCTTTTGGAACGTCAACCATTAGATGCTGGACTTTGGCATGCGATTGCTTGGAATAAGTGGCTGTTAGATGGTCCTAAGCAAGCGATGCCTGCTTTAAAAAAAGCACTTACACTGGCACCTGAGCATCCAGATTACTTATTTTCATACGGTTGGATGCAGCTCGCAACAGGTGAGATTACTTCAGCTCGGATCGCCTTTTCAAAAATATTAAACGCCACAGAAAATCATCATCTTGGCCTACTGGGATTAATTTATGCCCATGAGGGAGAAGGAGCTTATGATCAAGCCAAGGATATAGCCACTACTCTCATTCAAAAACAGGATCAGTACTCACAGATGCTAGGGCATTATCAACTGGGAAAATTATCTCTTCAACAGGGAAACCAAATCGAGGCAAGTCAATATCTGGAGAAAGCACGCTCTTACAGCGATGTTGTCCCAGAGGTCAATCAATGGTGGGAGAGATGTAAGAACACAAAGGACCATGTGCAGGTTACTACTAATCAAACAGCAGGAATTTCGACATCTACTGCCGAATGGTAAAAAGAAAACAGTAGCAGCATGAGTTGTGAGTGTCAATAGAGGTGACGATAATGAAGCAGTTCATCGTCGTAGATTTTGAAACTACGGGTAATCAGCCACGGCGGGGAGATTCCATCATACAAATCGGAGCTGTCGTGGTCGAGAATGGACAAATAATAGAAAGTTACTCCACATTTGTAAAACCAGATAAACCAATCCCGCCATTTATTACTCAGTTGACGGGAATAACCGATGAGATGGTCAGTGACGCTCCTTCTATTGAAGAAGTGCTTCCTGATTTATTGCGCCTTTTAGATGGGCGTACGTTTGTGGCACATAATGCAGCGTTTGACTTGAATTTTTTACAAGAAGCCCTGCTAAGTCAGGGCTATTATCCATTTGATGGGCCTATTTTGGATACAGTGGAATTAGCACGGGTATTATTGCCCATGCAAAGTGGCTACCGGCTAGTAGAGCTAGCATCTGATTTTGATATTCAGCATGAAAATCCACACCAGGCAGACAGTGACGCTATTGCTACTGCACACTTATTGTTACGATTGTTAGATATCCTGTATAAGCTTCCTCTTATTACAATTCAAGGATTACAGATGATGATCTCTTCTTTCCGTTTTGATGTAGCGACCTTACTACGAGAAATTGAGATGGAGAAGCTCATGCACAGTTTTCCGGTAGACGAAGCAGGCTCCTTTATAACTGCATCTTCTGCACCTGAGGAAACAAGCAATTATGATATCTATCGAAATCTTGGATTAAAACGACGAAAGAAATGGACGGAGAAGCAATCCGAACAGCCACCGATCCATTTTTCTTTTGAACCATTTTTCGAACGTATGGTTGCATTAGATGGCGACGGGCTCGCACTTCATCATGAACACTATGAGAAACGTGAGTCACAGGAAGCGATGATGTATGCTGTATACCAAGCTTTTACTGATCAGAAGCATTTGTTAGTAGAAGCGGGTACAGGAACAGGAAAATCGTTGGGCTATTTGTTACCCGGTATCCTATGGGCACGTATGCACAAACAGCAAGTAATCGTGAGTACGCATACTATTCATTTACAGGACCAGCTTTTTGGCAAAGATATTCCTCTCTTACAAAAAGCATTGCCATTTTCCTTTCGAGCTGCTCAATTGAAGGGCCGAGGAAATTACCTGTGCTTGCGAAAATTTGAACAAAGCATAGAGAGCCAGGAAGGGGCCACACAGGATATACAGCTAGCCAAAGCACAGATTTTAACATGGCTGACCGAAACGACTACAGGTGATGTAGAGGAGCTTAGTTTAAGTCCGAGTGGGCAGTCCTTTTGGCAATCAGTCAGAAGTGACACAGCCTCCTGTCTAAATCGAGAGTGTCCGTGGTTTAGCCGCTGTTTTTACTTCCAAGCGAAGCAGCAAGCAAAAGAGGCTGATGTGATTATTGTTAACCATGCCTTATTAATTGGTGATATTGAGAAGGAGAATGGTGTATTGCCATCATTTGAGGTTGCAATTATTGATGAAGCGCATCAGCTTGATGAAGTAGCAAGTCAACATTTTGGGACACAGCTCTCCAGCGTAGAATTGTTTCAATTGGTAGAGCAGCTTGGAACAGAAGGAGAAAAGCAAATGCTACTCCTGCTAGCCAATGAGTTGAAAATGTGGCAACCAGCTGAAAAGGCAAGAATAGAACAGCACCTACAACAAATGAGGATTGAGCAGCAAATGCTAAAAGAGGCTGTTACGAACTGGCTACAACTCTTTTATCATTGGGGTTCTGAACGGGGTATGGATACAGGGGAATCTCAAAGAGCTACACTTCGATATAAAACAGAAGACTTTAAGAAAAAATATAAGAAGCTTGCAAAATCCAGCGATCTCATTTTACAAAAGTTAGGGAATGTAGCCAAGGAAATTGAACAACTGTTACGTATTCTGCCATCCTCTAAAGGGGAAGCTCCGTACTCCTTACAGCGGTTGCAAACGGATGCAGCTGGTTTAGTAGAAGAAATCAGTCAAGTGGCTGTAAAGCTTCATTTTTTGTTAGTAGAAGAGCAGGATGAGTATGTAAGCTGGATGGAAATAGAAACAAGAACATCCCGCAAACAACTCTTTTTCTTTAAAACGCCACTAGATATAGCTGATACCTTGCGTACAACTTTACTGGAGCCAAAACGCAGTATTATTATGACCTCAGCGACACTGACAGTGAAGAATAGGTTTACTTACTTTATGGAGCGAATGGGTTTTGCTAATCTTCCAGAAGAACGGGTCGAAACACTCTCACTCCCATCGCCCTTTGACTATGCGCAGCAAGGACTCATCCTGATTCCCTCCGATTTCCCTTCTGTAAACAAGGAAGGAGAACAGCGGTTTGTTGAAGCCGTAATTGCTGGCTGCGTTGATGCTGTTCGAGCAAGTGAGGGGCGAACAATGATTTTATTTACCTCATATAGCATGCTTAGAACCGTTTATGAAGGAATGAAGAGCTTACTCGAGGGTGAAGAGTTTGAACTATTAGGCCATGGAGTAGATTCAAGTAATAGAAGCAAGTTGGTACGTCGGTTTCAAACCGGGACAAAAACAGTGCTTCTGGGTACGAATAGCTTCTGGGAGGGTGTAGATATACCTGGAAATGTACTGAGCTGTCTGATCATTGTTCGTCTCCCTTTTCAACCGCCCAACCAACCGCTTTTAGAAGGACGTTCGGAGCGGCTGAAGGCCGAGAAAAAGAATCCTTTTATGACGCTTTCCTTGCCCCATGCAGTTATTCGTTTTAAGCAGGGAGTGGGTCGATTAATACGTCAACAGACAGACAGCGGTGTTGTAATTGTATTTGATACACGCATCATTGAATCTAAATATGGTCGTACGTTTTTGCAATCTTTGCCGCCTTATCAGGTAGAGACTGGTCCCTGGACCACATTACGTGAGCGAATAGCTCCTTTTTTACAATAAAATCAGTCCCTTAGGAAAAACAAATCTAAAATGATTGTATGAATTTTACCCAAGCCATAAAGTAGGAGGGAAGCAGATCCATGACTACAAAACGACATAACCTATGTCTAGTTATTTGTATAGGCATGATGATCTTTGCATTATCCCAACCCGTTGAAGCAAGCCGCCCCATTGCGATAGCACATCAGCAACAGCATATTGAGGACCCCGATGCTGTTGAACAGGAGGAAGATTTTGTTGGGCTTACCACTACTTTTTTCTCTTTACCAGAAGGAGAATGTACGCTCATTCGCTTCCCTTCTGGTAAAACGATGCTAATTGATACAGGGAGCGAAAAAGATACGGAAAAATTGGTTTCCTTGCTACTTGAGCGCCATGTTACAAAAGTCGATTACCTGTTATTGACAAACGATTTACCTACTCATATTGGCGGCTATGATAAGCTTGCGGAGAAAATTCAATTTGATAAGATTTACATGCCAAAATTGACAGCCTTCGTAATTCACAGTAATATCCATATATCTAGGGAAAAGCAAGTTGTGTATGTAAAGGAAAAGGATCAATTACTGGATGGGAAAGATGTGGTGATCACATTTTTACATCCCAGCGAGAACCTGTTTTTATCACCACAGGATAATTCGCTTGTGTTTAGTCTGACCCAAGGAGAGCTCCAGTTTTTGTTCACCAGTGCCATCAATGAAAAAGCAGAGGAGCGTTTGTTTGCGAAATACCCTTCTTTACTGCCGGCTGAAATCTTAAAGGTTGCGGCACAAGGCAGCAATCAGGCTTCTATTCAATCCTTCTTAACTAAGGTTGATCCCCAGATTGCTGTTGTGCAGACCGGTATTGTGCGTGAGCAATGGAAAGACTCCATGCGTGAGGTGGTGGAGCGTTTGGAGGAATCATGGGCAGATACGTATGTGACTAGCCGGGATGGGTCAATTACCATTCTCTCTAACGGACAAGATTATAAGGTTTTAAAGGCAGTCAAGACCTCTACACGTGATAGACAACGAAGTTAGGAGTGCAATTTATGGGGAAAGTACCAAAAATTTCTGAAGCGGTCGTTCGCCGTCTGCCGATCTATTTGCGATATTTAACAAATCTACAGGAACTACAGGTAAAAACGGTGTCTTCCCAACAGATGGGCAAAACAATGGATATTAATCCAGCCCAAATTCGAAAGGACCTGTCTGCATTTGGTGACTTTGGCAAAAAAGGCATTGGCTATGACGTAGATTACTTGATTGAAAAGATTCGTCATATCTTGAAATTGGACCAAGTGATCCATGTAGCGTTGGTGGGGGCCGGTAATCTAGGTCAAGCGATTTCCAATTACAATGTGTATTTAAAAGATAACATGAAAATTGTTTCCATTTTTGATGCCGACCCGCAAAAAATAGGTAAGGATTTAGGGGGATTGGTCATTGAACCGATTGATAAAATGGAAGATATCATCAAGGAAAAACAAATTCGGATGGCGATAATTACAACGCCAGCCTCCGCCGCACAGGAAGTGGCAAATAAATTGATCGAAGCTGGAATAGAAGCGATCCTCAATTTTGCCCCAACAACCATTCGCACCGAAAAAGAAGTAAAAATTGATCATAACGATTTGACTTCCAGCTTGCAAAGCTTAGCGTATTATTTAAACTAAGTAATGACTAACAGATAAAGGGAGAGTGTCTACGTTGATGAAAATCATTACCAACGCAACCGTAATTACTGTTAATGAACAAAATGAGGTTATTTATAATGGAGCAGTTGGCTTTGATGGGGGAAAAATTACATATGTAGGTAAAACGCCAGAAGATTTATCAGCATATGACGAGATCATTGATGGAACGAATAAATATCTAATGCCAGGATTTATTAATACACATGGTCACGTAGGCATGTCTCTACTGCGCGGATTTGCGGATGACCTACCTTTAAAACAGTGGCTGGAAGATAAAATGTGGCCAATGGAAGGTCAATTTACAGCGGAGCATGTGAAATGGGGTACAGCTATTTCCATTATCGAGATGATTCGTACCGGTACAACTACCTTTGTAGATATGTATGATCATATGGATACAGTAGCACAGGAAGTGGAAGCATCCGGGATGCGCGGTGTATTATGCCGTGGGGTAATTGGTTTCTGCTCAGAAGAAGAACGCCAGCAGAAATTACAAGAAGCTGCATCTTTCGCATCACGTTGGAACGGAGCAGCCAACGGTCGTATCCATACCATGATGTCGCCGCATGCACCTTATACGTGCTCTCCTGAGTACATCCAGCAAATCCTTGAGAAGGCTATCGAGTTAAACGTACCATTACATATCCATATGTCTGAATCAAAAGCAGAAGTAGAACAAAACGTTCAGGATTACGGTGTACGCCCTGTTGCTCACTTAGAAAATCTAGGTGTATTTAATCACCCTACACTAGTTGCCCATGCAGTGCATTTAACGGATGAAGAAATTGATACATTGGCTAAATATAATGTTAAAGTAGCTCATAATCCAATTAGTAACTTAAAATTGGCAAGTGGTGTAGCAAGAGTGCCTGAGATGCTTGCGAAAGGTGTTTGTGTAAGCTTGGCAACTGACAGCTCAGCAAGTAACAACAACTTAAATCTATTTGAAGAGCTAAAATTAGCGGCTATCCTGCATAAGGGTGTTTCCTATGATCCAGAAGTGGTTCCGGCAGAAGAAGCGCTTCGTATGGCTACACGTTATGCGGCAGATGCTGTGTTCCAAAAAGACAGCTTAGGCTCCTTAGAAGTAGGGAAAAAAGCAGATATGATTATGCTAAATGCGGCTCAAGCACATTTCCAACCGGCAAATGATCCGATTTCCCATGTTGTTTATGCAGCAAATGGCTATGATGTAACAGATACAATTGTTGATGGTCATTTCTTAATGAAAGATAAAGAGTTAATCACAATGGATGAACAAAAAGCAATCGCTGAAGTGAATCGTGTGTTTGCGCTATTAAAGCAATAAGCTCATAAAAGTCGCCTCTCCATATGACAAAGGCTCCTGCCAAGTGGTTGATACGGCAGGAGACAGTGTAGTGTAGGTGTGTAGGCAGAGAAAAAATTTAATCCGTCCGTTGCATCTCTGTTTGCCATAAATCTGTAAGTGAGGAGTGACGAACAGAGAGCGTAGCGGTAGGTGGCAAGGTACGCAGCGGTGAGGACAGACCTACCCAGGATTCGTACAAATCGTGTTGTTCCCAACCCTGTTTTGGTAGGACAAGGCTCCTGTCGGTTTGATTCACACGCTCACCTCCTTGTGGTGTACTGATAGTATGGCTCCTTCTCATGACTCTATAATTAGTAAGTTTTCCACGTGGTTCTAAAACCTTCTTGTATCTCATAATTGTTAGGAGATACGCAAGGGAGGGGTTACCCATGTACGTGAAGCAACGGTATCTTTGGCTGTTGGTGCCAATATTAGCTTGCTTATTTGGTTTGGGTATATTATTGGGACAAGCAACAGACAAGCTATCTGTAGCACAAGACAGGACGAAGGAGCTACATGACAAAAGTAGATGGAATGCCGATCAAAATCAAAATAACACCAATCTAAAACAATTGATTGATCAGCTTTTTGTAGAGAAAGCAACTCCATTTGGAGTCAAGATACAGAATCAACCTTTTACAGGGAGCTATCGAGGCAATCACTTTCAACTAACAGGAGCATTACAGGGGAAAAAAGTGAAAATTGAACGTAACAATCGAGGTGCTTCGCTCGTCATAGATAATGAACTACGGGATTTGAACGTACTGCCCTATGCCTTGTTTACACCATCTGAGCATGCCTCAATTTTGAAGGATCAAATCTCACAGCTACAGCCTGTCGCACTCGTTTCAAGAGATGAAGCAGGTTTGCGAGGGTATAGCGTTAGCCTACAGCCAGAAAAAGTCAAAGACCTTTTACGAGAATGGTTGGGACCTTCTTTTCCTGTAGAAAATGAACTTGTACAATTACAGCAATCAACTACAATTAACTATCAATTGTGGTATGATGATGAAAGAAAACAGTTGAAGCGTATGGTCGTCTTGCTTCAGTTGAAGAACCAGAAGGGCGATAGATCAGATCAACTGATTTTTAATTTTTAGGGAAGTAGGAGAATCATTGTGTGGAAACGCATCTTGATCATTTCAGCATGTGCGCTTGTTGTGCTAGGCGCATCCCTGTATCAGCTACTTTCCAGCTTATTGTCTGAGCGTCACACGTTAGAAGCAGAGGCCAGAGCATTAGTAGCAGAAAAAACAAACATTGCTGAGATCGATACGATAGAAGAATATCGAGGACGGGAAGCCTATATTGTAGTTACAGGCAAAAACAAGGTAGGAACCCCAGTGGTGGCTTGGTTTAGCAAAGAACACGTCACATTTGACTTGCTGGAAAAAGCTTTTCCTCGCACAAAAGTTAAACAAGTAGCGGAAGCCTCTTATCCAGGAGCCCAGATCGAACGCATTGTACCTGGCTTAGAGGGTGATAAGAAGCTATGGGAAGTCACTTTAGTGGACAAGCAAAATCGTTACAACTACGTATATTATGATTTTTTGACTGGTCAAAAAATACGGGCATATACGTTAAATATTCCAAAATCATAAGACGACCCGTTCCTTCTGGAAAGGGTTTTCTTACTTTATCACCGTTTTTCTCTTCTTGAAATGGAATTGGTCGTAGTTCCAGCAAATACATAGCAAAAAGGTACCATAAAAATGCTATACTTGGTTTCGTAACTGATAATAAAGCCGTTCTGAACGGAACAAATAAAAGTTTTTATGAGCAAAGAAAGGGGAGTTATTGGTGAAATTACGTAAAGTACCTATGTTACTGTCACTGCTTGCCGCACTTACGCTCCTCTTTGGTGGCTGGTTTTTATACCAAAAGATGCAGATAGAAAGTCCATTACGAGAAAAGGCACAACAACTAACGTCGGCTACCTTGGTCGATTTTAAGATGAATAAAGAGCGTGTTGATATGAAGCTACAAGTCACAAATCCAGATAAATTTGTAGAAGAATACCCGGAGCTGTTAAAAACACTTCAAGCCTATGCACGCGGGAAGGCTTTTGATATAATGCTTACCAATCAAGCTGATTCACTCAAGCCGGTCTGGAATGAGGGGCTATTTGGACTAACAGAGGCCATCGAAGGCAAGGCTTATAGTCAAATTCCTGCCATTTTAGCTCAAATGAAAGATCGTTATAAGCTTGATGAAGCATATGGACGCATTGACGATGCAAATGTTTATATTTTTTTGAAACGAGGAACTGATGAATACTACCAAATTATTCCTCGTAAACAGTCAACAAGCGAGGTGGTAAACCTTGGGTAAAGAAATATTATTTGGTGTAGTACCAGCGGTTATTGTTTTCTTGCTGTTTTTGGGCATTAATATTGGACCATTTTTGCTGTTTGGGGCAATTTTAGCAGGTACATACTTGTTGTTTTCCAAACAAGGTGGCATGCAGATTGGTTCCGGTAAAAGCAAAAGTGGCAGTCAGGTTGTGAAGAAATCCAATATTACCTTTGCCGATATCGGAGGACAGCAACGTGCAAAAAAAGAAATCAAGGAAGCCCTAGATTTCTTATTGCATAAAGATGCGATCGCTCAATACGGAATTCGTCCCTTAAAGGGTGTACTGTTAACGGGGCCTCCTGGAACAGGTAAAACGTTGATGGCAAAGGCCGCCGCCAATTATACGAACTCTGCATTTGTTGCAGCATCGGGCTCACAATTTGTAGAGATGTACGTAGGGGTGGGAGCTCAGCGTATTCGTGAATTGTTTAAGGAAGTTCGTTCGTTAGCAGAGAAAAACAATCAAGATAGCGGGATTATTTTTATTGACGAAATTGACGTTATTGGTGGAAAACGCGATGGTCAGCAGCAAAGAGAATATGACCAAACCTTAAACCAACTGTTAACCGAAATGGATGGTATGACAACAAGTGAAAAACCGCGCATACTCATTATGGCGGCAACGAACCGAAAAGATATGCTTGATGCAGCATTATTGCGTCCAGGACGTTTTGATCGCCACATTCAGGTCGATTTGCCAGATAAACCAGCCCGCGAACAAATATTAACCATACACACAGAAAATAAACCACTTGCACTTGACATAAAATTGGAAAAAGTGGCGCAAGAAACATTTGGGTTCTCCGGTGCCCAATTAGAAAGTGTGTGCAATGAGGCTGCTATTTATGCAATGCGTGACAAATCCGATAAAGTGATGCAAAGTCATTTTTCACTTGCTATCGATAAGGTAATGATGGGGGAAATGACCGATCGTGAAGCACCTCAGACTGAGAAGGAGCGGGTAGCGATTCATGAATTGGGACATGCTATTGTTAGCGAACGAGTACGTCCTGGCTCCGTGTCACAGGTAACATTAACCCCTCGCGGACAAGCATTAGGTTATGTACGTCAAAACCCAATGGACGATCATTATCTTTATACCCGTGACTATATGGAAGGGCAGATTATGGTTTGCCTTGCGGGTGCAGTGTCAGAAGAAATTTATTATGGCGGACGTAGCACGGGGTCTAAAAATGATTTTGAACAAGCCTTGCAAATGGCGCAAGAAATTGTTCAAAGTGGTATGTCTAGATTAGGGATTATTAATATGCAATATGCGGATAAAAATGCAATCCATCAAGAAGTACATTCTATCATTGAGGGATTGCTTGAAAAAACACGGTCTTTGCTCGGGGAACATGATTCAGTTTATCGCTATAGTCTACAGGTGTTATTGGAGGCTGAAGTGTTAAGTGGTGATCAATTCCGCGAAAAGCTGGCCGAAATAGATATGGTAGTAGCGTAATGACCGATGGATTCGTCTATCGGTTTTTCTTTTTGTCAATTAAAAAAGAATGGTCATGTTTCTCTTTCCTACATACAATATCGTATTCATAACAATAAGGAAAGGAAAAGAATATGGCTAAACAAAACTTACAAAAGCAGAATATGAAAAACAGACAAAGGAAATTGAAAAAGAAAAACAAAGCTCTTCAAGAGTTAGATGCACTGGAAACAGCCTTAGTTAATAATTGGATTGATGATAGTTCCGATTTTTACTTCCAAGAGGAGGAGACCTCTATACCTCACTTGGCAAATGACGTGAAGACATTGCTACAGGAATCTTCTCAAATGGAAATCCGTAAGCCTAACCGCTCACTATCCAAAAAGCGAAAGCAACGAAAAGGTCGTCGAAAGCCAAAACGTTTTTCTTCTAAGCGAAGCCCAACATATTCGGAACTTAAATTAGTGTCATCAAAAATTCCACAAAATCAGCAGCACTTCATTACAAAATGGAATGATGAAGAAAAAAGTAATGACGAGGATTCACCTTATTCTGGCGTACCATCCTATTATGAGGACAGCAATTGCAAGCTTGTTAATGTAAAATCAAATATAGACGATCAAATTTTGTCTCAACTTCCGCATCAAGTTGCGCAATTTATGTTTACAATGCCAGAGGTTTTCGGGTTGACAGAGCATCATCTGCAACCATTGTCCGTCTTGACTCGACATTTGCAAGATTTTTTAAACGCTGAGAAAAAAATAGAAGCTGAGCATGCAGTATCAAATCATTCAGATACTTCTGTTGTGGAAAATCAAATCGTTAACGATCCTCCATGTGATCTTTCAAGTGGTTCTCCAAGCGATTCTCCAAGCGATTCTCTAAGTGATCCTTCAAATGATCCTCCAAGTGTTCCATCTGAGGTGTCATTGGATCATCCACCGAATCAGTTGGAAATCATAGATTTACAACAAGTCGGAAAAGAAAACTTTACGTTACAACAAGGTCGCGTGAGAACAAGCTTGACAATCAATTTAACAGAACCCTTCCAAGAGAAGGATTATGTATTTATGGCAACGACAGATATACCTTTTTGTTTTGTCGTTGTAGAGAAGAAGGAATCAGATAAAGTGACTATTGAAATCCTACGTCAAATTGCTAATCGCGAGGTATCTGGACAGGTGGAATGGATTGCAATTGGTACAAAAAGGGTAGAGGAGCAGGTAGTTGAAATAGTGCAGTAGCAATTTGACGAGCTTGAGATAATTACTAATGAGAAACACCATGGAGGCCATGGTGTTTCGGCCTTCTCTTTTTACTGGAGAAAAACCTCATAAATAAGGTAAGTGAATCAATGTCTGTGGATGCTAAAGAATTAGCGCTTTGAAAATATGACCACAATGTTTTTCTGGTTCTTTCCGGTAGGCACAAGATATGTTTGCTTTAATGTGTTGTTACTCTGAATGGTAAAGGTATAGTTCATTTGAGAGACATGCTTTTTCAACGCAGGGGCTTGTTCCTTTTGCTCTAGGCAAGCTTGTTCATTGAGGTCAGCATTGTCATGTTTTGTTTCGATTTGTTTTTCCGATAGCATTTTTTCTATTTCTTCTTTGTGAATGTTACTTACCATACTCCCAAGCAATTGTTGATAAAGGGCGGGATGATGTATGGTGAGGAGGGGATGAGTTGCTTCATTTGCGATCTTTTCGGGGGTTTGTAATTTCTTCTGGGAAATGCCCCCGTACATATAACAGGCTAAGCTGTTCATTTCATGAGGTTGTTTCCATTCGTTGTACAGCTCGGATGCCATTTTTTCCATGAAAGCAAGAAAGAGAGTGGCTTGTTTGGCAGCAAGACCGATAAGTATTTTTCGGGGATAAAGATAGGTTCGATCTCGCCCAGGACTTTTATCCACATTTTTTACCTTAAGCTGTCCAGATGGGAGCAGGTAGAGATTTTTCTTATCCGGATCACCTTGTTCAGAACTAATTTTTTTAAAGATGAAAAGTAGCTGTATTAGCTTCAGCAATAATTCTGTTGTTAAGATCTTCGTTTGTAGATATTCACGCAAATCCATTCCAGTTATTTGTTTCATTACAATGTTATTGTTGTCGCGCTCGGAGCTGTCTGAAAGTAAGGTTGAATGTTGTTCAAGTGGCAAGTCGTAATATTTACCTTCACAATCCTTTAGCTTTCCAGACATGTTGGCGCAAATACTATTCATTAATTCGAATACAGCCCCTTGTTTCCCTGTTTCGATTGGTTGTATTGGGGGCGGATTTACTACTTCCACATCTTGATTTTCTTTTGGGATTACCCAAATGAGAGCTAAGCATTTAAGAAAATTGGTATACTCCAAAAGGTCCCCTCCTTACTGCTACATGACAGTATAGTTGATACCTTTATTAGATGCACCAACTCCCATAGTCGTTCATAAAATAGTCGCTTGTACGTTTGATAATAGCCCTTAAGATTCTATAACGAAGAACTATACATCTATATCTATGTGTGATAGGCTAACAATAAAGTATTTGGCATTTTTTATAACACGACGTTACCAGGAGGTTCAGGTTTTCCATGAAACTTGCAAATCGAGTCACAGTTCTTTCTCCATCTTCTACTTTGGCTATTACGGCGAAAGCAAACGAAATGAAGCGGCAAGGGATTGACGTTGTTAGCTTTGGAGCGGGGGAGCCTGACTTTAATACCCCGGAACATATCATTGAAGCAGCTGAAAAAGCGATGCGCGAAGGAAAAACCAAGTATACTGCAACAGCCGGTATTCCTGAATTGTTACAAGCCATCAGCAACAAGTATCAGCAGGAATATAATTTGACTTACACCACCAAGCAAGTCATCGTGACCAATGGGGGAAAACATGCCTTATTCAACTTGTTCATGGCGTTGTTAAACCCTGGTGATGAAGTGATTGTCCCGATTCCTTATTGGGTGAGCTATCCAGAGATGGTCAAGGTAGCAGAGGGCGTTCCTGTTTTTGTTGAAGGAAAGGAATCCAACAATTTCAAGGTGACAGCCGAGCAAGTAAAACAGGCTATCACCCCTCGGACACGTGCACTCATTATAAATTCTCCAAGTAATCCTACTGGCAGCATTTATACGCGTAAGGAATTGGAAGAAATTGTTGATGTTTGCTTGTCACATAATGTATTAATGGTATCTGATGAAATTTATGAAAAGCTGATCTATGATGGTCATGAAGCCGTTACAGTAGCCTCATTTGGCAAAGAAGCCTATGAAAACACAGTGATTATTAACGGAATGTCGAAACCATATTCCATGACAGGCTGGCGGATGGGCTACGCTTTAGGGAATGAGAATTTGATTCGTGCCATGGTTGATTTGTCGAGTCATAGTACTTCTAACCCAACTTCTTTTGCTCAATATGGAGCACTGGCGGCATTGACAGGACCTCAAACTTCCTTGGAAATGATGCGTGGCGAGTTTGTGAAGCGTCGCGATCGTGTAGTCGATTTATTAAATGAAATCGAGGGTGTGAAATGCCTAAAACCAGAGGGAGCCTTCTATGTTTTCCCGAATGTTGCTAAAGCCATGGAAAAACAGGGCTTTACTAATATAGATGACTGGAGTAAAGCGTTATTAGAACAACAAAAGGTAGCTTTAATCCCGGGTAGTGGCTTTGGATCTCCTGAAAATATTCGCATTTCTTATGCAACATCTATGGAACAATTGGAAAAGGGCATTGCTCGTATTAAGCAATTTGTGGAAGGAAAGTCTCTCTAAGGAGGGGCTTTTTTCCATGCCGAAAAAGAAGCAAGAACAAGCGTTGAAATTAGTAGAGCGAGGATAGTATAATTGTAAGGGTTATCTGGTACAGATAAATGGAGGTCTTATTATGTCATTAATTACAATTGGTCAGGTCGGGCAACATGTCGGGCAAGAAGTCAAGATAGGTTGCTGGCTATACAACAAGAGAAGCAGTGGGAAAATTCAATTTCTCCAACTGCGTGACGGCTCCGGATTTATCCAAGGGGTTGTAGTAAAAGCAGAAGTAAGCGAAGAAGCTTGGAACAATGCGAAAGAACTAACCCAGGAAAGTTCTTTGTACATAACAGGAATGGTACGCGCAGACGATCGTGCTCCAAGCGGTTATGAGCTAACAGTAACAGGAGTAGAAATTATTCAAATTGCTCAAGATTACCCGATTTCTCTAAAAGAGCATGGGGTAGACTTCTTGATGGATAACCGTCATCTATGGTTGCGTTCTCCACGTCAACGTGCCGCGATGGCTGTTCGCTCCGAAATTATTCGTTCCGTGTACGAGTTCTTCCAAATCAATGGATTTTATAAAGTAGATCCGCCGATTTTGACACCTACATCTGCTGAAGGAACAACTAACTTGTTCCATACGAAATATTTTGATGAAGATGCGTATCTCTCCCAAAGTGGTCAGTTGTACATGGAAGCTGCTGCAATGGCTTTAGGACGTGTATTTTCTTTTGGTCCTACATTCCGTGCTGAGAAATCCAAAACACGCCGTCACTTAATTGAGTTCTGGATGATTGAACCGGAAATGGCATTCGTTGATCATGAGGAAAGCCTGCGCATTCAAGAAAATTTTGTGTCGCATGTGGTTCAGTCCGTATTAAAGAACTGCCAACGTGAGTTAAAAGCACTAGATCGCGATACTACGAAGCTGGAAAAGGTGAAAGCGCCATTCCCGCGCATTACGTACGATGATGCGATTAAGCTTCTTCAAGAAAAAGGTAGCGAGATTAAATGGGGCGACGATTTTGGCGCACCAGATGAGACCGCAATTGCTGAGCATTTTGATATGCCTGTTTTCATCACGCATTATCCTGCGGAAATTAAGGCATTTTATATGAAGCCACATCCAGAACGTCCAGAAGTGGTTCTTTGTGCAGACTTGATTGCACCAGAGGGCTATGGAGAGATTATTGGTGGTAGCCAGCGTATTGATGATCCAGAATTACTAGAGGCACGTTTTAATGAGCATAACCTCTCTGAAGAAACCTACAAATGGTATATGGACCTACGTAAATATGGAACAGCACCTCATTCTGGATTCGGCTTGGGCTTAGAAAGAACAGTGGCATGGATCTGTGGATTGGATCATGTACGTGAGACAATTCCATTCCCTCGTCTGTTGTATAGACTATACCCATAATAGATTGTTTATCAATCAATAAACTTTTAATTTGTTAATAGTATGAAAACCTCTTGTTCAAAAATAAGAACAAGAGGTTTTTCCTGTTTCCTATTGATTAAAACTACTTTGTTTAGGGAAGAAAAGGTTAGAAATGTAGAAAAGACGAAAAAACAGTTGAATATGAGAATGAAAATCATTTATAATACTCTTTGGATGATGGTTAATGAAAATCAATCTCATTTGTAATAATTTGTAATATAAACAATTACATAATTGATCCATAACACGAAAATAAAACGATTAATACTAAAGATCGCATCAGTTGCTAATGTCATACGGGGGGAACTATGAAAAAGAGATATTTATTTTTAGCATTAATCATCCTATCCATGTGCTCCTTATTTATTGGAGTTAAAAACATTACTCCACTTGACATTCTAAATTTTAATAATGAGCAGGTTGAAATTTTCTTAATTAGCCGTGTTCCACGATTAGTTAGCATTATTGTGGCTGGGATTAGCCTTAGTATCTGTGGCTTAATCATGCAGCAGATCACCCGTAATAAATTCGTATCTCCTACTACTGCTGGAACGATGGACTGCGCTCGATTAGGAGTGCTGGTATCACTCATGCTATTTACTACGGAGAGTCCGATTGTAAAGATGATTGTCGCATTTATTTTTGCCTTAGGCGGCACCTTTATTTTTATGAAAATCCTTAGAAAAATAAAGTTCAAAGACAATATCTTTATTCCATTGGTAGGTATTATGTTTGGTAATATTATCAGTTCTATAAGCACTTTCTTTGCTTATAAATATGACCTGATACAAAATATATCCTCATGGTTACAAGGAGACTTCTCCATGATCATGAAGGGAAGATATGAGCTTTTGTATATTAGTATCCCGCTTGTCATTATCGCCTTTCTTTATGCGAATAAATTCACGGTCGCAGGAATGGGAGAAGAATTCGCGGTTAATCTAGGACTCAACTATCAGCGTGTGATCAATATCGGATTAATCATCGTTGCTATGATTTCCTCTCTGGTATTGCTCACAGTCGGAATGATTCCATTCCTTGGTTTAATTATTCCTAACATCGTTTCCATTTATCGTGGGGATAATCTACGGAACAGTCTACCGCATACAGCCTTACTCGGAGCCGTATTTGTCCTAGCATGTGATATATTAGGGCGTATCGTAATTTTTCCTTATGAGCTCTCGATTGGACTTATGGTCGGAGTTATCGGCAGTGGAATCTTCCTGTACTTACTCATGAGGAGAAATGCATATGCAACAATGTAGAAGAATGTTGGGCATCCTTGCGATGATCGCACTCGTCTTGATCGGATTATTTATTTTCTACAAGATAAATGCGAATAATTGGGATTATGTTCTTCCCAAACGCAGTAAAAATGTACTTGCTATCTTATTAACTGGGGGAGCGATTGCGTTCTCATCAGTTGTATTTCAAACGATAACGAATAACCGAATCTTAACTCCTAGCGTCATCGGATTAGATTCGCTGTATATGTTTATTCAAACATTGGTCATTTTCTTGTTTGGTTCTATGCACATCACAATCACGAATAACAACGTTAACTTTGTGCTTTCAGTAGGGCTCATGATTGTATTCTCAAGCATTTTATTTAAAACGTTGTTTAGAGGTGAGGGCAGGAATATCTTTTTCTTGCTATTAGTGGGGATTATCTTTGGAACCTTTTTCTCAAGTCTATCCTCGTTTATGCAAATGTTAATTGATCCAAACGAATTTCAGGTCATTCAGGATAAAATGTTTGCCAGCTTTAACAGTGTAAACACAGATATCCTGATACTATCTGTGATTGGAATAGCCTTAGCTTGTGGTTATATTTTTAAACAGTTAAAATTCCTCGATGTCTTGTCTTTGGGAAGAGATCAAGCGATTAATTTAGGAATTAACTACGAGCGAGTTGTGAAAAGATTACTGATCGTAATTGCGGTGCTAGTGTCTATTTCAACCGCATTAGTTGGTCCGATTACCTTTTTAGGATTATTGGTAGCCAATCTGGCACGGGAATTCTTAAAGGTGTATCAGCACAAGTATTTGCTTATTGGTTCTATGCTGATTAGTACCATTGCTTTAGTTGGCGGACAGTTCATCGTGGAGCGGGTTTTTCAATTCTCGACACCGCTCAGTGTCATCATCAATTTTATTGGTGGTATGTACTTCTTATATCTGCTGTTAAAGGAGAATAAAGCATGGTAGAAGTTAAAAACGTCACAAAATTCTATGGAAATAAGCCTGTTGTTGAAAATATATCGGTGAAGATAAAAAAGGGAAGCATCACCTCCTTTATCGGTCCCAACGGTGCTGGAAAAAGTACATTGCTGTCCATGATCAGCCGCTTACTCAAGAAAGATGAAGGCGAGGTTTATATTGAAGGACAGGAAATAAGTAAATGGAACAGCAACGATTTGGCCAAGAAGATTTCGATTCTAAAACAGTCCAACCATATTAATATTCGTTTAACCGTGAAAGAATTGATAAGTTTCGGTCGTTTTCCTTATTCACAGGGTAATTTATCACCGGAAGATTGGAAATATGTCGAAGAAGCGATTGCTTACATGGAACTGGAAGATATGCAGGATAAATATTTAGACCAATTAAGCGGTGGACAAAGACAACGAGCTTACATTGCAATGGTTATCGCGCAAAACACGGATTATATCCTGTTGGATGAGCCACTTAATAACTTGGATATGAAGCACTCGGTGCAAATCATGAAAACCCTGCGACGGTTGGTAGCTGAATTAGGCAAGACGATCATCATTGTTATTCATGATATTAACTTTGCATCCTGTTACTCCGATTATATTGTTGCATTAAAAGACGGTAAAATCGTCAAAGAGGGCTTGACTCAAGAAATCATTAACCCTAGGGTCTTACAGGACTTGTATGAGATGGATTTCAATATCCAAAACATCGAGGGTAATGACATTTGTGTCTATTTCGCTTAACAAAGAATATCGCTGAAAACCAATTTACAAATCATACTGAGAACGAAAACGGATGTAGTTGGATTCATGAAACAAAGAACCGACAAAGGATGGCAAAACTGGCCTGCCGATGTGGGAAACCTTCTTTCCTCCCTTTCTTAACGTACGGAAGAGACCTACGGGTTGATTCCAGGCTGGGTAATACCCAATGACAAGCGTCCTGTCGTCACTCAAGCAAGGGGGATCACGGACCGCGTAGCAATGTAAGGACGTGAATTGACATAGGACACTTGGAGGAAGAGAAAGAAGGTACAAAGCAGGCACAGATAAGTTTTACCTTTGTTTCATTAGCTAAAGGAAGAGCAGATCTTCCTAGCATATGATCTGATCTACATCTTGTTTCAAAAAATTTATAGAGGTGAGAATGTTGAAGAAATTAGCAATGGTATTTGCTACATTTATGTTAGCATTGGTTACGGCGGCTTGCGGGTCAAATAATGCTACAGATAAAACATCTGGTGCTCAACCAGAAGCAGCAAAACAAACAGCTCCTGTAGAAATTACTGTAAAACACGAACTAGGTGAGACAGTAGTTAAGAAAAATCCACAAAAAGTCGTTGTGTTTGACTTTGGTTCCCTTGACACTATGGATGCATTAGGCGTAGAACCAGCTGGTCTGCCACAAAAAAGCCTACCTAGCTATCTAGATAAATACAAAGATGAAAAATATATCAATGTTGGCGGTTTGAAAGAGCCTGACTTTGAAAAAATTCATGAAGCAAAACCTGATTTAATCATCATTGCTGGTCGTCAAGCCGATAAGTATGAAGAATTTAAAAAGATCGCTCCAACAATCTACATGGATGTTGATGATAAGAAATACATGGAATCCTTCACTACTAAAGTAAAAACATTGGCTCAAATTTTTGATAAAGAAGCAAAAGCTGATGAAATGCTAGCTAAAATTGAAAAAGAAATTAAAGACCTAAATGAAAAAACAAAAGCTGACGAGAAAAAAGCTTTAGTTATTCTTGCTAACGATGGCAAAGTAAGTGCTTATGGTTCTACTTCTCGCTTTGGTATTGTTCATGATGTGTTTGGCTTCAAACAAGCAGATGATAAAATCGGCGCATCTACACATGGACAAAGTGTTTCGTTCGAGTACATCTTGGAGAAAAACCCTGATTACATTTTCGTAGTTGACCGTACTGCGGCTATTAAAAAAGGTGAATCTTCTGCGAAACAAGTAATAGAAAATGAAATTGTGAAGAAAACGAATGCAGTTAAAAACAATAAAGTCATTTACCTAGATCCAGGATACTGGTACCTATCTGGTGGCGGATTAGAATCTGTATCTGAAATGGTAAAAGAAACAGCTGCTGTTTATAAATAAAAAATAAAATAGCACTGAAGGAACGTTACAGCTAGTAGAAATCCCCCTTTCTACTAGCTGTTTTCTTTTTTCAGCTTTTTGTATGGCAAAGAAAGATCCTCCAATGGTTTATATGTTTTTTTACTAGGTGAATTTGCCTGTCCTTGTTATAATAGGGGAGAGGTGAAAGCACGACATGGATCGACAAATAAGACAATTGATACAAGAGGGTTCTACGTCCGTTTCTAATTTATTATTAAAAAATTATAAACGTATGTCGTTAGCGGACGAAGAAATGATGTTAATTATCCACCTCTTGTCATTTCAACAAGAAGGGAATCAATTTCCCACCTTATCGCAGCTTGAGGATCGGCTCTCCATGTCTGGATTGCGTTTAATACAATTGTTGCAGAAAATGATGAAGGATCAATGGATCAGCATTGATGAGAATGTTGATGAACAAACAGGTTTTCGTTCGGAAAGCTACAATCTTTCTGTTGTCTATGACCGTTTGTTTGAGTGTTTGAAACAAAGTTATCAAGTACAACGTGAAGCATTTAGTGATTCCAGACAGGAAGTGGCAGTTACGTCTCACATGGATATACCGGGTGGACCTACTGATACGATGCTATTTACACTAGATGAGGAACAGCAGCCAAATAATTTGTACACACAATTTGAACAAACATTTGGGCGACCGCTTTCTCCGATTGAGGTAGAGACATTACAAATTTGGGTGGAAGAGGATAGATATGCAGAAGAGCTAATCATAGCGGCCTTACGAGAGGCACAGTCTGTTGGCAAGCTATTTATCCGCTATATTGACCGTATCTTATTGGAGTGGCAACGCAATCAGGTCTGCTCTGTTGAGGAAGCGAGAGAGTACAGTCAACGATTTCGTCGCCAAGTAGCTGTAAAAGAGGGACGGTAGGTTAGCAATCAGAGATCATCTAGGCTACAGTATAAAAAATAAATAAAGAAAAAACCCCTTTACGCAATCGATAAAAGGCTCTATGTTTTCATGCTCTTTACCGATGCGCAAAGGGGTTTTTGTATTCCTTGGCTTTATAGTAGCCAGCCATTAAGATGCCGAGTGAGAGCATTGCATGATTTGAATGAGAACAACCTAGTAGGTATGCACCTATCAGCCGGTTAAGTACATAGAATATAACATGTAAAGGAGGGAGAACTAATGGATAATCGAAAGCAGCTAGAACTGAATACTGAGGGAGGGCCTTCTGTTTTCTCGGCCATGTTTGATTTGCAAGCCTCAGGGGGCCAAAATGACTGCCGGGTGATCCCTGATGCCGTTTTATTGGAGGGACTATATCCAAAAAGGGCGAAAGAAAAACAAGAATTACTTAATCAATGGAAGGAAATGCAGCAGCGTTTAGATCAGTTGGAGAAGGAGCGAACCGTATGGCAAGAACAAATTAAAGAATATCAGAAGGTAATGGCTACGATGGAATCCAAAATGGCTGCGATGATAAATCGATGGGAGATGTTACAGCACAATAGCGAAAAATGGAAACAACAAGTGGAGAAAGTAGTTCTTCAATGGAACAAGGAACGAGAACAAATTTATCAGATCGTTCTTACCATTAAAAAGGAATGGGAATCAAACAGAGCATGAGAATTGCAATCATAAGTCCTGGCCCTTTTTCTGTTCCACCAGTTCGAGGTAGTTCAGTTGAATTGGATATTGATGAGGTAAGTAAAAGATTAGCACTGTCTCATGATATCGAAATTTACACAAGAACCTGTGAAGATTACCCACGGTCAGAACTAGATGGCAGAATCAAGTATATTCGGTTATCGTATCATGGACAAAAATCTTATATGAAGCAAGTAGCAAGTCGAATAAAAAAAAACAAGCCTGATTTAATTTTGATAGAGAATCGTCCAAGTTTTGTTTCTATAGTGCGCAAGGCTTGTAAAGATATACCTATTGTACTAAATATGCATTCTCATGTATTTGCTTCACGTAAGGTGATTTCGCCTCTCCGTATGAAAAAAGTGAAAAAGCAGGTAGATTGTTTTATTACCAACAGTAACTATCTACGACAATATCTTATCAAGAAGCATGGTATCTCAACACAGAAGATATACGCCGTTCACCTTGGAGTAGATGTTCCCACTTATTCACTGTCTAAGGAGGGGCAGAAGATCATTTCCGAAAAACGAGAATCCCTGGGTTATCAACCGCACCATCGCGTGATGATGTATGCCGGGCGATTAATGCGTGAAAAAGGGGTACATCTCTTAATTCATGCCTTCGAACAGATCGCTAAGCGAGACCAGCATGCACGTCTGCTCATAGTTGGCGGAAAAGGATATGGAAACAATGAGGAAAACAAATACGTACGCTATTTGAAAAAATTGGCTACACCCCTAAAAGAGAAGGTACGCTTTGTTAATTTTATTCCTTCGAAACAGATGCCAGAGTGGTATCATATCTGTGATGTTGTAGCTACCCCATCCGTTTGGAACGAGCCGTTTTGTCGGGTTAATATAGAGGGAATGGCGGCAGGAAAGCCTATTTTAACTACAACAAAAGGAGGAATAGGAGAGGTGGTCGAACACAATGAGACCGGCTATCTCATTCCTCCTAAGGAATGGGTGAAAACCATACCAGACCTCTGGGAACAAATGTGGAATTCTGCCTCTTTCTTTACAACCTTTGGCTCTCGTTCAATATTACGAGCAAGTGAATTTACATGGGAAAAAACAGCTAATGAATATATGGAGGTTTTCTCTAAGGCAATTCAGACACGTGAACAGAAAAAACAGCGCCCACGCCAGAAAACGTAGGCGCTTTTTACATAGGCATCCGCCACTATTTGGGTAATTATGGCCAATCACCCAAACCGTTGTTTTCCCTGTGCATACAGTATAGATATCTCTATGGAACAGGGGTGAATGTCATTTGAAAGGGTTAATTTTATGCGCTGGCCGTGGCACACGACTATATCCACTTTCCTATTCACAGCCCAAGACACTCCTACCTGTAGCTAATCTACCGGTGATCCAGCATTGTTTGCAAAAGTTACTTGATGTCGGTATTAGGGAAATAGGTATCGTGATTAGTCCAAACCAATTGCAAATACCCGCGTATGTTGGGAATGGACAAAAATATGGCGCAGTGATTAGGTATATTGAACAGCAGGAGCCATTGGGTATTGCCCATGCTGTTTCATTAGCTGAATCTTTTATAGCTGAAGATAAGTTTGCTTTGTTTTTAGGGGATAACTTAATGATGGAGTCCTTGCATAGTTTACACGACAGCTTCATTAAGACAGATGCTTACGCTGCCGTTTTACTAAGCGAGGTAGAGAAACCACAGGATTTTGGCATAGCTGAAGTGCAAGGAGAACAAATCCAATCCATTGTTGAAAAGCCACAATTCCCCAAAAGCAATTTAGCTGTAATCGGAGCCTACTTTTTTACCCCTGCTATCTTTCAAGTAATTGCTGGATTACAACCATCTAAGCGGGGCGAATATGAAATTACTGATGCCATTGCCGCACTTTTACAGCAAGGTAAAAAGGTAGTACATTCTACAACCAAGCTACCTTATTCCGATGTAGGGACGATGGAGAGATGGTTGGAGGCTAATCGCTGGATGCTAGACAAATCTATTGGAGATGAGGTGCAAGTAGGAGAGGGAAGTATGATTGATAACTGTGAGATTATAGGGCCAGTGATGATAGGTGAAAACTGCCTATTGTCTAATTGCACAATTGGTCCTTATGTATGTATCCAAAATGGAGCGGAGGTAAGAAATTGCCAAAGAATTGAAAACAGTATTTTATTAGAAGACACCAAATTAGTAAATTTAGATTGTTATATTCATGACAGTATTTTTGGGCGCTCATCTTATTTGGTTGGGGGAGTACCAAATGTTTCACGACAGGATATGGGGATATTTATTATGAGTGATCATTCGACGATAACACTACCTGCGACAAGGAGAATTGGGGTTTCATGACTGACATAGAAGATAATGCAGTTATCCCCATGTTTACTGTCGTAATACCTACCTATAACCGATCGGATATGCTAAAAAAGGCGATAAAAAGTGTCTTGAAGCAGACCTGTGATGATTGGGAAATACTCGTCATGGATGATGCTTCTACGGATAGTACGGAGGAAATTGTCGCTAACACTTTTACTCATTCGAAGATTCGATACTATCGTATGGAAAAGAATTCAGGCATATCGAAGGTCATGAATATGGCATTGGGACTGACTCGTACTCCTTATCTGATTCAATTGGATTCCGATGATTGGTTAGCCAAACGTACTTTGGAGAGGTTTAAACAAGTCATTTTGAAAAATCAACATAGTATAAAAAAGGAAAAATGTGCTCTGTACTATGGAAATATGAATGTGTGGCGTGTTTATAAAGGTAAATATCGTAAGCGAAAAGGCATTAGACATCGGCAAATTAGAGGGAAGTATGATTTTTTACAATATGATGGCTGGATGGTAGCACCGCGTTGTTATCGCGTGAATGCCTTGCAAGAGGTAGGGGGATGGGATACCTCGGACAAATATGGTGGCAGAATTATGGAAGATCGTCGAATGATTTTACGCTTAATTGAAAAGTTTCCCGTTCAGCATATAGATAAAACGTTATATAACAGAACAAAGCATCGAAAACAATTGACAGAGCCAGGGTCGATTCAAAAACGTAATTATTTACGGAGGCAGACGTATGAATATTATTTAAAGAGATGGGGGAATAAATATCGTGCTATTTTTGGCACGAGAGGACGTTTTCTAGTCATTAAACAGCTAGTGAGGCGCAAAAAGAAAAGAGGTCATCGCAAATGAGGAAAAAAGCTGTGGTGACTGGCTGCGCAGGATTTATCGGCTCTCATTTGACAGAGCGATTGCTGGCAGACGATTATGAAGTAATTGGTGTAGATAATATGCTTCTGAACTACCCATTGTCTTATAAGGAACGCAACATCAAGGATAGTTTACAGGATTCCCGATTTCATTTCATCAATCAACCCATTCAGGATGTTGACTGGTCTTATCTGTTAAAGGGTGTGCAGTATATTTTCCACCTGGCTGCCTTACCTGGTGTGCGTGCAAGCTGGGGGGATGCTTTTCAGGAGTATGTTAAACACAATGTGACTGCAACCCAAATCCTATTAGAAGCTAGCCTTACTCATCAATCATTGCGAAAAATTGTGCTTGCCTCCTCCTCTTCTGTTTATGGAACAATGCAAGAAGGAGTAACACAGGAAACAGCTCCGCTTGAACCACTTTCCCCTTATGGTGTAACCAAAGTCTCCATGGAGTACTTGATGCAAGCTTATGTGAAAGCCTATCAATTACCAGTGGTTGCACTCCGCTATTTTACCGTATATGGCCCCAGACAGCGTCCTGACATGGCCTTTCATCGGTTTTTTCGAGCTATGATGCACAAAGAACCCATACAAATTTACGGGGATGGTAGTCAAAGCCGTAACTTTAGCTACGTACACGATGTGGTGGAAGCCAATCTGTTGGCAAGTGAGTTCGGTCAGGCGGGGAAGGTTTATAACATCGGTGGAGAACGAGAAATTAGCTTGTTAGAGGCCGTTTCGCTTATGGCAAAGATCATGCAAGTGGAGCCGGATATTACCTTCACAATAGCAGAAAAAGGTGATTCGAGGCGTACCTGTGCTGATATATCCTTAGCAGCTCAACAGATTGGCTATCGTCCACATACCTCGTTGGAACAGGGGCTCTACCAGCAATTTCAGGATATTAAGAAGCTGTACCAGGGGGGATGAAAGCATGCATCGTGTTCTTTTATATCGCCGAATTTATCTTCCAAGAAGTGAAACCTTCATCTACGAACAACTAATTGGACATACACAGGTGGAACCACTAGTAGTAACTAGGAGTAACCCGATTAATGTGGATCAATTTCCTCATAAGTCAATCTACGTAAAAAAGAAATTAACAAATCTCCATCATTGGGTGAAGAGAAAACAGATTAAGATACTCCACGCTAGATTTGGAACAGGGGGGCTTGAATTACTACCGGTTGCCAAACGTTCCAAATTACCGTTACTGGTGTCATTTCACGGAACGGATGTATCCCGCCGGCCCAATGTTGATCCTAACTATAAACGACAATTAAAGCAATTGTTTCGGAGAGGAAGCGCATTTACAGTCGTAAGTAAGCACATGAAAAAAAAGATAATAAAGCTAGGATGCCCGAAACACAAAATAACGTTGCTGCGATCAGGAATTGACCTTCAAAAATTTGCCTATCAGGCTATGCAACCTGTTTGGAATCATTTCTATAAATTTTTAAGTATTGGGCGACTAGTAGAAAAAAAAGGAATGGATACGCTCATTAGCGCCTTTCGACATGTACACAAGGTTTTTCCAAATGCTACGTTAACAATAGTAGGGGAAGGGGATCAGCAAAAGAAACTAAAAAAATTGATTAAGCGCTATAAGTTACAAAATAGTGTGGCGCTTAAAGGCGGTGTCAGCCACCAGCAAGTAGCCGAGGAGTTGGCTCGTTGTCATATGTTTGTACTTGCTTGCAAAACAGCGAAAGATGGCAATCAAGAGGGAATTCCTAATGTACTAATGGAAGCCATGGCTACAGGAAGGCCGGTTATTTCTACCAGCCATGCTGGCATTCCAGAACTGATAGAGCACGGTGTAAGCGGGTTACTTGCTCCCGAGAGGTCACCTCGCAAATTTGCCGAAATGATGATTCGTATGATCCAGGAAGAACAACGGTGGACAGAATACACCTTGAATGCACGTGTGAAAGTGGAAAAACAACATGACATTAACAAGCAACGTAAGGTTTTAGAAAACGTATATATACGACTAATAAAAGAAAACAATAGGCACTTAGCAACCAAGTAACATGAATATCACCAAATCATGGCGGAGGTGTCAGCATGAAAGTAGCCGTCATTGGAACTGGATATGTAGGAGTTACAACAGGGGTCGCACTAGCAATGGCAGGACATGAAGTGACGGGAGTGGATGTAGACGAAGAAAAGATACGCTTGTTGCAAACCGGCAAATCACCCATATATGAACCAGGTTTAGATGAAGCTCTGGTTGATGTAATAAGTAGAAGAAAGCTGGAATTTACAACTGATCATACAGTAGCACTACTTTCAGCTCAGATCATATTTATCTGTGTAGGCACCCCTTCCGATCAGGAGGGAAGGGCTGATTTACGTGTTTTTAAGGATGTAATAGATCAAGTTCACCAGATGCTTTGTCACGATGATGATGAACGCATATTAGTCATCAAAAGTACAGTACCTGTAGGGAGTAATGATCAAGTAGCAGAGCTTTTTTCCGATTGTCCACAGATACACGTTGTCTCTAACCCAGAATTTCTACGGGAGGGAAGTGCATTACAGGATTCATTACAGCCAGCTCGCATCGTAATGGGAGCTTCGTCTACTCAAGCTTTTGAACGATTAGAAGAATTATACAAAAATATTGAAGCACCACGGGTTAAAACGAGTCGATTAAATGCAGAAATGATAAAATACGCCTCTAATGCTTTTTTATCGATGCGAATTTCTTTCATGAATGAACTAGCACGACTAAGCGATAAGCTAGGAACAGATATTTCGATTATCGCTACTGGAATGGGTCTTGATTCCAGAATTGGTCCAGAATTTTTACGGGCCGGCTTGGGGTATGGGGGTTCTTGTTTCCCTAAGGATACTTCTGCTCTACTCTCAATAGCGGAGGAGAGAGATGAGCCATTGACTATTTTGTATCAAGTAGCTAAGGTGAATGAGCAACAGCCTACTTGGTTTTTGCAAAAGCTGGAACAACGCTTAGGAGACCTGGCTAACAAGCGAATTGCATTATTAGGATTATCTTTTAAACCAAATACCGATGATATCCGAGAAGCTCCTGCACAGAAATTGCTAACGATCTTACGAGAAAAGGAAGCGCTCATCACTGCCTATGATCCTGTTGCTATGCCTAACATGCAACGCGTGTTTTCTGGTGAGCAGGTAACTTATACTCAAACACCTTATGAGGCTGTGAACGGAGCAGATGCGGTGATTCTTTGCACGGAGTGGGGAGAGTTTCTTGAATTAGATTATGAACGTGTGTACCACATGATGAGGCAGCCTCTGATCTTTGATGGTCGCAATGCATTAGCCCACTCTGAATTAGGAAAAATTGGATTTGAATATGTAGGGATTGGAAATCAAGTGGGGAGCCTGGTGTAGAAGCCAGGTTTTTTCTATTGGTGCAAAGAATTGAATCAGAGCTTCGCTTGGTGTACGATGGAGAATAGTACCAGTTTTTCTGATGGCTCTGCCTATTTTCCATAAAAAGGAGTGTATTACCGTGAACAAAAGCAAAACATTACCCAAACGTAGCGAAGTACCGGACCAATTCAAATGGAAGCTAGAAGACATTTATGCTTCCACTAACGATTGGGAAAAAGACGCAGAGCTAGCAAAAACCTTGATTCAGAAAGCGCAAAGCTTTAAGGGGAAATTGGCTGATTCTGGGAAGCAATTGTTAGAAGCGCTGACATTAATGGATGAGCTATCTCAATTGATAGAAAAACTGTACGTGTACGCTCGCATGAGAAGAGATGAGGATAACGGAAACTCTACATACCAGGCTTTAACAGATCGGGCAACCTCTCTATCTACGCAGGTCTCCAGTGCATTGGCATATATCCAACCAGAAATTTTAGCAATAGAAGATGAGCGTCTCGAAGCTTTACTAAACGAAGAAAGTGGTTTAGATCATTACAGAAAATTTTTAGAAGTGGAGATCATTCGTTATAAGCCGCATACGTTGTCAGCAGAGGAAGAGGTCTTGCTTGCTGAAATGCGTGAGATTGCAGGTGCTCCTTCCAATATTTTTACAATGTTAAACAATGCAGATATTAAATTTCCAATGGTTACAGATGAGAATGGTGAAGAGGTTGAACTAACAAAAGGTCGATACTCTCAATACATGGAAAGCAAAGACCGACGCGTGCGTCACGATGCTTTCAAAGCCTTGTATGAAACCTACCGAAACCATAAAAATACAATTGCAGCAACACTGATTGCAAGCGTAAAACGTGATGTGTTCTATGCGCGTACACGGAAGCATTCATCCGCATTACAGGCGTCTCTATTTAACGATAATGTAGATCAATCCGTATACGACAATCTCATCGCCACCATCCATAAGAATTTGCCTGAACTACAGCGTTATTTAGATTTACGCAAAAAAGTGTTGGGTGCAGATGAGCTTCACATGTATGATTTATATGTTCCGATTGTAGCAGAAGCCAACATGGAAATTCCTTATGAAGAGGCTGTTAAAACAGTAGAGGACTCATTGGCTCCACTTGGTGAGGACTATGGAAAGGTGCTGCATGAAGGATTCACTTCCGGATGGGTAGACGTCTATGAAAATCAAGGCAAAACGAGCGGTGCTTATTCGTGGGGGACATATTCTGTTCATCCTTACGTGCTAATGAATTATCAGGATAACCTCAATAACATGTTCACGTTAGCACACGAAATGGGCCACGCCATGCACAGCTATTATTCGCATAAAAACCAGCCATACACCTATTCTCAATATCAGATCTTTGTAGCAGAGGTAGCGTCTACATTAAATGAAGCTCTGTTAATGCAGCATTTACTTGCTCAAACGACTGAAAAAGAAAAACGCATGTACCTGCTCAACTACTACTTAGAGCAGTTTAGAGCGACTGTTTTCCGTCAGACCATGTTTGCTGAATTCGAAAAAATGATTCATGCAACCATTGAAGAAGGGCATGCGCTGACAGTAGACTCGCTTTCCAGCATGTATCGTGAGTTAAATGTGAAATATTTCGGAGACTCTGTGGTAATCGATGAGGAGATTGATCTTGAATGGGCAAGAATTCCTCATTTCTATAACAATTTCTACGTGTACAAATATGCTACAGGCTTCTCAGCTGCTACTTCTCTGTCGAAACAAATTTTGGAGGAGGGGGAACCAGCAGTCGAACGATACTTGAACTTCCTATCTAGTGGTGGTTCCGATTATCCTATTGAATTATTGAAAAAAGCTGGAGTCGATATGGCAAAACCAGAGCCGATCGAGGAGGCAATGGAAGTCTTTAAAGGCTTGTTAGATGAATTGGAGCAATTAGCTTTATCTAAATAGAAGCGTTGCAGGAACTCACAAAGGGAGGGTGTGTAACCCTCTTTTTTGTTTGTAAACTACTACAGCTTGTCATATAGAAACACTAGCTAGAAGCAAGCAAGAATGCTGGTATGTCAATACTTCAGTTGTGTGTCTGTTTCTTGAAGAGTAAGAAGATTCTTGGGTAACAGCCTTGTTTTCTGTTACAATAATAAGTGAGAAATCGCTTACGTAGATTTTTTTACAAACGCTTTCTCCATAATAATTCTAGGAAATGCGTATAAATCGGACGCCTAACCAAAAATAGACAGAGGCTTCCTGGAGTTTGAAAAATAGGAGGAGTACACCATGACTGTTACTCAAACACAAAAAATTATAAATGTGAATATTGTCACAGAAAAAGGTATTCTTGAACAGGCCATTCTCCTTATGGAAAACGGAAAAATTATCTATGTAGGCCCTGAAAATGGACAAGAAGCAGAATCTGTATACGATGGAAAAGGTGCAACTCTAGCACCGGGATTCATTGATTTACATGTACACGGTGGTGCGGGATATGATTTTATGGACAGCACACAGGAAGCAGTTGACGGCATTTGTAGCTTCCATGCTAAGCACGGTACTACTGGTCTATTGGCTACTACGATGACAGCTCCCATCGAACGTAATCTTGAAATATTAGAATTTTATTCAAATTTAAAGGAGAACAAAGGTGCTAAAGTAGTTGGCGTTCATATGGAGGGACCGTTTATTAATCCAGTCTTAAAGGGAGCGCAAAATGGAGAGTGGATTGAGCCCCCAACACTTGCTAATATGCAAAAGGTTTTCTCAATCGCTCGCCCAGGCCTAGTCAAGCTTATGACATTAGCCCCTGAGCTGGTTACCGAAGAAGAGGTATTTGATCTACTGCGCGAACAAAAGGTCATTGCATCTGTTGGACACTCCTTACAAGATTATGATGGCGCATGCCAATGCTTACGCAAAGGGGTAAACCACGCGACCCATTTAGGAAATGCGATGAAGGGCTTGCACCATCGTGATGTGGGCATTATCGGTTTAGCCATGCAGAATCCAGAAATGACATTTGATTTTATCTGTGATGGTATTCATCTATCTCCTAACTTCATCCGTATTTTGGCAAAAGCATGCGAATTAAATCAAATGATGCTCATTACCGATGCGATGCGTGCAGCAGGCTTAGATGATGGTGAATATGATTTGGGTGGACAAAATGTGATCGTTCGTGGGGATGAAGCGCGTCTTTCTGATGGTACATTAGCGGGAAGTGTTCTTACCCTGGATAAAGCATTGTCTAACTTTATGAAGTTTACAAACATCCCTTTGGAAAAAGCAATTTACTTGCTTACAATGAACCAAGCAAAAAAATTAGGCATTAGTGAAACAAAAGGTAGCATCCAAGTAGGCAAAGATGCTGATCTTGTACTGTTATCGAAGGAATATCAGGTTATGGCTACTTGGGTGGAAGGAAAAATCGTATTTGAAAAGACGGAGGAATAGATGATGCAGGTACAGGTTTTTGAGGATTATGACACACTCAGCCGTTATGCAGCAGATATTTTTTTAGAACAGATTAAGGAAAAATCTGATTCCGTTCTGGGATTAGCTACGGGCGGAACACCAGAAGGATTTTATCGACACCTGATTACTAGTTATAAAGATCAAAAGCTGGACTTTTCAAGATTGCGTACGTTTAACCTAGACGAATATTATCCGATTAAGCGTGAGCATCCACAAAGCTATTGGACATTCATGCATGATCATTTATTTGCTTATGTCAATATACCAACAAGCAATATCCACCTCCCCAACGGCGAAACGACCAATGTGGATGCAGAGTGCAACCAATATGAAGAAGAGATCGGAGCAAACGGAGGAGTAGATATTCAAATTCTAGGAATAGGTGAAAATGGTCATATTGGCTTTAATGAACCAGGCGCTTCTTTCGATTCTCGCACGCGTATGGTCGAGCTGACTAAGAACACGATCCAAGCCAACTCTCGCTATTTCGACAGTGAGGAGGATGTACCGCGTCATGCGATTACAATGGGGATTGCTAGCATTATGCAAAGTAAAAAAATCGTAATCCTCGCAGCAGGTGTAAAAAAGGCAGAGGCAGTGGCGAAAGCGATTCAAGGCGAAATAACTGAAGCGATGCCAGCTTCTATTTTACAAAAGCATCCTGATGTAATCTTCCTTCTAGATAAGGAAGCAGCCTCCCTGCTCACTCATAACTAGCACATAGCTCTAAAAAGACGGTCTATATAAGTAGACGGTCTTTTTTTTATTTAGAAGAGAAGAATTGTTGGATAGCTCCTATTGAAGAGGATAGACTTGAGTTACTGTTTTTATATAAAAAGGTTATTAATTTTAATTTTGTATAAAATTTCGTTTTACTATTTTCAATACAACATATCAATCTCCGTCTTAAGTTGGATATAAGCTCCACCTGCTGGCCGTTCTGTTATTTCAGAAAATTAGAGAGAATAGAATAAAAAAGGAAAGAGCTGGGAGGAACAGATGTGAGACGTGTTGTCGTATCGGTTTTGGGCGCCTCTATTTTGTTAGTTAGTGGCTGTGGGAGTAATGTGGAGCCAGTAGCTAGTGTACAAGAGGAGAAAAATAACAAATGGGTGGAGACCTATAAGATTGAACAGGCACCAGCTTCAACTTTACTAGGATATTCGGGAGTAGTTGAAGCAAATAAGCAGGTAATGCTAGGCTTCGGTAGTTCAGGAAAAATTGCACAGGTAAACACCGAAAAAGGGGCACAGGTGCAGCAAGGTCAGGTCTTGGCCTCTTTAGACGCGAAAGTATATCAGGTAGCTGCTCAGGCTGCCGCAGGGCAAGTACAATCCGCAACTGTTGCCGCTCAGGAAGCAAAGAAAGGAGCCTCTCAAGAAGCACTTGCTCAGCAAAAAATCAAGCTGGAGCGAGAGCAGCAAAATGCTGCAGAGGCAAAAAAGGCCGCGAAGCAGGGCGATGTTTTGTTTCAAGGCGGTGCGCTTTCAAAAAATGATTATGAGGCTCTTCTTCTCAAAGCAAAGCAAGCAGAGATGAGTGTAAAAAATGAACAGATTGCACTTCAGGAGCTTCAAAGAGGGGCAAATCCAGATCAACTAGCTAGAGCAAGCGCTGCCATTACGCAGGCAAACAGCGAGGCTGTACGAGCGCAGGAGAGTTTACAACAAACCAAAATCATTGCGCCATTCTCAGGAACGATCGTAGCAGTGCATGAACAGACAGGGAAGGTCGTAGCTGGGGGACAAAGCGTAATTGAGCTAGTTGATTTGAAAACTGTTAAGGTAGTTTTGGCTGTTGAAAGCGATGAGGTGGGATTTTTTACGGAAGGGAAGCAGGTAGAAGTACAGGAAGCTTCTGGTATAAGCAGTAAGGGGACAATTCAGTTTGTCTCACCTGTGATCGACCAAGCAAACGGGAAATATCGAGTGGAGATTCATATAAGTAATTCAGATAAAAAATGGCGAGGTGGTATGGTTGCGAACGTTAAGGTACCTCGCCCATTGCAGGGATTTTTATTGCCTCTAGAATGTGTAGGGCTTACAAATGAGACCCATTTCGTCATGAAGGTGGAGAATGGCATTGTTAGGAAACAGCCTGTACAAGTCGGACAGATTATTAATGGAAATATTGAAATTGTAAAAGGTGTTTCAGTAGGGGAACAGGTAGTAAAAAGTGGAATCACCTATATCGTTGACGGTGAGAACGTAACAGTGAAGGGAGTAAAACAATGAGTAAACTCCTATCATTCTTTCTCCAACGAAAGCTTATTGTGTATCTCTTAACTCTCATAATTTTATTCGCAGGCTTTGCTTCTCTTGCCTCCTTTAAAGTATTTCTGGTTCCAAAAACGAATTTGCCTTGGATTATTGCTACTATTTCTGGCGGATCACTTCCTCCTGAAGAAATGGAGAAAAAAGTAGCGGAGCGAGTAGAAAATGAAGTGAAGGGAATGGAGGAGATAAAGGATTATTTTTCGTCTTCTTCTAGCGGCAAGGTTCAAATCACTTTGGTGGCGAAGGAAGGAAAAGGTGAGGCAGCAAAGCAAAAACTGGAGAGCATTATTAATCGTGAGCGATCCAATTTTCCGAAAGCGGTTGAACATAGTAATATCTATCAGGCCAATTATGGTGATGAAACTCTGATGGTGTTGGCTTTAACAGGCAATGATCCTCAATCATTATATAATTATGCTCAGGATACGCTAAAAGAGCGAATTGAGGCAGTATCTGGAGTGAAAGGCGTAGAGATTAGTAAAGGAAGCTTTGAAAATAAAATCGCCATCACCTTATTGCCAGAGAGACTCTCGGCTTATCAGGTAACCCCTGCACAGATCTATCAGGAGCTACAAAAACAAAATTGGAAGCAGGCGCTCGGAACACTTGATAACGCCGGCTATCAGACGGTTATCGAATTAGATAAGACACTGCAACATGTAGAGGAATTAAAATCTGTAATGATCCCAACACCAAGGGGAATGGCATTGCTTGACCAATTGGCAACCGTGAAAGATTTACGTGGAAGTGAGAGTGATCAGACGCTTGCCATCTATAAAGGAAAACCCTACATTGGTATCTCGATAAAACGTACAGAGGGTAGCGAAATTATACCAACCCAAGCAAGGGTAGAACAGCTTATTGCCCAGATCAATCAGGAAGCAAACGGAATTTATCATCTTACATCCATTTTTGAAGCGGCTTCTTTTATCGAGCATTCCATTAGTAATTTAAGCAGAGATGTTATGATCGGTGGAGCTCTCGCTATTTTGATCTTATTTATCTTTTTACGTAACTGGCGGGTTACGATGGTCATTGCTACCACGCTACCGCTTTCGATCTTAATGACATTTATTGCACTGAAGGTATTTGGCTATAATTTCGATATGGTAACGCTTATTTCTCTTAGTCTGTCCGTTGGTTTAATTGTTGACGCTGCAATCGTGGTACTAGAGAGTATCTATCACTACCGAGAGCAGGGAAAAGCATTGCGTGAGTCAATTTTACTGGGTACGAAAGAGGTGCTTACGCCTGTATTATCATCACAGATCACTATGGTAGTTGTATTCTTACCTTTGGTATTAGCAGGCTTTGATGAAGCGTTGACGCCCATATTCACTACGATTGCTTTTACAGTGACAGCAGCTATTGTATCATCTACGATTGTATCAATTTTCTTTGTACCGATTTTCTCAGATAGCTTTCTAAAAAATGATAAGCAAAAGGTGAATGGAGAAAATCAAAAGGAAAATATCATGGTGCGTGGCTTCGACCGTATCTTGCATCTGTGTTTGCGTCGACGATTTGTTACACTTGGTCTAGCTTTTCTCATGTTTTGCAGTATCTTTGTGCTGGCCCCCCACGTTAAAACCAATCTGGGGATTGATGTGAATGAGAACTTTATCTTTGCAGATATTACGTTGCCACATGGAACGTCCTTGGAGGCGGCCAAACAAGTCATTTCTCAAACGGAAGAAAAATTGTCTGCGATAAAAGAAGTTAAAGATGCATACATTGGTGGAAATTTAGAACGATTGCAGTTACAAATCGCCTTATTACCGAGAGCAGAGCGCTCATTGAGCAAAGAAGAAATTGGCAAGCAGATCATGGAAAAAACAAAAGAAGTAACAGGTGTAGAACGCTTTTCCTTTAGCACCAATAGCCCAGACGGTGGTGCAGTAACTGTTGAAGTAGAGATTACTGGCAAAGATTTAGAGAAGGCGAAAGAATTAAGTGAGCAAGTATCAGCAATGCTTGTTGGTATAGAGGGTATTTCAGGTGTTCGCAACGATTTTAGTGAGGGTAAAGAAAAGATAACCCTCATTCCCATAAAAGAAGCAATGAATCGATTACAGGTGGACGAACGGGTACTAGCTCAGCATTTATCCAGCATGATGGGTGAGCAAAAAGTGGCTGAACTTACAACCGACGGTACAAATGTGGATGTAATGGCTCGACTGCCTGAGCAAGAAATGAAACATCCTGAGCAACTAAAGAAGCTGTTAATTCCCACGCAAAATCAGACAATGATTCCACTAATAGATGTCGTCGAATGGAAATATGGAAAGACGCCACAACAAATTAATCACCGTAACGGGGAACGTGTCATTAAAGTGTCTGCCGATCTTGTAGGAATCGATCCAGGGAATGCTACCCGTTTGTTACAAACGAAGCTGGATCAATTGGTAGTGCCGGCTGGTTTGCAAGTGGAGTTAGCAGGCAGTCTTAAAAATCAAGAAAGCAATATGTCAAGTGCATTGTTTGTGTTTTTAGGCGCTATTGCTTGCATCTATCTGATTATGGTTGCGCAATTCGGACGTTTGTCGCATCCATTTATCATCATGCTGACATTACCTATGGCAGGAGTAGGCGTTGTTGCTGGTCTCGTGTTGACACAACGCATGATGACAGCTATGTCCATTATTGGCATCATTATGTTAATCGGTATTGTCGTCTCCAATGCGATTTTGTTAATCGATCGAATAAATTTACTTAGAAAACGCGGCGTACCGTTACAAGCCGCAATTATTCAAGGGACCCATGAGCGAGTACGCCCTGTTTTGATGACTAAAATTACCGCTATTTTGGGCATGGTACCCATGGCTTTGGCATTTGGAGATGGTGCTAGCTTAGAAGCTCCACTCGCAACTGTAGTGATAGCGGGACTTGTGTTTCATACGTTAGTTACACTAGTGCTGGTGCCGGTGCTGTATTCCGTTTTTGAAGGAATTCGGGATTGGTGGAACCATAAAAGAGATAAGCGCATGCAAAAGAGATTACAGAGATCATTAGTGGCATCCGCAGAGGGGGCAATAGGGGAAGAAAAATAGAAATGTAGCTTAGGGATAACAGAACGTAACCAACAGAAGGGCTCTCTTTCCTCCATTCGGAGTGATGAGAAGCCCTTCTATTTATTTCGAGCAGATCTAAAGATTTCAGATGACATGGTAGATTTGTTTGTAGATATCCTCTAAAATATGGAAAAGGGAGAGGGGAATTACATGACAAACGTATTTGCTCTACATATACCAGCAGAACTAGAGAAGGATACATATACACGTTTATTAGATCATGTATCCCAAGAAAAACGCGAAAAAATCCTTCGATTTCACAGACGTGAGGATGCCTATAGGGGATTGCTGGCTGATTTACTCGTTCGCTATATTTTGCTTACACATCACTTAATTTCTAAAGAGGAGATTCAATTTGAGTACAATGAGTATGGTAAACCCTACCTGCCATATACCAATTGCAATGTAAACTTGTCTCACTCTGGTGAATGGGTAGTGTGCGGTACAGGAATTGAACCTGTAGGAATTGATGTAGAACAGCAAAAGCCCATAGAGATGGAAATTGCTAAGCATTACTTTTCAAAGCAAGAGTACACGGATTTAGTAGTAAAATCAGAAGGAGAAGAACAACTGTCGTATTTTTATGACCTTTGGACATTGAAGGAGAGCTACATCAAGGCAGTTGGCAAGGGGCTATCCATTCCTCTTTCCTCTTTTTCCATTAGAAAAAATGAGAATGGTACCATTGATTTTAGTGAAGAGATACCGTCACAGATGAATTGGTTTTTTAAACAATATCAGCTAGCGAAAGGATATCCGTTGTCTGTATGCAGTGCTAGTAATCAATTTGCAGAAGAGGTAAAAATGATTCGAGTAGACGAATTGATTCAATATTTTGTCTCCTAAATCTAATGAGAATGTTATTTGTAGCGAAAAGGAGGAAGGAACTATGTATCAAGCATTGCTACATCACGGTCAAGCAGGCTTAAAAGGAGTAACAATAGGAGAACGAGCTAAACGGATATTGGCTGCTGATGAGGTGCTAGTTCGGTTGAAGGCATCTGGTTTAAACCGTCGGGATTTACTCACGATCATGTGGAGAAGCGAACAAGACGCTCCGCTCGTTCTGGGTGCTGATGGTGCTGGAGAAATTGAAGAAATAGGTAGTGAAGTAGAGGGATGGCATGTCGGTGACGCGGTAATTTTGCATGCAGGCGTGAACTGGTTAACCAAAAGCGATGCTCCTCCTGCCTCGTTCGAGATTTTAGGGACTTCCTTCGATGGGACCCATGCTCAGTATATTGTGGTTCCTGCTTCGCTACTCGTGAAAAAGCCTACCTATCTAACATGGGAAGAAGCTGGAGTACTCTCTGTAGCAGCTCTTACCGCTTATCGCGCCATATGTACAAAAGGACAGGTCAAAAAGGGAAATACGGTGTTGATTCCTGGAATTGGGAGTGGGGTAGCTACCTTTTTACTTCAAATGAGTAAAGCCTTGGAATGTCGTGTCATTGTTACTTCCCGGAGCAAAGCGAAACAAGAAAGGGCTCTGCAACTAGGTGCTGACGTTGCGATTGATACAGCAACCGATTGGAACGAGGCCTTACAGGGCGAGAAGGTTGACGTCGTGTTTGATAGTGTGGGTCCTGCTACATTTCAGCAATCTTTGCATCAACTGCGCCCCGGGGGGACGTGCGTTACATTTGGTGCTACTACCGGTGATATCATAGAATTTAATCTAAGAAGCTTTTTTTACAGCCAGTGTAATATTCTAGGAACTACACTGGGGAGTAAGGAAGAATTTATTGAGATGCTAGGCTTTATGGAACAACATCAAATCCGCCCGATCATAGATCATGTCTTTGAGCTAGAGCAAGGTGTAACTGCCCTACAACGACTACAGGATTCGGAACAATTTGGCAAAATCGTATTGCGTAGAAGAGATGCAGGGATGGATCTTTAGGAATAATACGCTTCATAATCGAAGGAAAAAGGAAGGAATTCCTCAGGTAAGATTTGATGAAATATATAAGCCTCATATGCTTGTAGCAGTTTTCTACAAGATTTACTTCTAACTCTCTTCATTCTCGCGTATGCATGTACAAATAGGGCGGAAAGGGAGAGTTACGAATGAAAGTATTTGTAATTAGTTTGCGCAAGTTGCTATATGGCTCTGCTGTAGGGGTTGGCTTAGTACTTGCCATCGTACTGGTAATATGGAAAGATCCATTACATGTCGCAACCCTGTTCCAATTTGATCGGGAAAGCATGGAGACAACAGCAAAAGTAGCAGACAACCCGTTTGCCTCCGAAAGGCCTCAGGTAGCTATGGATGTACAGGTAGAGAATAATGAGATAGCTGTTAATCTCATCACCACAGGCTTTACCTTTACAGAAGAGCAGTCCAACGCAGAACAAAAATTGGAGTCCATGCATGGGAAGGGACATGCACATCTCTATGTGGATGGAAGAATGATTCAGAAGATTTATCAGCCCCAATTTACTATTAAAAATATGCCAAAAGGGGAGCACGAATTGAAAATAGAATTAGCTTACCCGAATCATCTATCTTACAAGGTAGAAACAGTAAAAATACTGCAAATCAAATAGATGGGAAAGAAGTGCCTCGATGGTTGATACCTTATCGGGGACTTTTTGCTATATAAAATGACCATTAACAGATATGATGGTATATAGCAGGAAGCAGGAAAATATATGGTTTGATGGAATGTTCTGATTAATACGGCTAGGAGGTCGAAAAAATGGCTGATCTACGTTCTATTACGATGGGTGATTTATTAGATGAGACAGCAGACATGTTTCCTGACAAGGAAGCCATTATTTATCATGAGCGTGAACTTACGTATACATATCGGGAGTTTCAGTTGGTGTGCAATCAATTAGCTCGGGGATTTATGGCCTTAGGTATCCAGCCAGGCGAACATATAGCAATTTGGGCTAATAATGTTCCAGAGTGGATATTAACTCAGTTTGCCACAGCTAAAATAGGTGGTGTGCTCGTGACCGTTAATACAAACTACCGTACACATGAGCTCGAATATTTGCTGCATCAATCGGATGCTACTACCTTACTATTAATTGATCAGTTTAAGGGTGTTTCCTATGTCGACATGTTGCATGAAATTTGCCCAGAACTACAAACTGCGACACCTGGAGAGCTTCAAGCAGAACGCCTCCCTCAATTACGCCGAGTAATCTATCTGGGAGAAGAGCGCCAGCCAGGCATGTATTTATTTAAGGACCTCTATGAGCTAGCTGAACAAGTGACGGAAGCGGAGCAGATTGATTGTCAAAAGACGATTCATCCTGATTCGGTAGTTAATATGCAATATACCTCAGGTACGACAGGATTTCCAAAAGGCGTCATGCTTAGTCATAACAATATTATTAACAATGCAATTCAAGTAGCTAGTTGTCAAAATTTACACCAAGAAGATCGCGTTTGCATTCCAGTACCATTTTTTCATTGCTTTGGCTGTGTCATGGGAACTTTAGCCTGCGTAGCAACGGGAGCAACGATGGTTCCTATCATTACGTTTCAGCCCAAAGTTGTGTTGGAGGTGGTTTCTAAGACAAGGTGCACTGCGCTATATGGAGTG
This sequence comes from Brevibacillus halotolerans, assembly GCF_026891775.1. Lineage (NCBI taxonomy): Bacteria > Bacillati > Bacillota > Bacilli > Caryophanales > Paenibacillaceae > Brevibacillus > Brevibacillus halotolerans. The sequence goes on from NZ_JAPTNK010000011.1 coordinate 179,512, forward strand.
CCAACTATGTTTATTGCGGAGCTGAATGACCCCACGTTTGCGCAGTATGATCTAAGCTCATTGCGCACCGGTATCATGGCGGGTTCGCCTTGCCCAGAAGAAGTAATGAAAAATGTCGTAGATAAAATGGGGATTCGTGATATTACTATTGCATATGGGCAGACGGAATCATCGCCAGTCGTAACTCAGACTAGAGTAGATGATAGCATCGAGCTTCGTGTGTCAACAGTAGGTCGTAAGCATGATCCGGTTGAAATTAAGCTAATGAATCCGGAAACAGGCGAAGAGGTGGCTAGAGGCGAGCAGGGTGAACTTTGTACGCGAGGCTATCAGGTTATGAAAGGATACTATAAAATGCCGGAACAGACAGCTCAGGCGATTGATTCTGAGGGCTGGCTCCATACGGGAGACTTAGCAACCGTTGATGAATCGGGGTACTATCGCATAACAGGGCGCCTGAAAGACATGATCATTCGTGGAGGAGAAAATATTTATCCACGTGAGATTGAAGAGTTTTTGTATACCCATCTCAAGGTGTTGGATGTACAGGTTATTGGTGTTCCTGATCCTCACTATGGTGAACAGGTATTGGCATGCGTTAAAGTGCGGGAGGGCGAAACCCTGACATCAAATGAGCTTAAAGAATTCTGTCAGGGGAAGATTGCTCGCTTTAAAATTCCATATTATGTACAAATTGTAAGTGATTACCCGATGACTGCCTCTGGTAAAATTCAAAAATATAAGCTGAGAGAGCAAGCCATTGAAATCCTTGGCTTGAATCAATCTGCCGCTACTAGGGAGTAGTTCGAAGGTAGAAATACCTTTATATATAAAAAAGGGGTAGTGATATCCCTGTTGGCCTGGGGAGGTTTTTCCTAGCAAAATTTATTGTTTTAATCTGTTCGCCGTAACTACTATGAACCCTCTGTCAAAATAAAGTGGCAGAGGGCTTTAAGTTTGTGAGGAAAATTTAATTTCTAGCCATTGCATAAATTCCACATCATCTTATGGAATGGGGATGTATTGATGGCTAGTAAAATTCTTGATCCATTTTGTTAAACAGTATATCTGAACGGAAACAATGAAATATATCGAAGCTCCTTTTACAAAATTAACAATTTCAAAATCCCTCTTGACACTCATGGTGAGTTGTAACTATAATAGTTACATCGAGAGGGTGTCAGTAATGAAAATAAGCAGCAGATTTTCCATAGCGGTTCACATTCTTTCGTTACTTTCTACAGCCAAGGATGTGCACTGCACATCGGAATGGATTGCTGGTAGCGTCGGAACGAACCCGGTTATCATTCGGAAAATACTCGGGCAGCTAAAGAAAGCAGGATTGACGGGCGTTCGAGCCGGTAAAGGCGGTGCTTTTTTACTTAAAGGGCTGGAAGAAGTTACGTTGCTGGATGTTTACCGGGCGGCGGAAGTCGTGGAGGAAGGGGAGCTCTTTCATCTCCATGAACAGCCGAATCCCGACTGTCCGGTCGGTGCGAACATTCAAGCCATTCTGGAACTGATCGTAAGACGGGCCCAAAACGCCATGGAAGCGATTCTGGCTGACATAACGATGCATGAGTTGCTTTCCGAACTTGCCGAACATATGAACATGAAAAAGTGAACCCATTTTTTTTGGAGTTGTTGTAACTTAAGTGGTTACAACAACAAATCTCGAAATAAATGGAAAGGAGGTTCCCAGAATGAAAGTGGAAGTTTGGTCCGATTTTGCTTGTCCTTTCTGCTACATCGGCAAACAACAGATCGAAGCGGCGCTTGATAAATTTGCGCACAAAGATGATGTTGAGGTTGTTTTTCGAAGCTTCGAGCTTGATCCGAAAGCACAGAGGGACGTGGATTACGACGTACATGACATGCTGGTCGCCAAGTACGGCATGAGCCGGGATCAAGCGATTGCGATGAACGAGAATCTTAGCAGTAAAGCGAAGGAAGTCGGGCTTACATTCCAATTTGACACCTTGATTCTGACGAACACATTCGATGCCCATCGGTTGGCGAAGTACGCAATCAAGCAAGGTAAAATGAACCCGATGGCACAGGAACTGTTTCAGGCATACTTTACCGACTCCCGGCATTTGGGCGACCACGAAACGCTGGTGGAATTAGCGGTGAAGGTCGGATTGGATCGCGATGAAGCGCTCAAGGTGCTTGCTGGCGATGATTATTCCGCCGATGTGCGCGCGGATGAGGAAGAAGCAAGCCGGCTTGGCGTCAGCGGAGTGCCGTTTTTCGTCATCGACCGCAAATACGTCGTATCGGGGGCGCAGTCAACCGACATGTTTCTCAATGCTTTGCAGACGGCTTGGAAGGAATCGCAGTCGTTGAACGTGTCGGACGATGCCGGAAGTGAATCCGAGTGAGCAGCTTGTGCTGACGGCATTACGTTACGATTTTGATAACCGTTATTATTATTAGAGAGAGGGAGATTTACCGATGTTTAGCAAGAAATCATCAATAGGAGTTATTATGTTGCTTTGTTTCACGCTATTGCTGAGCGCATGCTCCAGTGAGCCGAGTAAGACGAATACCGCGAGCGAGGGAACTCAGAAACCGGCGGCTGAACTTAAGATCACGCCGTTCAACCCTGGAGAAAACGGGCTCTTCTCCGTCACATCTAGCCTGATCGAAGGGCCAAGCGAGGTGCTGCTCGTCGATGCTCAGTTCGAAAAGAGCAACGCCGCGCAACTGGTTAAGATGATCCGCGAAACCGGTAAGAAGCTGACTACAGTTTATGTCAGCCACCAGGATCCGGATTTCTATTTCGGCCTGTCGACGATCCGCGAGGCATTTCCTGATGTAAAGATCGTTGCCACCCCGGCTACAGTGGAAGGGATCAAGGCAACTATCAAGCTTAAGAGTGAATTCTGGGGTCCGCTCATGAAAGAAAACGCCCCAACTGCGATGATCGTCCCTGATGTCCTTGACGGGGATAAGCTAACGGTTGATGGTCAAACCGTGCAGGTGATCGGTCTCGACGGTTCGGATCCGTCTCACACAGTCCTTTGGGTTCCGTCGAAAAAGACCATCCTGGGTGGTGTGCCGGTCTATGAGAACCTGCATGTCTGGATGGCAGACAATCAGACTCAGGAGAGCCGTGACCACTGGCGGGAGATTCTAGACCGAGTTCTCGCTCTGAAGCCTGACCGAGTTATCCCGGGCCATTTCATGAACAAGAGCTCTGAAGATATATCCACCGTCACCTTCACCCGTGACTACATTACAAAATTTGATGCTGCGGCAAAGCAGGCCAAGAACTCCGCTGAGCTGATTGCAGCGATGAAGAAGGCCTATCCGGACTTAAAGAACATAAGTGATCTGGAAATGGGCGCCCAGGTGATCAAGGGTGAGCGTTCTTGGCCATGATATAACGCCGAAACCGCCCGTTAGATGCGGAGATGGTTAACTACTGTCTGCGGCTTATGAAGGCGCCCGGGTTTAGACCCGGGCGTTTTCATGATTACGGTTTTCTCGGCGGGGATACGTCGATAATTTCTTATTGTAATCTATCATCAAACATTAATTGTATTTGAATACCGAACGTGTCTTCAATTAATACCGTATGCTTTGCTAAACACATTTTTAGATAAAGGGATACAACGATTTAGAAAGGCGTCTCATATCTTGACATCATCGCTTTTAGCCCATAGAAATATGGTCAGACCAGGTGCAGGAGATTTATCTCTTATTTAGCAGAGTCGAAAAGTTTTAATAGAAGAAGTGATATCATTAAAATCTTCGTGAATGTTGAAGAGATGGGATCGATTACTTGAATTTTCAAGCAGCTTTTTTCTACCTGTAAAATTTATATGCTCATATAAAACAACAAGCGTTTTAGGTGCGACACGTACAGACGAAATTCTGTCGTTCCAAGCATCCCCCACGTATGACAATCTATCTCCCGAGTTGAGAGTGAAAGACGCACCGTTTCCGTCTATATGTTCAAAAAAACGATTCACACGATGCTGAACTTCTACATAATGATACGGGTCATCAAAATGCGGATTATAATCATACGGATTATAAAACATGAACATCTCTCCAATACTTTTTTTGTAATTCATACACTGTATGCCTAATTGCCATATCTGTGCATTGACACAGGTATTTTTTAATATGAGGAAAGATGGGGAATAGGAGCTTTTTAAGAGGCCAGAGTTAGCCAAATCAGCTATTTTCTCAGTTCTCTTATCTGATATATTCTTTTTCAACAAGACCTTCGCGAATGAATAGATTTTGAGAAATTTACTAGCAGTAGGTTCTCCGGAGACGAAGAATAAGGAAGGAACTTTAATAGCGGGATTCTATATGAAAAAAGCTAGGAGAGCAAAATGAGAACCAATCATATGCTGTCAAGGAAATCTATTTATGCTAAAAACGAAGCTGTTTTGCGATGAGAGACTGATCATAATGAAAAAAAGGGCCACCTGCTGGTGAACCCTTTTTCTCTGTGTCTCAATTATTTATTACCTACCATGCAGGCATTTTTTGTTCATAAGCTATAATTTTGTCTTCTTGTTGTAAAGTAATTCCAATATCATCCAAACCATGTAACAAGCAATATCGGCGATAAGGATCTACCTCGAAAGGATAGGAGAGACCCCTGTCATCCTCTACTACTTGATTTTCTAAATCAATAGTTAATGTATAACCTTCAGTAGCTTCCGTACGTGTAAACAATTCCTCTACCTGTTGTTCTGTTAATTTGATTGGCAAAATTCCATTTTTAAAGCAGTTATTATAAAAGATATCTGCAAAGGACGGTGCAATGATTACTCTAAATCCAAAATCCAACAACGCCCAAGGTGCATGCTCGCGTGAGGAGCCACAACCAAAGTTATTGCGTGCAAGAAGAATCGTTGCTCCTTCATAACGCGGCTGATGGAGGACAAATGAATCAATTCGCTCGCCATCAATCGTAAAGCGCCATTCATAAAACAAGAATTGACCAAAGCCTGTACGTTCAATACGCTTTAAAAATTGTTTGGGGATAATAGCATCTGTATCAATATTGGCCCGATCAACGGGAGCAGCCAAACCAGTTACTTTTACAAATGGTTCCATGGATAGTGCCTCCTTTTACATGTAGGGATGAGCTTATGCTTTTCTCCAACAAAATTACCTGTTACATCTTGAGTGACTCAACCATTGCAAGATAAGCTGTTTACTTGCAATTTTCGAAATCCTAACGTCTATTCACACGACAGAAGCAGTGTTTAGCCATTGACGGACATCAACGAATCTACCTTCGACCGCGGCGGCAACCGCCATTTCAGGGCTCACAAGATGTGTGCGTCCGTCACGCCCTTGTCGGCCTTCAAAGTTACGGTTAGAGGTGGAAGCGCAACGCTCACCTGGTGACAAAATATCTGGATTCATCGCAAGACACATGGAGCAACCAGATTCCCGCCACTCAAAGCCAGCCTCAATGAAGATTTGATGTAATCCTTCTTGTTCAGCACGTTCCTTGACTGCTTGTGACCCTGGCACGACCATGGCATTAACCTTGGAGGATACCTTGCGACCTTTAGCTACTGCGGCGGCACGGCGTAAATCTTCAATCCGTCCGTTTGTACAGGAGCCAATAAACACACGATCAATAGCGATGTCGGTCATGGGAGTACCTGCAACTAATCCCATATAAGAAAGGGCATCTCGTGCCGCCTTTTGTTCGGTTTGGCTCATAAATTCTTCAGGAAGAGGGACATTCCTAGTGATGCCGGTTCCCATACCGGGACTAGTTCCCCAGGTTACTTGTGGCTCAATCTCGCTTGCATGAAGCTCAATGTAAGCATCATATTCGGCACCTTCATCCGTCACCAACTCTTTCCATACAGCAACAGCTTGGTCAAATGCTTCTCCTTGGGGAGCATGCCGGCGACCTTTTAAGTATGCGAAAGTAGTATTATCCGGAGCGATCAGACCTGCACGTGCTCCAGCCTCAATGGACATGTTACAAACTGTCATCCGTTCTTCCATTGTCAATTGACGAATAGCTTCCCCTGTATATTCAATAACATAGCCTGTGGCAAAGTCAGTGCCGAATTTCGCGATAATAGCCAAAATTAAATCTTTCGCAGAGACACCTAATGGCATGGGCCCTTTGACATGGACTTCCATTGTTTTTGGTTTTGCTTGCTGCAAGCATTGTGTTGCCAATACATGTTCAACCTCACTGGTTCCAATGCCAAAAGCAAGAGCACCAAAAGCGCCATGTGTAGAGGTATGACTATCTCCACAAACAATTGTCTTACCCGGATGAGTTAACCCAAGTTCGGGTCCAATGACGTGAACAATTCCTTGATCTGGGCTGTCTAAATCTGCAAGGGGTACTTCGAAATCTCGACAGTTATTAGTTAAGGTCTCCATCTGTGTTAGTGAAATGGGGTCTTCTACAAGATAGCGGTTCTTCGTGGGCACATTGTGATCCATCGTTGCAAAAGTAAGATCGGGACGGCGTACCTTCCGATTAGTTAGACGTAAACCTTCAAAAGCCTGTGGGGAGGTTACTTCATGTACTAAATGTAAATCGATATATAATAAGCTAGGTTTTCCCGGTTCTTCGTGAATGACGTGCTGATCCCAGATTTTTTCAAAAAGTGTGCGTGCTTTCATCGTATTTCCTCTCCTCTACATTGTAATCGCGTACCTGCTTTTTTTTAGTTGTATCATGGATAAGTAAATAGCACAAAGATATAATGATTATAGAATGAATAGGAATTACCTATATGTATGGAAGGAAGCAATGAATAGGTGGTGGAGACAGAGATGGAATTGCGACAAATAAGATATGTGTTGATGGTAGCTCAAGAAAAAAGCTTTTCTCGTGCAGCGGAGAAGCTTCATTTAGCACAACCATCACTTAGTCAACAAATTGCAAAATTAGAACGTGAATGGGGTGTTCTGTTGTTTCAGCGGTTGCCACAACGAGTCGAGCTAACTGATGCGGGCCATCGATTTCTACAATTAGCCACTCAGCTCATTGTGAAAGCAGATGCATTAGAACGTGAAATGGTTCAATTTGCAGAAGGGAACGCGGGGAGAATCGTAGTTGGTAGCCTTCCGATCACAGGGGCTTTTGTGTTGCCGGAAGCTTTTTCAGCCTTTACGAAACGCTATCCTCGCATCGAGGTTACTTTAATAGAAGACACATCTAGCAACCTGGAGCAAATGCTGGTGAATGGGAAGCTGGATATGAGCTTGCTAACAATGCCGATACAACATCCAGCAATAGTAACAACGCAGGTATTACAGGAGGAAATATATTTATCCTTGCCACCTCAGCATCCATTTGCGGAGGAGCCGGTAGTTGATTTAAAGGCATTGGCAGATGAACCATTTATTCTGTTAAAAGAGGGGCAAGGATTTCGTACCATCTCACTCACATTGTGCGAGCAGGCTGGTTTTATGCCTAAAGTAGTGTTTGAAAGCTCCAACATTCAGACGGTGCAAGCTTTAGTAGCATCAGGCATGGGAGTTTCTTTTGCGCCTCATATGATTACAGGTTCAATGAACGGTAACGTCTGTCCCGCTTATGTGCATCTATCAACGCGCCCTAATCGAACCTTAGTAGTCGCATCCCATAAAGATAAGCATTTATCTGCTCCAATGCTAGCATTACGCGAAGAGATAGCCTTAGCCGGAAAGCAGTACTCACTAAACCTGGTGTAGAGACAAAAAAGTAGCAGGTGTGTTACACTATCAACAAAACATCATGGAAAGGAAGGATACATACATGAAAGAGATTAAAACAGAAGAAGCATTCCAAGAAGCCATCCGTTCTTCCAAACCGGTTGTAGTTAAATTTTATACAACCTGGTGCCCTGACTGCTTTCGGATCGACCCGTTTATGCCGGAGTTAGAGGAAGCTTATAAAGAACAATTGGATATGATAGCAGTTAACCGTGATGACCTTCCTGAATTGTCTCAGCAGTTAGAGATCATGGGTATCCCTAGCTTTGTTACGTTCAAGAATGGCAAGGAAGTTATACGTTTTGTAAGCAAATTAGCTAAAAGTCGTGAAGAGATCGAGCAATTTTTAGATCGTTCCGTGCAAATTAGCGCAGAACTTTAAAGCAAAAATTCGCTCTCAAAAAGGTAAGGACGTTATGGCTTTTGCAAACAATTTGAGCAGATTTTGCTGAAAATGCTCATAACTATAAGCAATGAGGGAAAACTGGAGTTCTTTCAAGGAGGGTTGAGCTTGCGAAGCAATGTATGCATCGCGCACCGGGGTTGGTCAGGAGTTGCTCCAGAAAATACTTTGGCGTCTATCCGAATGGCACTTGAACACCCAAACATAGATGGGATTGAATTTGATGTTCAACTGACAAAGGACCAAATTCCTGTGGTTATCCACGACTATTCGTTGGGACGTACCACGAATGGAACTGGATGGGTTAAGGATCATACGTTTGCAGAGTTGCGTTCTCTCGATGCAGGCGGTTGGTTCAACAAGCAATTTGTCGGCGAGACGATTCCTTCCTTGGAAGAAGTGCTCATTGCCAATCGTGAGAAAAAATGGCTCAATATAGAGCTAAAGCAGATGGTGGCAAGCAAGGAGCAGGTGCTGGAAGAAAAAGTGATCCGTTTAATCGAACAGTATGATATGGAAGAGCATGTGATCATTACATCATTTCAACATCAGAGCGTCTATCACGTAAAAAGATTGGCTCCACGCTTGCAGGTGGGACCGTTGATTTATGGAATGCCACTTTTATTGCACGAACAAGCCCAGCATATCGGGGCCGACGTGTTATCGCTCGCGTATCCTTATCTGACCCAAGAGATTGCGGACCAAGCGAGGGATTGGGGATTTCATATCATAGCTTGGACGATAGATGATCCAGAACATATGCGACAGGTAGCTGAATTTGGATCGCATGTGCACATCTGCACCAATCATCCCGATAGATGGTTTTCAAAGAAAGGAAGTACGGCATGATTTCAATGAAAAGAGAGGGAGAGTGGCTTCTTGGCACGCTAGGCGAACAAGAGGCTGCTCTTTCTTTTGGAGACTTGCTTCGAAAAAGATGGGGATTTCCCAAAAAAACAGCGCACCTTTTATTTCAAAACAAAGAGATTCTGGTCAATGGTCAACCAGCAACCCAAGTCCAAAAAACAGAAAGCGGACAACATATTGCGATCCGCGTTTGTCAGGAAGAGGAACTGGGATTAGAGCCAGTCAAAGGTTATTTACAAATTGTCTATGAAGACGATCATATCTTGATTGTTGATAAACCAGCGGGCTTGCTTTTACATCCTACCGAGCCTACTCACCATGAGACATTAGATCATTGGGTGGCCGGCTATTTTCAAGAACAGAACATAAAGAACAAGGTTCGACATATTCATCGTTTGGATCAAGATACATCTGGACTCGTGATGTATGCGAAACATCCACTCGCAGGAGCTATGCTTGCTGAGAGATTGGAAAGACGAGATATTTCTCGCCAGTACATCGCTTTTGTGGAAGGAATCATGCAGGAAGAACAAGGTAAAATAGATGCACCTATAGGAAAAGATCGTCATCATGCAACGAGAAGACGTGTTTCGCCTCAAGGTGACCGAGCTATTACGCATTTTCATGTGATTGAACGCTATCGTGATACGACACAAGTATCCTGTCGTCTTGAAACAGGACGGACTCATCAGATTCGTGTTCATTTCGCTTATTTGGGTTATCCATTGCTCGGGGATATTTTGTATGGGGCTAGAAAAAATCAAGCACTGCAAAATAGACAAGCATTACATGCAACGAAACTTCATTTTATCCACCCATTTGGGGAGCAGCATGTGGAGGTCACAGCAAAGCTGCCACAGGATTTACAAGAGCTTAAGACCCGATTATAAAGCAATAAAAAGTCCTTTTAAAACAAACCCTAGAGAAAAAGCCGAAAGCCAGGAAACGAATGTCCGTATAATGAATACAATGCCTAGAGATCACATGAAAGGGCGATGGTATGAAAAAAACCATCATCGGTGTGCTAACCTGGCGATCAGGACGGACGTTTGCAGAACCTGGCTATTTTAAAAAGCTATTCCAAGCATCAAAGCGATTGGGAGTAATTCTGTACCTGTTTTCCCCTCAAGATGTAGATGAAAAAGCGAAGCTAGTGCAAGGATTTTTTTGGTCCGGTGACAAAGGGTGGCTTTCTAAACGCTTTCCTTGGCCGGATGTGGTGATTGATCGCTATCGTTATCGATCTGATCAGGCTTTCAAAAAGTATCTAGATTTTCGTAAGCGAAATCACATGCATTATGCAAATAATCGACTCGCTAACAAATGGAAGGTACACCAGGTCTTGTCCGCAGAGCCTTCTATGGTAAAGTGGCTACCGGAAACCTATTTGTATACAGAAGAGAGAATAGCGAAATTGCTAGGAAGCTATTCTCTTGTGTATATAAAGCCAGTCAATGGTACGGGTGGCAGAGGAATCGTAAAGGTGGAACGTGTAGGGAATCATTATGAGCTATTGGGAAGAAATGATCAGCGAAAGAAAATCAAAGCTACATGTAAAACACTCATGGAAACAACCAAATGGCTGGATACATGGAAAAGGAAGGATAAATGGATTGTACAGCAAGGCTTGCACATAGACCTGCTACCTGCAAGATCAGTTGATGTCCGTTTACTCATTCAGAAGGAACAAACAGGTGTCTGGGATGTGACTGGAATGGGTGTTCGGATTGGCCCAATTCATTCAGCTACCTCTAATCTGCATGGTGGGGGACAGGCAAAAGAGTTAGCTTCGTTTTTGGAATCGTTATTTGGAGCAGAAAGAGCACAGATGATTAAAAAAGAGTGTCATCAATTAGCAAAACGGACTGCTCTCACAGTCGAACGGCATTTTGGCCGGATGCTGGAGCTTGCCCTTGATATTGGCATCGATGTAAATGGGCTTATTTGGCTGATCGAGGTAAATCCTAAGCCTGGCCGGGAAATTTTCCGGGAATTAGGTCAAATGAAAACCTACCAGCAAGCGATTGAACGTCCCATTCAATATGCAAAGTATTTGGCTTCACAACAATAGCACAGCTTTGGTGGCACGAGTTACCTCGAATACAACGGAAATACAAATATTCAGGCGCCCGAGTTCTAAGGAATAGACCGGCTACCGCCTGCTTTTTTTCGTTTCGAGGATGGACAAGGAATACTACATGTTATAAAAGCTGACAGGAGTAGAAGGAGAAACGAATGTATGAAAGCTGAAAAATTCTTTACACATCCCGCGGGTATTGCTGTTGCTGCCACAGTGACTACCTTTTTATGGGGAAGTTCTTTCCCGTTTATTAAAAAAAGCTATGAGCATTTACAGATCGCAAAGTCAGATATCTTTGAACAAATGCTTTTTGCTGGCTATCGTTTTGTGCTGGCTGCCCTTGGAATCTTATTGGTGATGTTTTTGCTTCGTAAACAGTTAGCGTATCAAACAGGCTCCTTGAAGCGATTGGTAAGGGTCGGAGCTTTTCAAACATTTTTGCAATATATCTTTTTTTATATTGGCCTTAGCTATAGTTCAGGGATTCAAGGCTCCATTATTGCAGGAACTACTTCCTTTTTTCAGATTATCCTAGCTCATTTTATGTATAAAAATGATTCATTAAGTATTCGAAAATGTGTGGGATTAGCGATTGGATTTCTAGGTGTTATTATTGTTAATTTACCGAGTGGAGGTTCAATGGCAATCACATTTGGAATAGGAGAGATTTGTTTATTGGCTGCTATGTTTTGTGGTGGGTTGGGAAATATTTTATCAAAGCAGGAAGCAGCTCATCTCGATATTCTATATTTGACCTCGTATCAAATGCTACTAGGGGGATTAGGTTTACTTGCAGTTGGAGTTAGTCAGGTAGGGATAATGCCTTTTCAGTTTGATTGGGACACCAGCCTGATGTTGCTCTATTTGGCATTTATTTCAGGTGCTGGTTTTGTATTATGGAACAACATCATGAAGTACAACAAAGTAGGGAATGTTTCCATGTATTTATTTTTGATTCCCGTGTTTGGAGTTCTTCTTTCCTCCGTTATGCTACAAGAAGCCATTCATCTCGTGGTATTAGTTGCTCTGGTTTGTGTAGCTGGCGGCATTATCATTGTTAATAAACAACGGTCCGCAACATCAGCTACAGATCATGTAGAAAAAGCTGGAAAACCACTGAAATAAAGATATGTGCATTCACCCACCCTCTCCTTTAGGCATATGGTACAAAAGGGGAGGGGTGTTGGAACTGATGCAGGTTGAGTTTGGATGGCTTCATTGGATATACGTTTTTTTTATCCTGCTCATTATTTTGCTAATGGTGCTGAGGAGAGACACAAGTCTTATCAGTATAGTAGGGATTGCTGTATTGGGTTTTGTGGCAAGTGGCTCCTTGTATACGGCAGTAGAGGGAATCTTTAATAGCTTCATTTATGCTATGAATGAGTTATTACCTACCATTCTCATTATTTGCGTAATTGTTGCCATGAGCCTAGTATTATCAGCTTCTGGAGTAAATGAAACAATGATTACACCTATGACGTTTTTTATCAAGGCACCAGGCCCAGCTTACTGGATCATTGGGGTTTTTATGATGGTGATCTCATGGTTTTTCTGGCCATCACCAGCAGTGGCTTTAATTGGTGCTGTTGTGCTACCTGTTGCTGTTCGAATAGGGTTACCAGCAATAGGCGTTGCCATAGCGATGAATTTATTTGGTCATGGGATAGCATTATCTAGTGATTTTATTATTCAAGGCGCACCCACCCTTACTGCAGGAGCTGCTGGGATAGCAGTGGAGGATGTCATACGTGCAAGCGTCCCTTTAATCATGGTCATGGGACTTGTTTCAACAAGTGTTGCGTTTTTTTTATTACGTCGAGATATGAAAAAAGGAAAATTGCAAGCCGATTCAGGCTTGTTACCAAATAAAGCTTTTGTGGAGGAAAAAGGGGAAATAAGGGAGGATGCTTCAACAGATATTCCCTTGCTTTCAAAGCCAGTGCGTATTGCTTTTTCTATTTTAGTTCCCGCCTTGTTTGCCTTAGATGTTCTAGCTATGTGGCTTTTTGATCTAAGGGGAGGGGATGCAACAGCTTTAGTTGGTGGCACAGCCATGTCAATTATGTTGCTTGTCACTATGTCTATGCACAAAAAAAGGGGCTTGGAAAAGACTACAGAGTATCTCATCCAAGGGTTTCAATTCGGCTTTAAAGTGTTTGGGCCTGTTATTCCAATAGCAGCCTTTTTTTACATGGGAGATAGTGGTTTTATCAAGGTATTTGGTGAAATTTTACCTGTTCATTCTCAGGGAATAGTGAATGATCTAGGGGTTGCTTTGGCTCAGACCATTCCGTTAACCAAGGAAGTAGCAGCAGCGACTGTTGCGGGAGTCGGAATTATAACTGGTTTAGATGGCTCAGGATTCTCTGGTATTAGTTTGACTGGGTCGGTGTCCCATCTTTTTGCTTCTTCGATGTATGATGGTGTTGCCACTCTTACGGCTTTAGGTCAGGTTGCAGCCATATGGGTTGGTGGTGGTACTCTAGTTCCTTGGGCGTTAATCCCAGCGGCAGCGATATGTGGTGTCAGTCCGTTTGAGTTAGCGAGGCGCAACTTGATCCCAGTTTTAATCGGACTAGGGGCAACAACAATCGTTGCTGTTCTTCTACTTTGAGAGAAAAGACCAGAGAGGCGTGAAGAGATACTCTGGTCTTTTTGAGGTACCGGGTGGTTTTTCGCTAGATGATCTTCCATATATTTCATTTTCATATGATTAGGAAAATGGATCTCCAAATCTGCCTTCAAAAATGGTTTCGTCTAATTCTCGTCTAGAATTAGGCATCTCACGTTCTTGAAAGGCTTCTGATAAGGCCTCTTTTTCTCCCTGATAACCAATAGCGATAACGACTTCAATCTCGTATTCATCTGGAATCTTCAGTAGCTCACGGGCTTTGTCAGGATAGAAGCCACCCATTGCGTGAGTGACCAGACCCTGACGAACACATTCTAGTGCTAAATATCCCCATGATGTGCCCGCATCAAAGGAATGAGAGCGAAGCGGTTCATTGCGTGAGGAAAGCTTGCGAGATAAGAGAAGGGCAAGCACAGGAGCCTTGTCACACCAAGCGGTATTACCAGACATAATAAATTCCAGAAAGGTAGCCCGATCTTCTGGTGAGCGTGCCAAAATATATCGCCAAGGCTGTTCATTACTGCCTGATGGAGCCCAACGTGCCGCTTCAAATATGCGATATAATTTTTCAGGTTCGACAGGCTTTTCCGCAAATGAGCGTGGAGACCAGCGATTTAAATAAATAGGATCAATCGTATGCTGACTTTTGCGATGAAGTTGTCCCCATGTAGATTTTTCACTATCTTTCATTTGATTTGCCCTCCTTTTTGGTTGAAGCAAAAAATGTATGGCTGAATTTTCTGTTATTATCGCTTGATGTAAGTATAGCAATGCAAATCCTTTTTGGCACTTCTAAAACTGTTTAAGGGGAAAGTTATGCCTTTTAGGGTATCCATTATCGTAACGCATCTATCAAGAGGCTACTGATTTTTGTTTACATAATAAAATTATAAGAAACCATTTCCTACATGATTTCCACATTTCCTCCATACTCCTGCTTTATGTACTCGCTAAGATAACGATAGAAAGGCGGGAAGAGTATGCAAGAATTAAAAGCAGCACGCTTAGAAATCTGTGCTATGTTAAATCAGTGTCAGTCTTGCAATTTGCCTCTGCTTCATCGCCGTCCTGGTCAAAAAAAGCGGAACAATCAGTTCTGTGCTACCCATTGTAGTTTTTACAGGGAAATTCAGATGAAGCGACGTAGTATGGAGCGTTTGCAAATACAACGGAGAGCACAGCTTGGAGTGCCACGCACAGGGACAATGGAACCAGACGAGGAACGTGTTTTCGTTCTTAGTTAAAATAACATAGACAGTTTTACTTGCTTTCAGTTGAACATAGTGAAAAAAAGTCGACAAAAGCCCACAAAAAGCACATCAAATGTATCTTAGCTTGATTTATGTATTTGTAGGATGACTAAACAAATAGGAGATACGTTAAGAGAGAGTAAGCTTTATGTAAATGAGAGAACCGAACACTAGTAAGGGTTGTTATTCTTTGCTTCACAATGTTTTGTGAGAGTAAACAATAGCAGCCCTTCTTTCATGCATAAAAATAAACGCTTGTCTATTCTTGTAGAAAATGTGCAAATAAATTAACTTGTACAAGCGACTGTTTCACTCTATCCTATAGATAAGAATTCAAAATCGGAACTGGAAGCAAGAGGAGGTAACCTATATGTCAAAAGATTTACTTGAAATGCTAGAGGAGCTACATGAAGATAAACAAAGATATGTACATTATTTAGAACAAAGTGAAAAATCTCTCTCGCAACTTATCATGACAAAGGGAGACGCTCATTGCGCAGACACTCTTAAACTTCTGCAAGCCACCGAATCGGAAGTAGAAACCTTACAAAAATTAATTTCTTATATTGACTTTAAGATAAAACTTTTACGAGTAAAAGAATACGCTTCCTAGGAACCTCATCGCCCCAGATGGGGTTCCTTTTTCATAATAATAGATATGATTTTTTACATAAAAAGTTGTCATCTGTTCGTATCCTATCTGCATCTGCTACAATAGGAGCATCAGCTATAAAATGATGACGGAGGGAAATACACATGTCACAAAACCAGGATCAACAACCACAAAATCATACAGAGCCTAGAGTAAATAAGGAAGCTAAGGTTGTCATTATTACTTTTATTGGGTTAATGGTCATTTGTGTGTTTATTATTGGCTGGTTTATGTTTCTCCGCTAGGATACAAACGAAGAAAGCAGGTGTAGTAATATGTCAGAACGATCTCTACAGCTAGGTGATATCGTTACAGTAAGACATCGAACAGGCGAATATATTAGTGAGATTATAGAACTGACGCCAAGTAAAGCGTTAGTCAAAACATTAGCAGTGCTCACACACCCTACACAAGGTGATTTACATAATTTATACGAAACGAATGTACCTTTGTTTCATCAGCGCAAAGCAATGGCTTTTCTTGAAAAGGTATATGTTCCTACAGCCGTTTTGCAACCCTATTCAGGAGAAGGTGTGCCATCCTATCCCGACTCTTTACAGCAGGCATTGCAAAAGCTAGAAGAGCAATTGCGTGAGCGCGGCGATGAGTATGCTAACCTTGCGCTACATCAATTAACTCAGCTTCGTGAGGAATATTTTTCATAAAAGGCAACCCTCTTTGGTCATAAAACACGGAAAAACAGGGAATCCTAATTAGGGATATAACTCTGATTTCTATCAAACCAAGGGGGTTTTCGTGTATGGCAGCAGGATTAGGTGCACATGAGGTGCTAGATTTACATGAAGTCTTAGATGGCATGATTAACACTGGCAACAATATGCAAATGTATCGTTCGTATGTGAAAGATCCGCAATTAATGAGTATATTGGAAAATCAACTGCAATTTCATTTGCAATCCTACAACATGCTCATTTCTATTTTGCAACAGACAAATTATCAGAAACCCATCCAAGAGCGTCATTTGAAAATTTTGGGATATTCACAACCTACATATGGTTTGCGTCAACCTGCTCCGTTAGCTCCTTCTACTTCTCCACAGGAAATAGATGATCGCGATATTGCTAGTTGCATGTTGGGATTACACAAATCTGCGGCGACTATTAAAATGACGGCGACATTGGAGTGTGCAGACCCAACGTTGCGACGGGCATTATCACAAGCTGCTGTTAATTGTGCAGATATGGCATATGAAGTGTGGCAGTACATGAACCAGAGAGGCTATTATCAAGTGGCTACTTTGAAGGAAGTAACCACGCAGACCATGATTAATACATATCAGCCCACTATGAACCAATCATTTGGTCTACATTCTCCTCTTATGAATCAACCAGTTAAGCCATCTCCACAACTTGTCTCACAAGTCCAACACATGAATCAACAAAGCGCATCGATTTTACCTCAGCATACGTATGCTAATTATTCTGGGACGTCAGGAAGTGTTGATGTGCAGCACAGCAATCAAAATGTAGCAAGTGGAATAGGAAATCAAGCTATGCATGCTCAAACGCTAGATCATACTATTCCTCATGGGGAGCAACAACCATCCGCTGCTAATATCTTTAGTAATCATGTGGGACAGGCTCCGCACACAACGGAATAACGAAGGACAGTACATCCCGATAAAAGCTACCTCCTTTTTTAACAGGGGCTTTTACTCGGGATGTTTTTGCGAACTCGGGTATCATCGAAAGTTTGGCAATGTTCATGTTACATGTTTTGTACTATAATAGGGGAGTGTTTATATAAAAGGAGAGTTTTTAATGTCTCGGGCTGTCATAGATGCAATACTTTTTGGAATAGTTGCTCTGGTTCTCTTTGGGGCAATGGTTTACTACATTAAAAAATGGAAATGAGAAAAAACGCTAATCTTATCAAAGAAGGGATTAGCGTTTTTGCATTTTATGAAGGTGTATTTGTGCGGCTTATTTCATATGTAGCAATGCCGTTCGATCTCCATTCATAATGATATCAATGTGATTTGAAATTTTTTCAATGTCCCATTCCCACCATGCCACATTGAGCAGAGCTGCAATGATGTCGTCTGAAAATCGCTTCTTCAGCTCCTTGGAGGGATTCCCACCTACAATCGTATAAGGTTGAACGTCTTTGGTTACAACTGATTTGGCGGCAATAATTGCACCGTCTCCAATTTTCACTCCTGGCATGATACAAGCATTCATACCTATCCAAACATCGTTTCCAACCACGGTGTCTCCTTTACATGGAAGTTCTCTTCGATAGCTGGTGTAAACTTTTCCTATCCATGCCCGAAAATGTTGAAGGGATAGGTAGAAAAGCCCTCCATCTTACGATTAGCCCCATTCATAATGATTTACTCCTTTTGGATTAGAATGAAAATGTCTAAATTTTATACAGCAAAAAAACTCCTAATCCACTTTATGGATAGGAGGAGGTTGGCTAATCATGAACAGAAATAATCCACCTGATAAAGGCAGAATTATTTCATCTAAAAATTAAAAAAGCCCGCACTAATCCTATCTAGAAAGTGTTTCGTATGATACGAAAATTTTCATTAAAAATAGGATTAGTTGATCATTGGACTTTTGTTCACCCTTTCGAATTACATGTTCTCTACTATATTGGAGCAGAATGTTCTTGTAAAGAAATGGATTCTTGAACAAATTGAAAGGAATAGTGCAGAGGGGGAATCAAGATGCTTAGGATTCATAACGCAAGATATAGATACATAGAACTTTTAGTTTTACTAAAAAAGAAAGGCGATATTCATCGCCTTTCTTTTTTAGATTTTTAGTTTAATTTAATAATTTTTATTATGACTCCACTTACACTGCTGCTATTGATAGTGAAAGCATTATTCAGTAAATTTCTCAGTTGCAGAGTGGAGTTAGACGGTATTGTCACAATAGCTTCTCTTGAGATTTGGATAGTACCTGTAGAGTCAGTATTTGCAGTTACTGTGGAAGTTTTGAAACCAGGAATTTCTTTGTTATTAATAGTCAAGCCAACTTCGATATAATCTGGTTGCAATGCGCTGATTGGATTCACTGTTACAAGGAAGCAAATGGAATAGTCTCCTCCCTGAGTAACGCTGATAGTGGTTGCATCAGATTGTGAAATTCCTCCATGAGATGGACCAGTAATATCAAAAGGTATGGCTTCATTTGAAGATATTAACATAGTCTTGCTTAATTCGAAGAAACCGTAAGAAGGAGAGAACACTCCAGCTGGTCCAGTCGGTCCAGTATCGCCGGTAGGTCCAGTCGGTCCAGTTGGCCCGGTGTCACCAGTCGGTCCAGTTGGTCCGATGTCGCCAGTCGGTCCAGTTGGTCCAATGTCTCCGGTAGGTCCAGTTGGTCCGGTGTCGCCAGTCGGTCCAGTCGGTCCAGTGTCTCCGGTAGGTCCAGTAGCGCCAGTGTCTCCGGTAGGTCCAGTAGCACCAGTGTCTCCGGTAGGTCCAGTAGCGCCAGTGTCTCCGGTAGGTCCAGTAGCGCCAGTGTCTCCGGTAGGTCCAGTAGCGCCAGTGTCTCCGGTAGGTC
>NZ_JAPTNK010000012.1:0-154329 GCF_026891775.1 Brevibacillus halotolerans
TCTCTTACTATAACTCAATTCGCATTCAAACAAAACTAAACAACCAGTCACCGGTTGAATTCCGACGACTGGCTGCTTAAACTTGTAAGGTGTTTTGATCCCTGTCCTACAAACGGGGGTCAGTCCCTTTATATTGCTCATAGCTTTTTTCTCCTTGCTTGCTTTTTCACCTATTCCTGTTCAAATGTGGAATGAGCATCTCTTTCATCTTTATCATGTCTCTGTCCCATTATTATGAATACTGCCTAGACTTCTCTTTTCTCATCAGGATAATAGATAATTCGAACATAATCCGAATCCTTTGAATCCATATCCCCTAGAAACATTCGCTCATGCTCGGGTACAAGCTCATACTTTTCCTTAAGTCTAGCTCGATTAAACTCGGATGGATCTTCTAAATACTCATAATAGACCTGTCTGCATAGTTCTAAAGAAGCTGTTTCTCCCTTAAGCTTTTTAAGCATATCCTGTAATTCATCATACTTATCATTGATTTCGCTTGCATACTGAGCTACTGAGAATGTTACCTCGCCTAAATGATCAAGTACGATAGCAGTAGGTTCTTCAAATGAAGTAAATAAGACTTTATTGTCCCACAATTCCTTAACACTCTCGATACTATATTCAAATGTAAAAAATGAATTGTAACAAACCACAGCATCATCCTTATAAACAACAATTCGCACAAGATAATTTTTCCCCTCATGCTTCATAAAGGCTGTGAATCCTTGACCCGCTACAGTGTCATATCCAATCTCGTGAGTAACACGGAAGTCTTCGGGGGTTGGAGAATGCAGAATCCTTCTGGCATTCCATAGCTCCTTCTCTTCCTCAGAAATACGATAGATATTACGGAGTGAGGGATTTAGTTGTGTAACAGTGTCGCGGATCAAATTCATATATTGGCCTTGGTCAAAATTCCACTGTGCATCCGCTATCTCATACGATCCCAATCCAAATATAGAGATCGCTTCACCTTGAGGGACACTAGGGACGAGCCAATTCTTATTGAGCTTTTCAACTAATCCATCTAAATCGACTAGCTCCCAGCAATTAACCATCCCATCCTCATAAACGTCTACATAAATAAAAAAATAACTCCCGCCATTGCAAATAAAACCAGGTATCTTCGTTCCTTCTATCGTTTTTGTTCTGCGAATTTTTTGCATATGGGTCTCCCCTTTGTCATTTATTAATCGACTCGACTACCGAAATTGCTCTCGCACCCTCATAAGGGCAAAGCCTAACAGA
Organism: Brevibacillus halotolerans; assembly: GCF_026891775.1. Taxonomy (NCBI): domain Bacteria; kingdom Bacillati; phylum Bacillota; class Bacilli; order Caryophanales; family Paenibacillaceae; genus Brevibacillus; species Brevibacillus halotolerans. The sequence goes on from NZ_JAPTNK010000012.1 coordinate 1,252, forward strand.
TTCTCTCCCCTCCAGCGCTGTGGCCGTTCAGCATCAGGATGATCTTGCGCTAGTCCAATCCCCCATACTTTGTCATAAGGACTAGCTTCCACTAGAACTCGATTCCCAGTCTGGAGTAAATAGGATTTTAACTGAGGATGTTGACCGAATTTTAGTAAATTCGCTTGTTGAACAATTTCGAGCTTTTGTGCATTCCACACTTCCTCGTCAAAAGCTTGAACCCTGCGTCCCAGTGCTTTTGCTTGATTTGGATGCTTCTGCTGCAAAATCTGATCACGAATCGCAGCATCGCCAAACAATTCCGCTTTTTTCGCCATCATATAATGCTCTGCGGTAGGGTATGTAATGCCATCCTCTACAAAAGGAGCTGGATACCACTGGCTGAAGCAGGATTTATCTACAATTCCCTCTCTCTTCGGGGTATTTCCCCAGAAAAACAAATATTTCAACTGTTTTTTATGCGATTCCCTGATCAATGTCTGTACATCTTGTATCAGTTCCATCTATTCCACCCCTTGCAAATAATCCTAACAATCATGCACATAAAATGACTACTCTATGCTCGATCTATTTATTTTTTGCTTCACCATTGTCCGTACAAATTCTATGTAATAAGCTAGCGTAATTAGGTATGTGGTATACTATCATCCCATTCTGCTTGACCATTTCCGCCAACAAGCCAATTAAGTGCATAATGTCTTTCCAACACGACCCCCGCGTCTAATTCAGCCGGAGCATTTCGCTGGTTAATGCGGGCATCCACACATGCCCAGTCATAACGCATAATTAGATCTGCTGCATCTAGTAATTCTTTTTGAGACCTCGGTTTACAATGTTGTATTAAATAGTCCAAGCTTTGATATGGAATGAGTAATTCGGAAATTCGTGGGACATGACACGTGCTATCTGGGTATGTTAATTCATCTATCAATCCAAGCGCCCATAGTAAGACCTCGCAGCACTCATACCTCCACACAAACTGAATACATTCAATCTCCTTACATTCTGCTTTTTCTATATATGCTCTTTCCTTTGGCGTCAGCCAATCTCTAACTTGATATACCTCATCTACCCTCTCAAAATAAGACAAGGCTTCCTCCCGATTTCCCTCTGGAGACAATACTACTTCCGAATATAGCGCTACGGCGAACAGGGCACTAACTCTTTTCGCGATAGATGTAAGGTCTCTAATGACTGCATTCTCTTCCACCAACGCTACTCTCAAATGAGAAATATATGGAATCTTTCTTGCTTCTAATAAAGCAATAGAGCGATTCATTCGATCGCGATCTGCCTCTGATTCCTCCCCCTTATCACGGTCTAACAGGTCAGAATTCGCTATTGGAATGAGTTGCTCCAGCTCACTTTTTCCCTCTAATGAGAACACAAGCCTTCCTTCACTGTTACATATCTCCATGCTTGGATACAGTAAATAAGCATTTATCTCGCTTGCAACAGCATAAATAGCATCCATTAAAAAATGGGTCCGATTCGTATCATTAGTAAGCTCAAATCGAATTCCAACGATGCAGGTAAAGCACAAAATCTGTTGAATAACACTTTGCTGTAGATCAAGTCGTTCGGTTTTTACCTGGGAATAGTAAGTAGCCATCCCGTTTATTTGCCGTTCCACTTCTTCTTGATTCGCAATATAATCAATGCGATTTATTTTCATGAAAGTATCATCTTGCAAGGTAATCGTTAACTGCCCACCATCTACCTGATGTGATTTGCTAACTTGCTCAAAATTACTGATAATTGAATCAAAAACTCGATCTGGGTTACCTATCCCTGTATATAGCGTAATAACGGCCTCTTCCATGTATGTGTTCGCTCCTTTACAGATAAAAGCTACTAGACAGTATCAAAAACTGTACCGCACCTATAATTTCAATGATTCCAGCCTTCCATGGACGCATCGCTTTTCCAGCATAGACAAAAGCTCTTACAGTTGAATAGACATAAGCAATTGTCATCCAAGGAAAGCCTATTAGCCACGGAACAACTAGTAATAGTCCATGATAAATATGAGCATACATGATCCAACGCTTGTTGTCTCGTTCCCGAAAAACTGACTTTACAAAAAATGCACTACCCATAAAATGCAACCAACTGAACAATACAATAGCAGCCATCGTTACATCAAACTCTCCACCAGCCAAAAGGTAAGAAGCAGCACCTCCAATGGAAAAAATAAGAATGGCACATAAATCGTTAACGATCGCCCTCTCTTTTTTACGTTTTGCATGCCATACATTTACCAAAAGAAGAATAAGTAGCGGTAGTGCAAAAGCACAAAGGAATGGATTGCTTACAAGCGCTGGTATTAAGCAAATAAGGGCAAGTAAACCGTACAATAATCCCCATTTCAGCAAGTGCTCAGCTCGTGTGGTTCGTTTCATATATTGAAGAAACGGATAAGATGACAAATAGAGAAATAGCCAAGCTAGAAATAAGAGGATATGCATCCATTGAGGTTTTCCAGCCAGCATTCCGAAAAGAAACGGGACGCTAACCATTGCCCATCCCCCGTGTTCATGGGGTATTACAATACTACTTTTTTTCACAGAATTTCACTCCTTTCAAAAGGGACTCAATCGTAAATCAATTCTTACAATTCGTTTTTTAAAGCTCTTTTCATTCGAAACGTTCTACGCAATAAAAAAAGCCTTCTGCCTCTTTACAGACCTGACTACAGAGCGAAGTATAGCATTACAACGAGTAGTTTGCCATTCCTTCGATCAATCTGCCACAAGAAAGCCAAACATCCTAAAGCATCCGCAAGTAAATCTATCGAAATCGAGAACACTGTCCATACAAAAAATGGTGGAAATTGTAGGTAAAGAAATAACTACAATTCCACCATTTCTCTTTGACTTGCCGATATCACAAGTTGTTCTTGATCGCGATTTGTTCGACCACAAGTCCACGATGCGTACTCCAGACATAAATCGTCAACAACGCAACTACAAGGAACCCTACCCAATAAGGAGCTTCCGGCTGAATTTGGTATAATGCCGTTCCAGCAATCGGCGCTACAAAAGAGCCCACCCCTGTTGCCGCCGTAGTCAAGCCTGCTGCTGCTCCCTGTTCCTCTTCTCCTGATGCCAACGAAACACCTGCTGTATAACCTGGCATGGCGAATCCGCCTCCAACACCCAGTAGCAAAAAAGCAAGGACGAAACTAAATAAATTGTTAATGAAAACAAGAAGCAGCAGGCCTCCCCCCAGTATCGGCAGACCAATACGAAGCAAGGTACGCGGCATGAAGGAGCGTTTCCGAATGACTACTATTTGGACCAATGCCATCATAAAACCGACGCAAAACAAACTGATTCCAACCCACAGCGCCGTATCTTTGGAATTTAATCCAAATTTATCTTGGACATAAAAGCCTGCTGTCACCTGTAGCATCACAATGGCGCTCATCATACACAAGGCAATCAATAAATAAGGCCGTATACCTGGCTTTCGTAGATTAAGCTTGTTTCTTTTACCAGATGACTTTGGTGTAAAACGCGGAATACGTACATACACCATAAGAGCAGCAAATAATGATAGAACAGCAGCAACAACAATGGGAAACAGGAGGTGAATCCCTGATAATGCTGCCCCCATGGCGGGGCCGATCAGAAAACCAATACCACTCGCCGCACCAATCATCGCCATTCCCGCTGAGCGTTCATTCAACGAAGTTAAATCGGCTATCAGTGCCTGCCCAGAGGAAGTCATTGCAGGGAAAAACAGACCGAACAACATCCGTGAAAGCAACAATAGGATAAAAAGCAAAGTCAGCTCTGTTCTCCCCTGTAAACCAATCCAAGAGAGCCAAGCAAATAGCACCAAACTAATCGTAAACCCAACCAAACCAATAATCATAATCGGTTTTCGACCGAATCGATCACTTTGTTTCCCCCAGATGGGAGCACCAAGTAACAAGATGAGAGCGGAAGCTGAAATGATCCAGCCTGCATGCATTTCATCGAGGCCCATCTCTCGAATTAATGGAGCCAGCACCGGATTAATGACTCCTAGGCCGATATAACAAATCATTAATGACAAGAAAATAACACGTTTCGGTTCCATGTAACCACCTCCATTAGTACTTGTAATTCTTGCGGTATTCCGTTCGTTGCAATTGCTTCAAAAAACTCGACAGCAAAAGAGAATGCCCCCTTTTGCTGTTACCTTTTTGTGCATTTAAGAGCAACTTCTGCCCCATTAAGCTCTGACCGCCTCCCTATTACTTCAAATCTGTATTTATTATCAATAAAATGTAAATGCTGTTCCGCCAGTAAACGGATGATTCCTAACGTTTAACGGATTATTTTCTATCAGACAAAACAAAAATTTGATTTAACTCACACTAGCTATGCCCCTTCCGCATAAGAAGCCCTACCGCGTTTACTTATGTTATTGCATAGAAAAAAGCCCATTTGTTGCGCAAAAGCCACCTCATGTAAGGAGCTAATATCTAACAAATGAGCTAACCATGAATTTAGGAAACTTTTTTCCCTTGAGAAAATAACATCTCTTTTGGGTTATTTCAAATCATCTGCTCAGTGTACTTACACTGTCGCATGCTCAGCTTCCGCATACCATTGTGCTTGCGACCGGAACATCTCTGCATACTCTCCATTTCTTTGCATCAGCTCCTCATGTTTGCCTTCTTCAACGAGTTTGCCGTCCTTAAGAACCAAAATCCGATCAACATTTTTACAGCTTCCAAGCCTGTGAGTGATGAAAATAGCGGTTTTATTATCTGTAATCTCAATAAATTTTTCTAGAAGCTGTGCTTCAGCAATCGGATCTAATGCAGCTGTTGGCTCATCGAGAATAATAACCTCGGCTGGCTTAAACAATGCTCTGCTCAAAGCAATTTTTTGCCACTGGCCTCCTGAAATATCTTGTCCTCCAGCAAAGGATGTACCCAATTCAGTCTCGTAGCCTTTTGACAGTTGATTAATGACTTCATCGGCGCCTGTTTGATTGGTTGCACTCTTTAACCGCTCTTGATTATTGATATGTTGCACATCGGCTATCCCGATATTTTCTTTAACTGTTAGGTTATAGGTTACGAAATCTTGGAAAATAGCACTAATAATGTGTCTCATAGATACATGCTTAATATTGTGCTGATCATAATAAACATTGCCTCCAGATACTTTATAGAGTCCGACTAAACATTTGATTAACGTACTCTTACCCGCACCATTTTTACCTACAATAGCAATCTTTTCCCCTTTATTAATCTGAAACGAAATATTATGTAACGCTGGTTTTGTACGATTAGGAAAAGTAAAAGTCAGATTCTCGACCCAGATCCTTTCCTTTAGAGAAAATGTATGATCAATCGCCAGCTCCTGCTCTTCCTCTTCTAGTTCCATAAAATCAAAGAAATCCTTAATATAAAGAGTTTCGTTATATAGCTGCCCTAAATTATAGGCAATGAATTGAATAAGTGATATGGCTGAGCTAATGGCCTGTGATATTGATACATAGTCACCAATGGTTAGTTTCCCTTGACTTCCGAACCAAAGGAGCACAGCTATAAAAGCTGTTTCTGCAAAGCTATTTATCCCGCCTTTCCCAAGTTCAGCCGAAACACTTTTTTTACGAAGCTGGTAAACTGAATCCTCATATTTCCAATAGGTATTTCCCCATTTTTCTTGTAAATACTTCGTATGACCAAAAATACGTAATTCCTTAGCCGTATCACGTTCAATTAGCAGACGATACAAATAGAAAATTAAACGATTGGTGCTTGTGAACTCCCGAGCTTGCGTATATTGCTTTTTACCAAGCCAGGTAGTGATGATAATCGGCGGAAATACCAGCAATAAAATACAGGCAAATAGAATCCAATGTAGCTGAACTAAAATATACAAATAGCCTATTAAGGTTATTACATTTTTTACGACATCTAATACAGAGAAGCTCATTTTAAGACCTCGAGCTCCTATACCAGCCGAGGCTCTATGTAGGTAATTATAATTTTCTGGATTTTCAAAGAAAAGTAGTGGCAACTTAGAGGATTTTTCAATGATCAGCTTGTCAAAATAATAGCTCACCCTTTGAGACATGCGTAATCGTATCAAATCATCAAGATTATTTATTAAAAGCCCAACAACAACTAGCCCCATCTGTAAAACTAGAAGAAATACTCCTTCTGTAAGGTCGGCGTTCTTATTAATGATATCCATCGTCGTATTGACCAATGTTTTGGTTAGATAGATTTGTAGAAGAGGGATGACTGCCTTAATGATAGCCATTGAAATCGTTGCGATCATTAAAAGGGAGGTACACTTCCATATTAAAGGAAAGACCTTTTTCGTACACTGCAATGAAAATAAAATGCCCCAATCCTTTTTCTCGGAACGCGATGAAGACATATAGTCACCTCTTTCCTGTTTTCATTATGGAAATGAAAGCTCCCTATCAAGAATGATAGGGAGTCTCCACTATAGGTTATTTTCTAGCAACAACCTGCGTAATAACTTTGATCCCAATAGCAATCTGTTGTACTACCGCTTTTGCAACGTACGTAAACATGTCTCCATTTATTTGTTTTGTTACCGCATTTTACTGAATCGCATGTGTAATTATCATTGCAGCTTCCAATTGCACTCCATCCTGAAGGGCATCCCATATCTTATACCTCCTTTAAATTTACACCTCATAGATTTCCATCATCGTTTCATTCCGTGTAAAGCTGGTATGTACATCCCTTCTTTTATTACAGGAAATCGAATATTGGGAAAACATATCTATCGGTGAAAGTATTCATTTTTCCTAAAATTCTAAAATAGAGGGATTACTTCCTATCAACCAGCTTTACTTTGCTACTTAGCAGCAGCCTGCGTAGTAACTTTGATCCCAATAACAATCTGTTGTGCTCCCTTTTTGGCAACGTACGTAAACATGTCTCCATTTATTTGTTTTGTTACCGCATTTTACTGAGTCGCACGTGTAATTATCATTGCAACTTCCAATTGCAGTCCAATCATTTGAAGGGCATCCCATATCTTTCACCTCCTTTCAAATTTTCTATGCTTCCTTTCTATTTCCTATTCCTCACAGAATACGCTTACATAGCTTTCAGCCATTAATTCATTATCAATATAAAGCCGGTATGTATACACCCCTTCTTCCACTACAGGAAATCGAATATTTACACGTATGTCGATCCCTGGAACCATCCCTTCTTTTCTAAAATTTTTGAGTGGGGGAAGTTCTTCATGACAAACCAATCGATTCTCTTGATCCAAAACTTGAATAGATGGTTGCAGTGGCGGTGTATCCTCCTCAAAAAACACTTTCACAAGTACATCTGTGATAACGGCCGCTGGGAGTATTGGAACTGTAATAGCGTTTAGTACTTTTTCAACAGAGTGCATTTTTTCATACTCATGAAAATGAACCTTCTCAGCAATAATCATTTGTATTTTGAATGTGTCAAGCATAGTTTGCATCAGCTTATTAATTCCTCCTTTTCTGTCATAACAAACCGTACGTACTCGTACGAATCCGAAAAATGAAATATCTTATGATGTCTCTGTACAAGTACAGGATTATTGTGTAGCAGAGGTGTAAACCAAGAAAACGAACTACTGTTTACAACAAGATGATTTTTCCATAATTTTGCTTTGATAGTAATAAGCCAATCCGGAGCAGAAAAAAATATGATTATTTTTTTATTTTCACCTTGAGCCAGCAATTGATCTATGCTCTTAAAATTAGGAGAAGCATAGTCCACAAGGATTATAGTAGAAAAGCTTGTCCCTAGCTGCTTTTGTAATGTGTGGATCAATCTCACTTCATGAACGAGGCGTTTCTTTGCTAACCAGACCCTAATGGCGATCATGAGCAGCACAATAATCCCGCTAAAAATGATAAGGACGTTTATCATCGGTCGTAAGCTCCCTTACTTGTTTAGCTTCGCTCCAAATATCATAGGCGATTACAAAACAGACGATAATAGCTCCAGAGACTATCGATTCATCTAATGAAAAGATACGGGTGGGGAGAAGCAATTTCCCTATCAACAAGGCAATCAGAACAAGATTTCGAATAATCGGATATTTATTCAAGGAATCCACCTTACCAAAGCACCCACAATCAGCCGCTTCGCTAATCTTACGTTTTCGTTTAATAAACAGGATAAAGGAAGACAGCATAAGAATAACCAAAATTTCTTTCCATATGTATGCGATACCAATTACGAAAAGTAAGAAAATAGAAATTTCGGATATCAGCAAAAGACAGGCTGAAATAGCTGTAAGCTGATAAGGGATTATTTGATAAGAGTGTATTTGTAACCTTAGATCATGAAAATGATAAACCTTCATGTAAAAGGATAGAAAAAAGACTACAGCTATTATCATGTCTATAACATAGGACAATACGGTCATACTCCAACCTTCCTATCATGTAATAAGTTGAAATAAACTATCTGTATCAGTTGAATGTATTCCTTTGATAACCTTTCCGTTTTTATCAATAAAGTACGAAAAAGGTGTAAACGGTATCCGTAAATCATCATAGCTGCCAGCATACGATAGAATTGGAAAATCAAATTCATGATATTTTGCTATCTCATCATTGTCTTCTGGTGTACCATCGCTTACAAGTATAAAATGATCTGTATATCCTTTGAGAAACGCTGGAATTTGAGGTAATAAATCGATACAAAGAATGCAGCTCAAAGAGATAAAACAAAATACACAGTTCGCCGAAGAATCATACTCCATTCCCAGCTTCTCAATAGGAAAATCTTCTCCTACACGGAAAGGTACAATCTCTCCACTACTGCTTTCATTGCCACTGCTTTTCTTCTTAGTAAATAAATCTTTAAAATTTATACGACTCACAAAAGTTCCCCTCCTATGCCAATATCCGACGTAATGGTTCCATTAATTTGTTAAACCAATATAAGTCGGAGCACCCATTTGTAGAAAGAACTTGTCCAAGCTTGTTGATCGCATAACCCCTTGGCATGAAATAAACATTTAGCTTTCGCGTAATCAATTCTTTTGGAACCAAGTAAATGTGTTCAATGCGATCCGTGAAGGCCGCCTTCATTAATTCAAAATTTTCCGGACTGGTATGAAGTAACACAGCAATATTGATTCCAGGATTCTCGTGAGTAAATTCATCCAAGGCTTCCATCGAAGCTAAGCAGGATTCACAATCCGTGCTATAACACATCAACAGCAGGTAATCTGAAACAAGATCATACAGTTTTAGCTCTTTCGCTTGGTCTTCATAAATCTTAACATTCGGGATATAATCCCCGACTTTTAGCATTTCAAGTTTTTTATCCTTATAAAATTTTCTGTGGGCTGGTGTTTCTACGACACTCACAATATTCCTCCTTTTATTATGTATGGATCAGAATAGTATGTAGGAAAATTAAATTGGATATGTTTTCCTTTTATGTATTTATATTACATTGAATATAAATAAATGTAAACTGTTTTTTCTGATTTACTGCTTTATCTTTCTTTATGTATATGCATTCCTTAATTTAGATAAGGGAAATCTGCTTCTTTCAAAAACAAAAATAAAAAAAGAGAAGCCTCTTTTCACTCCGTTCTATCAAACAGAATGTCTAGAAAAAGCCTCTCTTTTTATGATTTTTTATTCGAGATCCTATGTCTCTAATCCCACCTTCGTATCCTGTGACTTCGGTAGTACCCTCCCCTCAGTCAGATAATGCATAACCGCAGAAATAAAGAGCTTGCCAGCCACAAGCATAGAGCGTTCATCTACGTCAAACATTGGGTGATGATGTGGATAAGTCGCCTGAATGTCTGGGTTTCGTCCTCCTACATAAAAGAATGTACCAGGTATTTTTTGGAGATAATAAGCAAAATCCTCCGCACCCATTCGAGCCTCTAGTATCTCTGTATGCTCCTCACCTACTAAAAGCTTGGCAAGCTGATGAATACGCTCTGTCTCTGTCTCATCGTTACATAAGGCTGGATAGCCCCGTTCATAGTCGATTGTGAACGTTGCCCCCGACCCTTCACAGGTCGTTTTGGTAATTTGTTCAAGTGAGGTTTCAATCTTTTGGCGAACATTTTCATCAAAGGTACGTACCGTTCCTGATAAAGTAACACTTTGCGGGATGACATTAAACGCTTTTCCTGCGTGAAAGCTACCCACTGTTAACACGGCCGCTTGAAGAGGATCAATCCGTCTACTAACAATTTGCTGTAGGTTTAATACCAGTTGGCTTCCAATCACTAGCGGATCAATCGCTTTATGTGGATACGCGCCATGCCCTCCCTTACCCGTTATCTCCATATAAAATGAATCTGCCGCTGCTAACATATAACCCGATTTTACTCCAACAACTCCTACAGGCTGATCTGATGAGACGTGGGCACCGTAAATAACATCTACACCATCAAGGCATCCCGCTTCAATCATGGAAACCGCACCACCCGGCAATAATTCTTCTGCAAACTGGTGAATAAAAATTACAGTCCCGGGTAACTCGTCACGATACTCACTCAAAACCTTCGCAACACCAAGTAAACCCGCTGTATGAATATCATGACCGCATGCATGCATCACCCCAGGTACTCGTGATTTATATATCACTTCCTTTTCATCCTGAATGGGTAGAGCGTCAAAATCAGCACGCAAAGCAACTGTTTTTCCTGGCTTTCCACCTTTTAGAACTCCAAGTACCCCATTGCCACCTACTCCCGTTTTTACCTCAAGTCCAATTTGGCGTAAATAATCGGCTATTTTTATAGGCGTATTCACTTCTTGGAAGGAAAGCTCCGGATACATGTGTAAATCTCGGCGAAATTCAACTAATTCAGGATAAAGCTGTTTCAAGCGTTCTAGCATTGGCTGTATCATAAAACTGACCTCCTTTGGAAATTGAGAAAACTAATGCTCACAGAAGTATTCTAGCCAACGGATTCCCGCTTCGGCACATTATGTCTATTCCTGCTTTTGTATAACTATACGTTTTGTATCATGAACAATCAACCGAAAATTCAGTCTTTTAAAACCAAAGAAAGATCGATGCCTTGACTAAAGGGCTACCGATCCTCTTCTTTACATCATTCAAGCTGCTGCCAATTTGCTGGATACGTAACATATAAAAACTTTGCATAGGCTGGTACCGAGAATTGAATGCTCGTATTTCGTGGAATGAGAATAATATCACCTGCATGTCCGATAATGCGACGACCATTTATTACAATTTCTAGGGTTCCTTCTATGATATAATCAATTTCATCATATTTTAAAGTCCAATCAAATGTCGTTTCTTTCATTTCCATCAATCCACAGCCAAGCCGAGGGCTCTCCTGTAAATCTAACGCATCTTTTAAATATACGCGATCGCCTGCTTTTCCCGTATCAAAAGGCTCCAATTTCAACGAGTTCAATTTAACAGACATTACACCGCTTGGATCGATCTTCTTATCTATCTCATCAGGTGATTGGTTAAGCTGCGTAAGCTTTTCCAAAACAATTTTACGAATTAACGCTTCAAGAGATGCTGGATCAAGTTGCATTTATTTTACCTCACTTTCCGCAGTTAGCTTTGATTTGGAAGCAATCAGAATAGCTACTAGCACTGCGGTGATTCCACCCACTAGTTTCCCTACGATCATTGGAAAAATAAGATCTTTTTCTATACCAGCCGTAAATCCTAAATGATCTCCAAAGGTAAAAGAAGCACTAACTGCAAAGGCGATATTTATGATCTTTCCCCTTGAATCCATTTCTTTTAGCATGCCAAACATCGGTATGTTGTTGGCTAAAGATGCTACTAGTCCTGCGGCCGCTTTATCATTCATACCAAGTAATGAGCCTAGCTTAAGTAATGGTTTTTGGAAAACTTTCGTAATGACATATACCATGGGAAATGCACCCGCAAGTACGATAGCAATAGAACCTACGATTTCAATGCCATCCCAAATACGAGTCATCCCAGGAATAATAACCACTCCTGTTAAGGTCTCAATAATGATAGCCGCTAGTGCCAGCGTAATAATAATAACGACTCCTTTGCCAAAAACACTAAAGCCCTTTATCATCCCATTCGGGACCAGCCATAGCCCAACTCCAATAATTAATGCTACTAGTATGATAGGAACTAAATTACGCAAAATCATTCCAATATCATAGCCAGCAACCAATCCACCTACTAAGCAACCAATCGGAATGGTCATGATTCCAGCTAGCACCCCGGTAGCAAGGTATTTACGATCCTCTCTTTCAATAATGCCAAGTGCAACAGGAATGGTAAATACAATAGTAGGGCCAAGCATGGAGCCAAGAATAATACCGGCAAAGCGTCCTGCTTCTGGGTTGCTAGCCATCTGCATTGCTAGCGGATATCCTCCCATGTCATTAGCGAGCAAGGTGGTGGCAAACATGGCTGGATCAGCACCTAATGCCGTATAGAGTGGCACAACGATCGGCTTTAACAACGTCGCTAATACAGGTGCCAGCGAAATAACACCCACCATGGCAAGTGTGAGCGATCCCATCGCCATAATTCCTTCCTCGAATTTATCTCCTAAATTAAATTTATTATCCAAGCATTTATCAATTGCCCCCAAGACCATGAAGATTACCATTATGTAAATGATAATTTCATTAATACTCATACACTGTCCTCCTTACCCGAGTCTCTTAGCTCATAGCTATCAATAATACCAACGATCGTCGCATCAATGGGTGCTTTGACTTGATCAAAAGCCGCTCTTGCCGAACCGCCCTTCGTTACCAATACCAAATCACCAATACCAGAGCCTGCACCATCCGCAGCTACAAAGGTCTTAGCTGGTTCACCACCAAAAATTTCGGTGGGAGAGACAATCATCAGTTTCAGACTATCTAATTTTGCATCTTTTCTTGTGGCCCAAACGTTACCAATGACTTTTCCAATAATCATACAGGTTTGCCCTCCTGCTTTGTTTTCTTGACAGTAAGCTGATTCATACGTACAAAATCCTTAGCCAGTGGAGTTAAGATGGCATTGGGTAAAATGGTAAACGATTGAGCCCCTAATAAGCATAGCTTTTTAAATACGGATTCAGATATGACCCTCTGCTCGATATGCCATACTTTTTCTGCGGCATCTGCTAAATTACTTGCCTCATTCACATGTAAATCATGCTTTCGCTCACAATTTGAATCCAAGTGTTCAGAGGACCTTTGGCATATGGACTGCGTTAGGGGTCTTTCCAGATGGCGCTGTTCCTGACCTAGCAGATGAATGTCTGCTTTTTTGATCAAAGTCACTCCATAGGAAACAAGCTTCTGCTCGTATGATTGATACAGCTCATATAAATGAGCTGGAGCTGTACGGTGGAATTGCCGATGCTCAAGACCTTCTTGTAACAGGTACACCTTTTTCCCTTGAAGTAATGCTTGGGTAATAAGATTCTTTGAAGATATGAGCCCCAATGCTAGTGAAGCTAATGCGCAGCAATGTAATCCAGTTATCAAAATGAAGGCAAAGGATTGAACGTTACATTCCAAGAGGTCATCAGGCCACTTTTGTGAGCAGGTTACATCATTGATTACAACAGAATGAACGTCAAATTTCTTATTGAGGACCGACTTTATGGCAAGCCATTCGCTTTCATGTGTAGAGATAACGATTATTTTTTGCTTGTTCTCTAAAGAAAGCGTGTCCAATCGAGATATAACCTCATTAGTAACGGCTTCTATTAGCTGCTGTATCTCCAAACCGGTCACTTCCTAACAAGTCTAGCAACTGTCCCTTTTTGATACCCGCAAGCGTTCGCTTCATCATAATCGAGATGCATAAACGTACGAAAATGTGGACTTACTCGAATGGTTACTTCTTGAAAGATAACCGGTCTCGTTCCAAGGACTTCCACACACACATTTTGCTTATCCGAAAGACCAAACCATTGAGCATCCTCAGCTGACATATGAATATGGCGTTTCGCAATAATTGCCGCTTTGACCGGAACTGATGCAAGCTGGGTAGCCAACGTAACTTCTGCACTTTCTGCTAAATTTCCAGATTCACGAAGAGGCGGTCTAATTCCCAGGGCAACTGCATCCGTTAAGGAAACCTCCACCTGTGTGTTTTGCCTTTCCGGCCCCAGAACAGCCACATTCTTAATCGTTCCTTTTGGGCCAATCAAATCAACCCGTTCCACGCAGCTAAATTGCCCTGGTTGGGATAATTCCTTAGCTTTCGTAAGTTGGTATCCCTCTCCAAATAAGATATCAATGATCTTGCGAGATAAATGCACATGCCTTCCTGAAGCTTCAACGGGAATAAACAGTTTTTGCTTAATTCCAGCCACTACTTTTTCCGCAATTTGATCAACCTGATCTTGTATCAACTCCACACCTCTTTTCAGTCATATGCTTGTTTATGTAAAGAGGGCATACTATCCGCTATTTAGCCTTCAGAAAACCATTTTTATCAAAAGAAAGCTTGTAAGGGATAGTATGTTCCTGTATTTAGACTGGTTGTTGCTTGGACTTAGGAAGAATGCTATCTACCTCAGTGTGAGGGCGTGGAATAACGTGTACAGAAATCAGTTCGCCAATTCGTTCTGCCGCCGCTGCACCAGCATCGGTTGCCGCTTTTACTGCCCCGACATCCCCACGTACCATTACGGTTACCAAGCCGCCGCCTACCTGCTCTTTACCAACCAGCTCAACATTAGCTGCTTTCACCATGGCATCTGCTGCTTCAATCGCGCTCACAAGTCCTTTTGTCTCAATCATACCTAACGCATTTGTACTTGCCATTTCAATTCCTCCGTTTTTCATGTCATCTATTTACAACAAAATGCTAAGAGATGCAGTTGCTCTGCTTCAATTCGAGTAGGACTTTTTGGATAATGGAATTCACTAAATCATCATGAACTCCAAACCCTCCCCGCGTGTTACAAGCCACTTGGTGTGGACGTAGTGCCTCTAGTTCCCTAACCCCATAAGCAATGCGTCGAATATTAATTAAGTTCATAGGTCCTACGTTATCTGAAGTAGAATTGTTACCCACTGCTCCACAGCCCAATGTTAAAGCAGGTACTAAATTGGTTGTTCCCCCGATTCCACCTAATGCTGCTGGTGTATTTACTAAAAAGCGAGATACAGGCTGACGTAGACCAAAGTAACGAATAACCTTCTCATCCTGTGCATGAATAATACAAGTATGGCCTGCTCCCTCATGTAGCAAAATTTCTTCACATAAATCACATGCTTTCTCCATACTTTCGGCTGTGTAGAATCCTAAAATAGGAGCCAGTTTTTCCCGTGAGAAAGCTACTTTATAGCCCACCTCTGTTTCCTCTGCAATTAAAAGTCTTGCGTTAGCGGGAACTGTGATCTTAGCTAAATTGGCAATATGTTGTACACTCTTCCCTACGATTTGCGGATTCATTGAACCATTTTCTCGCATAATCAATCGTCCAACTTTTTCCTTTTCATCTGGGGTTAGAAAATAAGCTCCCTGCTTTTTAAATTCTGCTATTACCTTCTCTTTCATGCATCTTTCCACGACGACTGATTGTTCGGAAGCACAAATTGTTCCATTATCAAAGGTTGAGCTATCAAAAATACGCTTGACTGCATTCTGCAAATCAGCAGATTTATCAATGTAAGCAGGCCCATTCCCCGATCCAACACCGATTGCTGGCGTTCCCGAACTGTAGGCTGCTTTTACCATTGCTGAGCCGCCTGTTGCTAAAATCAGCTGAACATCTTTGTGTTTCATCAATTCGTTGGTTCCTTGAATGGTAGGCATCTCCATACAAGTCACAATATCTTCAGGACCACTTGCTGAGGCAATTGCTTCCCTTATGATCTTTATCGTTTCCAAAATACATTTTTTCGCATTTGGATGAGGGGAAAAAATAATGGAATTACCGGCTTTCATGGAAATAAGGGATTTATATAAGACAGTAGAGGTTGGATTCGTTGATGGGATTAATCCAGCGATTACTCCTACTGGCACTCCTACCTCGATGACTTTTTTCACTGTATCCTCGTTTAAAATCCCAATCGTTTTTAGTTCCTTAATATGCTCATAAACGACCTGACTGCCAAACAGGTTTTTGATTACCTTATCCTCCCAGATGCCAAAGCCAGTCTCTTCTACCGCTAGCTTTGCCAATCGTTCGGCATGTGCGACACCAGCATTTGCCACTGCTTTAACAATGGTATCAATCTGCTCCTGGGACATTTTACTTAAAGTCCTTTGAGCCGTATTCGATCTCTTTATCAGATTTCTTACTTCTTGTACGGAAAGTAAGTCTTTATCAGAAAGCATCATGTAGTTACCCCTTCTTTATGCATTTTGGTAATCTCCTGAACAAGCTGAGCTTTTTTGGCTTGTCTTACTTGCCTATTGTTAATCGTCACGATTCCTAATCGTTTCGCTTCCTCTCTTAGCTCACCAACTGTCATTTTCTCTAGCTGCTCTGCCTGACTTTCAGGTAGTGGAATGGTGGCTTTATCCGAGTTAGTCAACGGTGGCGATGCTGTTTCCGCATGAGCCTCCCCTTGATCGGGTAGCAATTCACTATCAAGGTCTTGTAGCTCTTCGGTTGTTTTTGATTTGCCCGATTCTCCAAGCTCCTTCGTCTTTGTAGGTGTTTGGGTAATTTGTGTGGGCAGCTTGCGGTCTCTTGGTTGGAATGGTAAGCTATTCGGCTGTTCCACCATTCGATATAAGTTATCATCTGGATTTGAGATCACATGCTTAGAAATTAGTGTGCCAACTCTATTCACTGCTTCTGCCCCTGCTTCCACAGCGGCAGTAATTGCTGACACATCTCCTGTAATTTTTACGGTAACAAAGCCATTTTTTATTTTCTCCAACCCAATCAAGGTAACATTAGCTGCCTTCATGGCCGCATCTGCTGCTTCTATAGACGCCAACAGCCCTTTTACCTCAATCAGTCCTAAAGCATTTTTTCTCATAGGATCACCTTATTACTTAATAACTTTGTGGATTTTCTGCAACATATTGGACGGCATCGGCAAATGCATCACATGCTGCCTTACAAGCGGATTGACTTCCTGTTAGCAATGCACCACCGAAGTTGGTCTCCGAGGGTGGACCGTAGAATGTCGCCAGCTTAACATCGGCTGCTTTCAAGGCAGCATCAAGGGCATACATTGCTTCTAAAGGAGGTGCAATCAGGTAGGCAATAGCTTCTGCATCCTCTAAATTTGCCATCTTGGACAAATATGTTCCTGGTCGAGAAACACAATGAGCAAAGTAAGCGATAGAATCATCATCATTAGCACTGACAAAATGAGCTCCATTATGAATGAAGTCGACCGCTGTATGTAAGCCACTTCGAATTTCTGCTGGATTTGGACCAGCCAATATTCCTATTACTTCTCCCGCCAGCTTCGAATTGGCATTGGCAGCTCCTGCATACATTGATTTGGCATATACGACATCAACGGCTGCCTCCTTTGTCGCTTCATCCAAAGCAGTATAGGTTACATCGTCGCTGTCAGCCGTTATAATCCCTAAGCTTTTTTGGTTCGGTTGTAGCTGAAATGCTTTTACCATATCGGGAGCCACATTTGGGATGATTTTTACACTCAACACATTCGCCCGAAGTGCATCATTCTTCATTCAAAATTCCCTCCTAAGGACAATGGGGAGTTTATAGTTTTAAATCGATTCCGCTCGCTTTTTTCTCCAGCATGGTCTTAATCAGCTCTGCAATATGGGCACCTGCTTCTACAGGAGGTGTTCCGCCCTTATGGATATTGGAGATAACTGTGCGGCGTGCTTCTGGCATATTAATCGTCGCCTTGTAGGCGATATAAGCACTCATCGACTCTGCTGTGACCAGACCTGGACGCTCACCAATTAATACACAGGTTACGTCTGCTCCAAGTATCTCGGAGATTTGATCCATAGCACCAACACGGCCTAATTTTACAAAAAACGGTGTTCCTACCTGAATTTTATACCCCTCTAATCCTTGTATGATCGCTGGCAAAATATCCTTTGCATTCGCTTCTACCGCAGCAGAGCTTAGCCCATCAGACACATAGATTTGAACTTGGGGCTGCTTCTGACAGTTTTCCTTAATCTTTTGCAAGCCCTCTTCAGATATTTTTCGTCCCAAATCCGGTCTGGTTAAATATTCATCCTTATCCTTACAAAGAGTCTGTACGCTAAAGAGATTCATCTCTTGTAAGAACTGCTCATTTACATGTGAAAACACAGCGTCCTGTGCCGCAGCATGGTCCGCCCGAAAGCGAAGCGTGGTTTCTGTCTTATACCGGGGACCTGCACGCCAAATTCCCAGACGGGCGGGGGTGCGTTCTTTCATTTTTAAATAGCCTTTTGCATCTACTGGATCAGGCACTAACAATTGGCTTTTTAGATCAATTTTCGTAATATCATCAATAGCTCCATCGGAAGGCATCTGCGGTTGGACAACCCATCCACCACCGACATTAGATTCAGGTCGAGGCTTGGCGGATTTAATTTCAATTTTTCCCTCCGTTCTCACTGCCCCTTCATTGGAGGTTAATTCCAATAAAACCTGTTCTACTACTTTTCTGATGTCATTTTCTTGAAGCATGCTCTAGCCTCCATTCCTTACGCTAGGAAAACAGATGCATCCCCAGCACGTTTTGTTAGCTTACCATTCTCGATGAATCCCATTTTTTCCATCCATTTTTCAAACTCAGATATTGGCCTTAAATGAAGTAGTTCACGAAGAGTTGCTGTTTCATGATAACCAGTTGTTTGATAGTTCAGCATCACATCGTCTCCATGGGGAATACCCATGAAATAGTTACAGCCAGCCGTGGATAAAAGAACCGCCAAATTCTCGATATCGTTTTGATCCGCTTTCATATGGTTCGTATAGCAAGCATCACAGCCCATGGAAATACCGGTTAATTTCCCCATGAAATGATCTTCCAAACCTGCGCGAATGACCTGCTTACTGTTGTACAGATACTCAGGTCCAATGAATCCCACTACGGTATTTACCAGAAACGGGTCGTACTTCTTAGCAAAACCATAGCAACGTGCTTCCAGCGTTACCTGATCCACACCATGATGAGCCTCAGAAGATAGCTCAGAGCCTTGTCCTGTCTCAAAATACATGACATTTGGCCCGGTTGCCGTTCCGTCTCTGTGTGCCAATTGACGTGCCTCTTCAATCATGTCCCCTGAAATTCCGAAGGCTTCATTTCCTTTTTGAGTACCAGCAATACTTTGGAAAATAAGGTCGGCTGGAGCTCCCTTACGGATTGCCTCCATCTGGGTAGTCACATGAGCTAACACACAGTTTTGCGTAGGAATTGACCATCTTTGCTTGAAATCCTCAAATCTCTTCAATACCCGACTTACGCTTTCAACGGAATCATCTACGGGATTTAATCCAATAACAGCATCACCAATGCCAAAGGTAAGCCCCTCCATTAAGGAAGCTGTAATTCCGTCTGGATCATCTGTGGGATGGTTGGGCTGCAATCGAGCTGACAGAGTACCCTCATAGCCAATTGTTGTATTACAGTGGGCTTGAATACGGATTTTTTTTGCTCCATAAATAAGGTCCAAATTCGACATAAGCTTCGTGACCGCGGCAACCATTTCACTGGTTAGCCCCCTGCTAATTCTTTTAATATTTTCCTCTGTTGTATTTTCATCAAGAATCCATTCACGTAGCTCAGAGACTGTCCAGTTCTTTATTTCGTTATAAATTTTTTCGTTGACTTCATCTTGAATGATCCGTGTCACTTCATCTTCTTCATAAGGAATAGCTGGATTATTCCGCAGATCAGCCATTGTAAATTCACTCAGCACAATTTTAGCTGCTACCCTCTCTTCTGAGTTTTCCGCCGCGAGGCTAGCCAATTTATCTCCTGATTTTTCTTCGTTTGCTTTTGCCATGACGTCCATCACATTTTTAAATTGATATGCATTTCCGAAAAGGGTTGTTTTAAGTTTCAACGCCGTCACCTCATAACTGTTAGGAATGAAATACTAGAGTTTTAATGATTACAGGTAATACACGGCCGTTTGCCAGTGGTTTTCCTATATCGATGTAATCGCCGTTTTCTAAGCGGATGCTATCAATGCATACAACCTCTTTCGAAAATTGCAGTTGCCTATGCATCGTCTGACCTAACACTTTGGCAAAATCCATTTCAACAATGACCACCAAGGGCAACTCTGCTTTTATTAACGCCTCCATACCACCGATTAAAGCTTTTGCAAGCTCCTGAATTTCTGTAAAGCTTGGGCTTTTTTTCCCACGAATAGCAATGGCAACAGGCTGCCATTCGTTTTCTAATATGAACCAACGTAATTTTTCCTGTAGGACATTTTGTAAATGAGCAAAGCCTTGTGATTCATCCTCTTCTGTTAGCTTTAAAATAGGCAGATTTTTCATAGGAAAGTTTTTCTCTGTGTATGTAATCGTGCTCCCACTTATCTCGGTTGTATGCGTCCCTGCTCCAACGACAGTTGCCCGAATCGTCTCTGCGGCTTGCACCAATTTCAGTTTTTCGCAAAGAGATGATTGGCGAATCGCTTGTCCTAGCAAAATTCCTATATCCCCGTAAGCTAGTACATCATCAGCTTGCGGATGATAGACATAATCTGCCACTCCGCCAGAGAAAGAAATGTATTGCGGGTGAATCCGATCATCAATTCCATGATGGGTTACAATGGTTGAATAAAATGGGGTACGCTGTGTCAAATTGACGGACTGCTCCAGCAGGCTCACCATTTCCATTACTACTTTTCGCAACTGTTCGATATTAGCTATATCCCCCTCTTTTACCTGTAAATTCCTCTCGTTGATAAGCTGCTTGATTTTATCAGCAATGTAGGTAATTTTACGTGTAGAGGGTTCGATTTTTATGAGCCTGCCTCCAATATCCAAACATCCTGTATTCACCAATTCCCCGTCGTTAAATACAGCTAAATTGGTTGTGCCACCACCAATATCTAAATTGACAACACTAGCCCCCTTCTCTTCTGATACCTTGTCTATTCCAGCTCCCTTTGCCGAAATAATGGATTCAAGATCAGGGCCGGCCGTTGCCACAACAAAATCTCCGGCAAAACCACTCAAACTCTGCAATACATCCCTTGCATTTTGCTTTCGAGCAGTCTCGCCAGTGATAATGACAGCACCTGTTTGCACGTCACTAGGCCGAACATGTGCTTGTTGATACTCTTTTTCTACAATCCTGCGAACCGCGTCACTATCAATCTCGGTCTGGGAAAGTAACGGAGTAAAATGAATGTCGCTTCGATAGATAATCTCTTTATCCACGATCGTAATGCGCGGAACTCCAAAAGCAGATGCTGTATTTTCGATGCCAATCTTGCTAAATACGAGTTGTGTGGTTGATGTACCAATGTCTATTCCGACACTAAGCACTTCCTCTTTCATTCTGTTACCACCTCAAGTGTTTCCTGCGAGCAATTCCTTGATTTTCTCAAGACCTTGTTTTTCATAGCTACTCACATGAAAAATTTGTTGTGCTCCTGCTTCACGTAAAAACTGTTCGGCACGCTCCAGCTCTTCCTTTTGATTACACCGATCTACTTTAGTAACAATCCCAATCACTGGTTTAGCAAAGGCGCTAGCAAATTGAACGGGGAACAAACTAGCTTGATCCGTGCAAGCTTGTACGAATCCAATCAAATCACACTCTGCTGAGGTTACGATAAGTGCACGGTAATAATTACGGTTCTCAATATACTCACCAGGCGTATCAATAATATTTTCTACAGTTTCAATCATCTGTGTTTTATGGTAGCTGAGTTTTGTATTCATAAGAGCTTGTGTCAGAGTTGTTTTTCCACAGCCCGTTCTACCCACTAGCATTATGATTTTTCCCATAGCTATGACCTCGTTATCGATGTAGCTGAAAAATGTAAGACTTCAGAGAGCATTTTCAGAACTTCTCGTAGCGCAGATTCCACACTTGAGATATCACCGGTAATGACAAGTGAACCACTGAATCTATCTACGAAACCAATGGAAACATCCGCAGATTTGGTGGCAACATCTGCTGCAATGATGGAAGCCTCGCTTGGCGTGATCGTTAGGATTCCAATCGCTTTGATATTTTCAGAGAGAAGACCCAGCTTTTTATATAGATCGGGATTGGGATTTGCAATCAAGTGGGCTAGAGTCACCTGCTTTCCTGGAACATATTCTTGAATGACACGTTGTTTCTCTTCCATATGCTTCATCACCACACTTCATAGTTATTATGATTGTTAGCGAGACAAAGTATGCTTTAAGTCAAACATGTGTTTATGAAAAAATGGTTAAAATAAATCAAGCTGATAAAAGACAAAATAACACTATGTCTGCTTATTAAAGGAGAAAGCTATGAAATCGGAACCCTATCTTGTGATAGATATAGGATGAGTTGAAAGGAGACAGATATGAACCATTTTCAAATAAAAACGAGCATTCATTTCGGGACAGATGCTTTATCTAGTCTTCAGCGTATAGAGAATAAACGTATTTTCGTGGTAACCGATCCCTTCATGATTAAGTCCGGGATGATTGATAAGGTTAAGCTTCAGCTAGAGGAAAAAAACGAACATATCACCATTTTTCATAATATCGTGCCAGATCCTCCCCTCGAAAACATCGTGAATGGTATACAGGTCATGAGTGCAGCCGATCCTGATGTCGTGATCGCTTTAGGTGGCGGATCAGCAATTGATGCAGCAAAAGCAATTTGTCTGTTTAACAATCGCCTGCATCAAAAAGAAGCGATTACAAAAGAGGTAACATTCATCGCCATCCCAACTACGAGTGGGACTGGTTCTGAGGTAACGAGTTTTTCGGTTGTTACAGATCGGACTAAAAATGTAAAATACCCGCTCGTTTCTGATGAAATGCTCCCAACTGAGGCAATCCTTGACCCGGAGCTCGTAAAAACTGTCCCTCCATTTATAACAGCTGATACCGGAATCGATGTGCTAACGCATGCTCTGGAAGCCTACGTATCTACGCTTGCCTCAGACTTTACGGACGCCTTCTCGGAGAAAGCCATACGACTTGTGTTTGCCTATTTAGAAAAATCATTTCGAAATGGGGAAGATCATCTTTCACGTGAGAAAATGCATAATGCCTCATGTATAGCCGGACTTGCCTTTAATACAGCCTCACTGGGCATTAGCCACAGTATGGCGCATATTATTGGAGCCAAGTTTCATATTCCTCATGGGAGGAGCAATGGCATCGTGTTGCCGTACGTTATCGAATACAATGCTCACATTAAAGGGTATACAGATCGAAGTTTCAGCATAGCGGCCAGTAAATATGCGGAAATCGCTAAGCTTTTGAATTTGCCCGCCTCTGATACACGAAACGGAGTAAAAAATCTGATTATCTCAGTGAAAAAGCTTCGAAAGGATTTAGGAATGCCCGCGTCTCTAAAAGAAGCAGGAGTAAAAAAAGAGGAGTTTTATCAGGAGCTGGATAGTTTAGCCGAGATAGCTATGAAGGATAAATGTACAATTACAAATCCGCGTTCCCCTAGCATTGGGGATCTAAAGAATCTTTTTGAACAGGCTTTTTTAGGAAATTAGGTATCAATATTAATTTTGCTATTGACAATTTCAAATTGTACCAGTATCATTCACTATAACAATTAAGTCCTCGTTAGGTGAGGCTCCTATACAAACATAGGCCACTGCCCAGAAATATCGAAAGATGCCCATGGGTAGAACAGGAACTGTCGGATTAAGGCTTTTCTTAAGGTGGCTAAGAGATTGTGTTACTCTCTTTACGTTGTATAGTGCCAAAACTCGACTAGGGGGAGCGAAAATGCTTTTTTGGCTATGCATATTTCCAACCCTCTAGTTATTTCTAGAGGGTTTTTCATTTTGTAAAGGGGGGATTCCACATGGAAGGCAGTCCTAGTAATCAATGTAAACAGCTATATCAATCATCTGTAACAAGAGAGAAGCATATTTTCTATGCCCTTACATGTTTGCTATGCTCTTTTTTTCGCCCTCCTTTACCAACTACGTGGGTGTATTTAAGTATGTGTACATGACATGCGAGTGCATAGAAAAATAGTGCAGCTAGCTCTCTCTTTTACAGGGAGAGTTTTTTTGTGTCTATTTTTCACACTCGGGAGGTACTACCATGAAACAACGTAAACACATTACAAAAGCATCGTTGAACCACGACATTTCTTCTCGTCTCCTTGACGCATCTACCTCGAATATCGATAACCTTATGGAAGCCTTGGCTACATCTATGACAGGATTATCAGAATCTGAGGTCAATAAGAGATTAAATCAATACGGTCAAAATCAAATTGCCCAAGAAAAACAGGCAGCCTGGTACATCCAGCTCCTGTTATGCTTCAAGAATCCATTTATTCTAATATTACTCGGGCTAGATATATTCTCTTATTTTTCAAATGATCTAGAAGCATCCATCATCATTAGTACGATGGTTTCCATTAGCGTACTTATCACTTTTACCCAGGAGTTCCGTTCCAGACGGACAGCAGAAAAACTAAAAGCGATGGTCAAAACCACCGCAACTGTAACTCGCCAATCCATAAAACAAGAGATCGACATGGAGAAGCTAGTACCAGGAGACATCATTCATCTATCAGCTGGTGATCTTGTTCCAGCAGACGTCCGAATCCTTCATTCGAAAAATCTGATTGTTAGTGAATCGGCTCTCACTGGAGAAGCTTTCCCCGTTGAAAAACAAGCTACGGTTGAACCATCTCTTCACGCATTAGAGTGTTCCAATCTTTGTTATATGGGAACAAATGTGATAAGCGGAGCCGCCACTGCCCTAGTGATATCAACCGGTTCTTCTACTTACTTCGGCTCCATGGCAAAGACATTGGTCGATAAGCGTCCAATGACAAGCTTTGATAAAGGAGTCAACAGTATCACCTTTGTCCTGATTCGCTTTATGCTGATTATGGTCCCTATTATTTTCTTCATTAACGGCTTTACAAAAGGGGATTGGTTGGAAGCCTTTTTCTTTGGATTATCCATCGCTGTTGGCTTAACACCAGAAATGCTTCCGGTTATTGTGACGGCTAATCTAGCCAAAGGTGCAATTAGCATGGCACGCAAAAAGGTAGTCGTAAAGAAACTCAATGCGATTCAGAATTTAGGAGCTATGGATATTCTATGCACCGATAAAACTGGAACACTTACACAAGATAAAATCGTTGTAGAAAAACACGTAGATATTCACGGTAATGATGATGAGAATGTATTGAAATATGCTTATTTGAACAGTTACCATCAAACAGGGTTAAAAAGCTTACTCGATGCTGCCGTCGTAGAACATGCAATCCATAGTGATGTTACGGGGATCGAGGAAAAGTATCAAAAAATAGATGAAATCCCCTTCGACTTTCATCGTCGTCGCATGTCAGTGGTATTAAAAAACAACGAAGAACGTATTCTCATCTGCAAAGGAGCTGTAGAAGAAGTTCTGGATCATTGCTCTCAAGTATCTAGTAACGGACAGCTCATGCCCCTCACATCACAAGTAGCGGATAACATAAAAAAAACGGTGCATGATTTAAACACAGATGGTCTACGTGTCATCGCCGTAACCATCAAGTCTTGTGATTCTCGGGATCATGTGTATAGCATGGAGGACGAAAGTGAATTAATTCTGGTTGGATTCCTCGGATTTTTAGATCCACCAAAGGAAAGTGCCGCAAGCGCCATCCAAAAGCTACATGCTAGCGGGGTCAATGTTAAAGTCCTTACAGGAGATAATGCAGTGGTTGCTCGTAAGGTTTGCACAGACTTAGGCCTGCAGGTTGATCAGGTAATTGTGGGGAGCCAAATTGATGATGTAACGGATGAAATGTTAGCTGATTTAGCCGAAAAGACAACCGTGTTTGCCAAGCTGAATCCGTTACAGAAGGCAAGAATCGTTCGTGTGCTACAATCCAAAGGGCATACGGTAGGGTTTATGGGGGATGGAATCAATGATGCTGCATCCTTGCGCGAGGCAGATGTGGGAATTTCTGTAGATTCAGCAGTCGATATTGCAAAGGAATCAGCAGACATCATTTTGTTAGAAAAGAGCTTGTTGGTATTAGAAGATGGAATACTGGAAGGACGTAGAACGTTCGGAAACATTATTAAATATATCAAAATGACAGCTAGCTCCAATTTTGGAAATGTCTTTAGCGTATTAGGCTCAAGTGCATTTCTCCCCTTCCTTCCGATGTTACCCATTCATTTATTAATTCAGAATTTATTTTACGATATTTCACAGCTATCCATTCCTTGGGACAATATGGACAAAAAGTTTTTGCAGACTCCAAGAAAATGGGATGCGAAATCGGTAGGGCGTTTCATGCTTTTCATTGGCCCTATTAGCTCAATCTTCGACTATGCTACTTATTTCGTCATGTATTATGTATTTGCAGCCAATACCATTGCCGATCAATCTTTATTCCAATCCGGCTGGTTTATCGAAGGCTTATTGTCGCAGACGCTTATTGTGCATATGATTCGTACAGAAAAAATACCATTTATTCAAAGTCGAGCTAGTTTACCCGTTTTACTTTTAACTAGTATCGTGATGATAGCAGGTATCTATATTCCATTCTCTACTTTTGGAGCAAGTGTTGGATTACAGCCGTTACCACTTGAATATTTCCCTTGGCTGGTAGGCATCTTACTTTGCTATGCACTTCTCACCCATCTCATAAAAAAATGGTACATTCGTACTTTTAATGAATGGCTATAAGGTAAGTAAATCATTCTGGCAAAGCTACTTACTTCGCTTTGGGTCCACAGCTACCTGTCATCTGGACCCAAAGCAGATAACCTACCTAGTACGTAAATTATTTACGAATATCATTCATTTGAGGAGCTTCTGGTCATTCATCTATTATGTTAGCAGTAAACGAACGTTTGATGAAAGACAAGCTACACCGGTGCTCCTCTTATGATTTCTTTCTCACTGCCAGAACCACAAACAACCAACCTAACAAAAAGCAGACACCACCGATTGGAGTGATAGCACCTAGCATTTTGACTCCTGTTACACATAAGAGATACAAGGAGCCTGAGAAAATGAGAATCCCAGCCAATAAAAAAGTACCAGCCCATTTCAGCATAACAGTTTCCCCTACTTGCTTCCCTAACAGCCCAACGAATAACAAGCCTAGGGCATGATACATTTGGTAACGTACTCCTGTTTCAAAAGTGGCTAAGCTTTTGGCATCTAGCATCTTTTCAAGTACATGAGCACCAAAAGCTCCCAAGGCTACACCTAACAATGCGAGTATAGCGCCCGCTGTTACGTAACGTTTTAGCATAATGTCCCCCTTACTTTTCTCTAACACTTCTCATTTTTTGTCAGAAAGCATGCATGATCCTATCATAGCATCTCTTCTTGTATGGAAAAAACAGAAGGGACCCATAATCCATGGAGAAAGCGTGACGAAAAAAAACTGATTTTGGTCAGCTCTCTTGTTTTATGCATCATGTAGTGCATCTCGACATTCGTAAAAGCACCAGTACATCCATTTTACATAGAAAGCGTTTTTTCTGTATACGTAAGGATTAAAAAGTTGATTGTACACAAAAAAGCTGATCAGCAAGTGACACCGATCAGCTTTTTTCCTGATGTCTATTCTTCGCGAATGACTAATAGTACACCAATAAAAATTAATAT
This sequence comes from Brevibacillus halotolerans, assembly GCF_026891775.1. Classification (NCBI taxonomy): domain Bacteria; kingdom Bacillati; phylum Bacillota; class Bacilli; order Caryophanales; family Paenibacillaceae; genus Brevibacillus; species Brevibacillus halotolerans. The sequence continues at coordinate 28,935 of NZ_JAPTNK010000012.1, forward strand.
CGTACCTATCCAAAAAGAGAAACCAATCTGTTCACCTAGTAATAACCACCCTAAAAAAGAACCGACGATTGGCTGGAAAAAGAAAAATAAACCGCCACTTGAAGCATTAAGCAGCTGCAGTCCACGATTCCACAGCAAAAAGGCACATGCAGTCGAGATAAGCCCCAAGTATAAAAGCCCGCCCCAAATAGTTGGATGCGTCATGGTTTGAAAATCGAGCTTAGCTAATCGACCAATCGTAAAAGGGGTTAGAACAACAATCGCAACAAGAATGGCATAGCTCGTTACGACAATTTGTGAATATTGCTCCGGTACACGTTTAATCAGAACAGACATAAGTGACCACGTCAGTGCAGCAATAAGTAGCGATAAGCCCCCAAGCTGGTGAGACGAATCAATATGTCCATTTCCAACAATAATACAAACTCCAATCGTTGCTAAAAAAATAGAGATTGCCTTTTTATATGTAATTTTTTCTTTTAAAAAAATACGCGCAAATAGCACCATAAATGCAGGTGTGGTTGAAGTGATAATGGCCCCTGTTTGTGCAGTAGAAAGCATCGTACCAACTTCCTGAGTCACGATTGAGAGGGTATTTCCAATAAGGCCAATGATGATAATTAATGGCCAGTCTCGTTTTTCAATCCGCCATGATTGTTTTGTTATAACACCGATCATTAGCAATGCACACATGGCAATTACATAGCGAAACCATACTAATTCAAGTGGTGGCACGAGGTCTACCACTGCTTTTACAACAACATACATCCCGCCCCAAATGCTAGCAGCGAGTGATAAATATAAAGAGCCTAATAATTTTTTCATGTTGTACCCTCCGTTTTAGATGGACAATTCTGTCCTTAACGGAGATGGAATTATTCTACCGTTAAGGAAGAATAACTACAGGTACATCATTTTCAAATAATGGTGACCACATCATCAGCTAACAACTCCCTTTCAAAGCGTTTAGCTTATCGTACAATACTTTTGTTGCGGATGGAATCCGTAATTCTCAGTAATCCTCTTCATTTGAGGTATTCCTTTTGCTACGATTGATGTAGTCCTCTTTCAGTAACCCATATATTTCCAAATCTACTACACCTTTACCAGACCATAAAAAAGCTTGTCTTACTAACCCTTCTTTTATAAATCCATTTTTTACGATAACTTTCTTTGAAATCTGATTTGCAGGCATGATCTCTGCTTGGATTCTATTAACATCAACCTCTTCAAATAAAAATCTTACTAATTCCGCAACAGATTCAGTTGCAATACCTTTTCCCCAGTATTCCTCTGCCAAAAAATAACCAATCGAAACCATATTCACTTTTTGATTAAAATCCATACATTCCATAATTCCAACCAGCTTACTCGCTTCACTTTTTTGGAAAATCCCCCATTTAATTCTGCTTTTCTTATGATAATCCCTATCAAAATGGTCAATCATTTTCCTTACAGTTTGTAAATTATGCTTAGGAATAATCCCACAATACGTAAACACTTTATCATTGTCGTAGATTGTAAAGACCTCTTGTAAATGCTCCTGTTCTATTTTTTTCAATATGAAATGATCAGACTCCAATACTGGAAAATCCCCAAAAATCTTTCCAAAATTCATTTTATTCTTCTCTCCCTAGATTTCTATTTGATTGGTATATATATTTTCATTTTCATTTCATTAGGATATATGGAGTTCAAGACATCTGTAATCTCAAAATCCGGCCCATCTCCTCTCTCATATTTGGAGTTAAGTAACCATGTACCATAAATGTATCTTCTCGTATTTTGGACTAATTCAGTGGTTCCATTGACTTTGAATTTAGCATATTTACCCTCCGGAATTTCAAGATTCACGAAACCCTTTTCTAATGTTGTATACATCTCCTTCACTTCTTCACCAATAATAAAAGAAAAATGACCTTCATCATGAAAATTTGTCGATATACCAAATGACATAATAGGTGAACTTCTTCTAGGTATCTTATGATAATATCTGTTTTTTCCAAAATCCGTATAGAATGTAGGAATTTCCTTAAAATATTGTTCATGATTTAAACTCGTTTTGTACTCATAACCAATAATATGTTTCTTATTTAAAACAACAATTTCAGGTTTATTCATAATTAGATCACCTATCATCTTATTTTTGTAATCCAAAAAGTTAATTTTTTTTTGTTGTTTTATAATGGTTCCCCCTCTTCGATAGTTAGCTGGGGTCAATCCAAAATGATTTACAAATGCTCGGGTAAATGCTTCCTGGGAACCATATTGAAAAAATAACGCTATTTCCAATATGTTCTTTCGTGTTTCCTTCAGTAATACAGCCGCTTCTGAAAGTCTTCTGCTTCTTATATACTCCTGTACAGAAAAACCTGTAATGGCTTGAAAAATTCGTTGGAAATGAAACGCTGAAAAACAAGATTTCGAGGAAATTTCAGTAATTTTTACTTCCTCTTGTAGATTTTTTTCGATGAATTCAATTGAATCTTGTATTCTTTCGAAGTAATCCATTCGTCAACACCTCTTGAATATTAATCATACACTTCCTGTAAAAAATATTTTTGATAACTTGTGCTATCTTTCAAGGTAAGGTGATTCATTTTTTATGTAAAATAAAATGGACCCTCTAGGGCTTCTGAACTATGGCTAACCTTCTCGAATCCTTTGACGAGAAAATGGAGGTTTTGACGAAAAAAGCCCCCGCCACTTTATTGGCAGGGGCCTACACTAAACGTAGCTTCTACACGTATCCAAAAAAATCTCATCATAAAAAAGATACATGATTGGATCAACTATTTAAATTAGAAGGATAAGAAGTAGTGTGTATCGTATTATTGTCGGACAATAATCCAGGAGCCTGCTTGTGAACCGTCTGTACGTACTAATACATATTTATTAACAAGCATATACTTTGCATATTCTAATGAAGTTTTAAATGGATTATTAATTTCATTTGTCTCCGTTTGTTCAGTCATTTGTACTGTTGTATGACTTTCTGAGACTTTTAAGGAATTTGTTATAGATGTTTTTATAGCTGAGGTTAGACCTAAAATATTAAATCCAGCGTCTGAACCAATTGTTGTACCAAATGTCTTTACCATCGAAGATTGATCTGTTCTAGTCATCCCATTTTAACTCATCTGTATTTTCTTTGATTGCATGGATTTGTAAAAAGATAGGTACATGTTTTTCATTTACCTGACAAGCTTATAACGGGTAGGTTCATACTATTTATTAGCGGTTTTTTAGTGAATTCGAAATGCTAATTTATTTTTCGAAATTTTCTTATCATTCTAGCCGTTGAATGGTTAGAAAAGCCCCTTCTATACCGTTTCCTAAAAAACTAACGGCGACATTATCCCCCATTACCTGAAGGGTAATTTTATCTCCTTTGATTAAGTTTTCCTGAGTTTCAGCCCCAAACGTATTTGTCTGTTTTCCTCCACTTTTAGAGGTATTAATTTCAACTGTATTATTTCTTACTAATCGGGTAATAAGAGTAAAAGAACCGGATGTGGTGATATTATATCTGAGAATATAACGTCCATCTTCTGGAACGATGAAGGCTCTGTTCGCATCTTCAACTGTGAAACTATCCAATTTTTGATTGTCTGGCAGAGGGAGATTTATTCCTTCTGGTGGTACAACAATAATAAAGGGATTAGTAGGGGGTGTTAAAGTGGCAGTCATCGTGTTGATGTTTAGATTTGGACCTATTGCTCCTGTTGGACCTGATGCTCCTGTTTGCCCCATTGATCCGGTAATTCCTGTCGCCCCTGTTGGTCCTGTCGCTCCCGTTGGACCAGGAGGACTAAAAATTCCTAATTGTGTTAAACCTGTCCATCCTGTGTCCCCTACGTCTCCAGTAGAGCCAGTTGCCCCTGTTGCCCCTGTTTCTCCGGTAGAGCCTGTTACCCCTGTTGTCCCAGTTGCTCCAGTAAGTCCCGTTGCCCCTGTTGTCCCAGTTGCTCCAGTAAGTCCCGTTGCCCCCGTTGTTCCAGTTAATCCGGTAGAGCCAGTTGCCCCCGTTGTTCCAGTTGATCCGGTAGGTCCCGTTGCTCCTGTTTTTCCCCGTATAAATGTACAACAAAATGTAGACGATGAAGAGGATAAATGACATGAACGCTTCATGTGTTTTGGATTTTTTTTAGCAAACTCATCGAGATCAGTATGTTTAATTTCATCCCATATTCTTTTTATATCGTGTAATTCTTTCACGATCTACACCTCACTTTTTATCTCAAGATATTCTACACATCGGAAATACTCTTGTACAAAAAGAACCCTACCTTAAAATGGTTGTTTATACAGTAAATAGTACAAATTACCTGCAAATAAAAGAAATCTTCTTTTACAGAATTATGCACTATCTCATATATAACTAAGACTAAGTAGTTTGCTGTTTTTGTTCCACTGTTAATCACTGATTCCTCTTTTCAAATAATCGTTTATAGAAGAAAAATCGTTTCCACATTTCTTAGGAGACGATTTTTCTTCATTTCATCCTTGTTTTAGCTCATGTTGCCAATCGTGTCATTTATCAAGCTCGTAATTGATAGATTTTTGAGATTTCCAATATCTCAAGCTCTTTAGCATGTTCACTCGAAGCATATAACGTGATCTGCTAAACTAGCATCTAAAATTTTTGATTATTCCAGACGTTGAATGGTTAGAAAAGCCCCTTGTATACCGTTTCCAGCGAAATTAAGAATAACATTTTCTCCCATTACCTGAAGAGAAATCTTATCTCCTTTTATTAAGTTTTCCTGAGTTTCTGCAGCAAACTTATCAGTTAATTTCCCCCCACTTTTAGAGGCGTTAATTTCAACTGTGTTATTTCTTACTAATCTGGTAATAAGAGTAAAAGAATCGATTGAGGTGATGCTATATCTGAGTGTATAACGTCCATCTTCTGGAACTATGAAAGCTCTGTTCTCATCCACAGCGATAAAACCATCTAACTTTTGATTGTTAGGCAAAGGAAGATTTATCCCTTCCGGCGGTACAAAGATAACAAAAGGACTAGTCGGGGGTGTTAAAGTAGCAGTCATGGAATTGGCACTTATATTTGTCCCTGTTGCTCCGGTCTCTCCTGTCGCACCAGTAGGTCCCGTTGCTCCTGTTTCTCCTGTGGCTCCTGTAGGCCCAGTTTCCCCCATTGGCCCTGTATTTCCTGTGGCTCCAGTAGGTCCCGTTGCTCCTGTTTCTCCGGTAGGTCCTGTTTCTCCGGTAGGTCCTGTGGCTCCTGTGGCTCCGGTAAGTCCCGTTGCTCCTGCGGCTCCAGTAGGTCCCGTTGCTCCTGTTACCCCGGTAAGTCCCGTTGCTCCTGTGGCTCCTGTGGGTCCCGTTGTACCTGTGGCTCCGGTAGCCCCCGTTGCTCCTGTTCCTCCAGTGGGTCCCGTTGCTCCTGTTTTTCCACGTATAAATGTCCAACAAAATGTAGACGATGAAGAAGACATACCACATGAACTCTTCATGTATATTGGATTTTTCCTACTAAACTCTTCAAGATCGGTATTTACAACTTCGTCCCATATTCTTTTTATATCGTGTAGTTCTTTCACTATTCACACCTCGCTTTTACTACCAAGATATTCAATGCCTAAGGAATTTTCTTGTACAAACAGTACCTCGTCTTAAAAATTGGCACTTTTCTAAAAAATACTTCTTTATCAGGTTTCTCTAACGTAAGACGTACTGTTTAAGACTTTCTACATTAACAACATCTTCTACAGTCATCCATCAAAAATCCCCATCGTTTCTATCTTGATTCATTTAATTTATGTAACAGTGCTTTCAAACTTATCTACCCATCTTATCTTCTAGCGGATCCTATCATGCCTTTACTCTCTTTTGTCTCTTTCTATCGGACAATTGAAAGGCATAATCATACTGTAGAGAGTCAGATAATCTTTGACAAAATTCAGCTAGCTCATCCTCATCAATAATAGGTTTCTCGATCGTTTCTAATCTTCATGAAGCTACTGGAACCTCCTTGATCTAGGCAAAATAAATTTTGTTAGTCCCTAGTCATTTTTTTAAAAATAATCATTGTGGCAAGAGATATATGATAGAAAAGTAGTGATCCACCTATATAAACAATATAAGCTTTATAGCAACATATTTTTTGTAGAATATCCCCTTTAGTTAATCCGAAGAAAATCAAGGCTATGGAAATACCTGCTAACGAATATAATCCAAGATGTACAAAATAAAGCTTACTTTTATTCGATATTCCCATTCTATTTGTAATAAAATCGATTAAGATCGTGCATGGAATTCCAATAAGCAAAAATATTGGAATGGAATACATTAGATAGATAATCAATAAAGTCACAAAAGGAAAATAATAGGTATTTGGCTTGCGTGCTATCATTGGGGTATATTCTGCTACTGCAACAACTAGACAAAAAAGCATTGCTGTAACGACCCCAGCAAAGATTCTATGTAGCATTGCCCTTCCCCCCTTTTTATTAGCCTACTAATAGTTCCTATTCATTAGTTTTACTATGGTGAAAAAACTGTGGTTGAAGGGCTCCCAGTCTTTCAGTCTTCAAGATTCAAGATTTCAAGCTCTGATGCTCCTCAAATTGTCGCGAAAGTCTATGCTACCTTTTTTCATTTTTATGTAACTAGTAAACAAAATTTATAAGCCCAAATTATATTTTTTAAAAAATCCTGCAACGCAACAAAATAAACTTACTTTTATGATTTTTCAATGACTTTGTGAAAGCTAGTTTTTTTTAAAAGCACTTCAGCTCAAAAAATAAGTCTCCTTTGTCTAGTTTCATGTATACTAAGTATAGAATATACCGAAAATACTAACATTTAATCAGGAGGGTACATATGCAACATTTCATCTGCACTACCTGCGGAGTTCAATATTCTAAAAGCAAGGAAGCCCCGCTTTTTTGCCGTATTTGTAAGGAGGAAAGACAATTTGTGAATCCTCTTGGGCAGGCATGGACAACTCTCGGGGAGCTCCAGCAAAATGCAGACTATACGAATGAAATTGTAAAAAAAGAAGACGGATTATTCAGTATTACAACAAAGCCAAAGTTTGCTATAGGACAGAATGCGTATCTCTTACAAAGTCATGGGTTCCAGCTTTTATGGGACTGTATTACCTATTTGGATCAATCAACCATTGAGCAAATCCAAGGTCTAGGTGGTATCCAAGCAATTGCTCTTTCCCATCCACATTATTACTCTACTCAGGTAGAATGGGCTGAAGCCTTTAACGTACCCGTCTATGTGCATGAAGATGATAGAGAATGGATCACTCGTCCTAGTGAACATATCGTGTATTGGTCAGGAGAATCTCATAGCATAACGGATCAATTGACTATTCATCGCTTAGGCGGACATTTTAAAGGCGGGTCTGTCTTACACTGGAAGGATGGGAATAACGGAAAAGGTGTTCTTTTAACAGGAGACATCATTCAAGTAGTAGCAGACAATTCTTGGGTGAGCTTTATGTATAGCTATCCGAATTTAATTCCATTACCAGCTAAAAAAGTAAGAGAAATAGCCGATAAAGTACAGGGTTTACCATTTAATCGTTTATATAACGCGTTTCATGGAATCGTTTCCGAAAATGCTAATGAATCCGTACAAAAGTCTGCAAAACGCTATATCAAGGCTTTAGAAGGAAGCTTATTTGAAACCTGATACATCCATATAAAAATGCAATACAAGCAAGACTGTTGGGATTGCCAGCCTTGCTTGTTTGTTTTTTTGACAAAATAGAGGAACCTAAAGCTCTCACATTAGACCTAGCTTATTTTTTCCTAAAATACGCACTAAGGTTTTACTACAATTTCACTATCGTCCGTCCACGTATCTGCCCCTCTAAGATCTGTGAAAGCGTCTTAGGCAATTCCTCCAAGGTAATTTCCTTTACCATTTGATCTGTCAAATGCTTGGGTTTCATATCGGATGCTAGACGTTCCCATACCATTTTGCGTTGATTCATCGGGCAATAGACGGAATCGATTCCAAGTAGATTCACGCCACGTAAAATGAAGGGATATACACTTGTAGACACATCTGTTCCTCCCGTCAAGCCACTTAGAGCAACAGATCCCCCGTACTTCATGGTCGAAAGGAGATACTCTAATGTTTTCCCTCCAACAGGGTCTACTGCTCCAGCCCAAAGCTGCTGGCGCATTGGCTTGTCATCCACGGTAACAACCTCATTACGGTGTAAAATAGTAGTGGCGCCTAGTTCTTTTAGATAGGCATGCTCACTTTCTTTGCCTGTACTAGCCGTCACTTCATATCCATTTTTCGCTAAAATATCAACTGCAACACTGCCTACACCACCTGTAGAACCAGTCACCAGAACAGGTCCCTGCTCTTTCGACAAACCATTCTCCTCTAGTCGAATAATAGATAAGGCCGCTGTAAAGCCAGCAGTCCCCAAAATCATTGCTTCCTTCATTGTTAAACCATCGGGTAGGGGCACAACCCATTTAGCCGGAACTCTAGCTATCTCACTAAATCCCCCAGGATGAGATACACCTATTTCGTAGCTTGTAGCGATTACCTGATCACCTACTTGATATCGTTCATCCGTCGAGGCGATTACTATGCCCGCCAAATCAATTCCTGGAACCATTGGATATTTGCGAATGATCCGATTCGGAAGTGTTGCCATGCCATCCTTGAAATTAACACTGGAATAGGCAACACGAATCGTCACTTCTCCCTCTGGTAAATCAGCTATAGACCGTTCTTGTATCTGCATGTTCGATTGACCATTTACAACATCCAGCACAAGTGCGCGATAGATATCCTGCATGAAATCCACTCCTTCCCTGATTGCTTTCCCTATGAAGTATAAATTGAATTACCTTTTATGAAAAGAAAACATCTAGCAAACTTTTATGTATCAATTCATTTTTTCTAGTCTTCCCAATAAGAGTATGAGCAATTTTCAAAGCAAAAAGGACTCTACCTAAATAAAGGATAGAGTCCTTTGATTTTTATGCGATGGGTTCCATCTGTTCTACTGGCTGATGTGCCTTTCCATTACCTTTAATGCGATCCACGATAATTGCAATGGCTCCATCTCCTGTTACGTTACAGGCTGTCCCAAAACTATCTTGTGCAATATAAAGGGCAATCATTAATGATGTCAGTGATGGACTAAATCCAAGCATTAATTGCAATAAACCAATTGCTGACATTACGGCTCCACCTGGTACTCCTGGGGCGGCCACCATGGTAATGCCCAGCATGAGGATAAATGGAAACATAATCCCAAAAGTAGTAGGCATACCATTTAGCATCATTACAGCCATGGAACAGCTAACCAGCGTAATCGTACTTCCGGATAGATGAATTGTTGCACATAGGGGAACTACAAAATCTGCAATCTGATCGCTTACTCTATTTTTCTTCACTTGACGTAAGGTTACAGGTATTGTAGCTGCTGAAGATTGTGTTCCAATCGCTGTCATGTAGACAGGAAGCATATTCTTCATTAAAGAAATATAGCTTTTACGTCCCAATTGTCCAGCGATAAAATACTGCACGAAAAGATACAAAATATGCAAAGCAATAATAATGATAAAGACTTTAAAGAATACAGATATTATCAGTTGTACTTGTCCAGCATATGTGAGATTGGTAAACACACACATGATATGCACAGGCAATAAAGGTACGATTACAGATGAGATTACTTTTTCAACAATTGTTCTGAGATCAACCATTACGTTTTGGAGAGAATCTCCCTTGAGGGAAGCAGCCCCCAATCCCAAGGTAAAAGCAAGAACAAGCGCGCTCATAACGCCCATGATTGGCGGGATTTCAATCGTAAAATAAGCCTTAGTTAACGCTTCCTCTGGATTTTTGAAAGCACTGGTTAATGTCCCAACTTCTAAAATATGCGGGAAAAAGTTGGTGCTTACAAAATAGGCGGCCAAGCCTGCTACAATCGTAGAACCATATGCGATTGCTGTCGTTAATCCTAAAAGCTTTCCAGCACCCTTTCCAAGCTCCCCAATACCAGGAGCAATAAATCCGATAATAATTAATGGAATAATAAAGTTAAGAAAATTACTAAAAATACCGCTAAATGTTGCAAATCCTTTGATGATCCATTCAGGCGAGGTAGAGCCAATAATTACCCCTAAAATGATACCTAGAATGATTTTGGGTAAAAGACCTAATTTCTTCATCATTTCACTTCCTTATGTTTCTTGGTGTTGAAGTGTACACGTCAGGCGTACACTATTCCGCCAGGTATGGATTACTGCTAACGTACCACAGCAGCTTTGTTTTGTCATCCGCAATTTTTATAAAGTAATTCTTGTGAATTTTCAGTCGTTTATCAAAAAACCTTGTTAATAAGCCTTTTTTAACCGTAACACAAAAACACTTACACATTCTTCACACAAAAAAGATGCCTTTTTTAATAAAAATAAATTTTTGTAAGGGCTTTCATCAGCTTATGGAACGTATGTTTGTTTTTCTCAGGTGGATATTTGTCAATTTTAGAAGAATCACTGAACCACCGTTTTTCTGTTCTACTCTTGATAATTGCAGGCAATTCCCTTTTTCTTCCTTTCCTATTTCCCGTTGGGCTGATAGTAAAAAAAGGCGGTTGGATTCCGCCTCTTTTACTTTTCCTTCCTATTACTTCCCTATCTTTATTTCTGTTTCTCTTGCTCTCTGAGATTTTCTCCTATTCCCTTTAGCATATGTATGCCAAAAGAAATCGCACGATTGATATCAGGGTCTTGTAGTGCTTTGAATAGATCAAACATACCCATTTTATTCTCTTTAGCACTGGCTTCTTCTGCTTTTTGCAGACCATGTGTAAGACTTGAGACCAACTTTTTGGTCATCTCTGGCTCTATTTGGCCTAACGCTTCTGTTAATGCCATGACGTTATTAATGGATTTCGTTACATTTGGCTTTACCAACTGCTTAACAGCAATGCCAGCCATCTTTTCCTTGCTTTGAACCATAGATTGGACAGTTTCTAGGACACCCGCTTGGTGTAGCTCATCCAACAGTTTCACGGATTGACGAATACTTTGCGCATGCATGGCGATCTCTTCTTTTAATTGAGTAAGATGCAGCTGCTGGTGCTCCTCATTTGTGATAGTTGGTTTCGCTATTTTTGTAATGGGTCTGGCCATTATTGCTTCCCTCCTGCTACATTCACATCGGCGATAGGCTCATAATCAGCCCGTGCCCACTTGCGGTCTACCTGAACACCTAGCTGTGGGTTTCGTTTGGCATTACGTGGATTATTTTTTGGCAATGGATTTTGGCCGCTATGTTCAAGTACTTCCAAACGTACCTTGGTTTGTTTATAAGCTGGTGTTTGCGTACGAATATCGCCTACATTACCTGTTAGGATATTAATAGCATTGTCGCTGCTGACGGAATTCATCGGGACATACAGCTCTTTTCCTTGTACACGATTCGTTACAACTGCTCGTAATTTGATAGCTCCATATGGTGATACTAGACGCACTAAGGAGCCGTCCTTGACCCCGCGTTCACAAGCAAGCTCAGGTGACACCTCCACAAATACTTCTGGTACTTTATATTGAATACCTTTTGACTTATTTGTCATGTTCCCTTCATGGAAATGCTCTAATAAACGCCCGTTATTAACCACTAGATCAAATTCCGCTGAATAAGAAATAGGTGGCACATATTCTACTAAGGACAGGCGTGCCTTACCATCAGGAAAATTAAATCGATTGATATAGAGTAACGGTTCATCTGTTCCATCAGGCAATACAGGCCAGATTAGACTGTTCCAATTTGCCAACCTTTCATAGCTAACCCCTGAGAAAAGCGGACTTAAGCTGGCAATTTCGTCCATAATATCACCGGGGTGAGTATATCTCCAATTAGCGCCAAGGTGGTTTGCAAGCTGTGTAATGATCCACCAATCTGGTTTGGATTCCTCCCATGTAGGCAATGCTTGATAGAGCCGTTGAATCCTTCTTTCTGTATTGGTGAATGTACCGTCCTTTTCTAAAGAAGGTGCTGCTGGCAAAATGACATCTGCAAATTGTGCCGTCCGTGTAAAGAAAATATCCTGTACGACAAAGAAATCAAGCTTACTTAAGGTCTCTTGTACATGATTCGAATTGGAATCAACCCAAGCCATATCCTCCCCAATCAGATACATTGCTTTTAATGTACCTGCTTCTACTGCCTCTAACATCTGAATGTTCGTATAACCCGGCTTATTAGAAATTTTGACATCATACGCTTTTTCAAATTTTTGACGCGCCTCATCATCAGAGATGGACTGATAACCCGGTAGCCAATTTGGCAATGAGCCCATATCACAAGCTCCTTGAACGTTATTATGTCCGCGCAGTGGATACGCACCTGCACCATGCCGGCCAAAATTTCCTGTGACTAATAAAAGATTGGCAATTGCTGCGGATGTATGAGAACCTCCTACGTTTTGGGTAACTCCCATACCCCACAGTACGCATGTACCATCTGCCTCACAAATCATTTTTGCTGTTTCTTTTAGTTGCTCTTGAGAAATACCCGTCACTTTTTCAGCATATTCGAGTGTATAGTTTTGGATGGCTTCCTTATACTCTTCTAGGTAATTGACGCGTTTTGCTAAGAAGTCAACATCATGCCAGCCCTGATCAATGATGTATTTGGCTACCGCTGTTAACCAGACAAAATCTGTCCCTTGATTCGGATGTAAATACAAATCCGAACGTTCTGCCATTTCATGCTTGCGCAAATCTGAAACAATTAGTTTTTGACCATGTAATTTCTTTGCACGCTTCACCCGCGTCGCCAAAACCGGATGACCTTCTGTTGGATTCGCTCCAACGATAATGACTAACCCGGCAGCAGCAATATCACTAATTACACCTGAATCACCGCCATAACCAACAGTTGACAATAGCCCATCTGTAGCTGGAGATTGGCAATAACGTGAACAGTTGTCTACATTATTTGTTTCAAAGACCTGTCGGGCCAATTTCTGTACCAAATAAGCTTCCTCATTGGTTGTTTTTGATGAGCTAACGAAACCGAAAGCGTCTCCTCCATACTTTTGCTTCATCTCTTTCCACTTAGACGCAATTAATGTAAGCGCTTCCTCCCAGGTAGCTGGAACAAACTCTTCTCCCCGTCGAATTAATGGTGTTGACAGCCGTTCATTGCTGTTGACGAAATCCCAACCGAACTTGCCTTTAATACAGGTCGAAATGCTATTGACTGGTGCTTCCTCAGATGGCTCAATTTTTAAAATTTGGCGTCCTTTCGTCCAAACCTCAAAGCTACAGCCTACCCCGCAAAATGTACATACCGTTTTCGTTTTTTTAGTTCGAGTTTCACGCATGGCTGCTTCTGCTTCAGAAATGGCCAATATTCCACTGTAACCAGGCTCTACTTCCTTGACCAATTCAATCATGGGATCAAGCAATTCCTTCCCCATCTTTGTCATGAAACCAGCTTCACCTAGCATAGTTTTTTCCATTAAAGCATTACATGGGCATACAGTGACGCAATGCCCACAGGAGACACAGGAGGATTCATTAATGGGTTTATCCTGATCCCAGATAACCCGCGGCATTTCTCGTTCCCAATCAATGGTTAGTGTCTCGTTGACTTGTAAATCCTGACATGCTTCTACACAACGCCCGCACAAGATACATTGATTCGGATCATATCGGTAGAAAGGATGAGACATATCTACCTCATAGCCCTTCTCTCTAAACGGTCGCTCCTGATGCTCCACTTCCATCAGATCTACCGTATTATGTACACGACAATTGCCATTATTATTATCACACACCGTACAGTACAGCATATGGTTTTCGAGGACACGATCCATCGCTTGTTTTTGCGCTTCCTTTGCCGGTGAAGATGCAGTCTGGATACTCATTCCTTCCTCCACAACAGTAGAGCAAGCTCGCATCAGTTGACCGTTAATTTCGCAGGTACAAGTATCGCATGTTTGAATTGGGCCTAAAATAGGTGAATAGCAAATATGAGGATGCTTGATGTCTTGCTCAAGCAGATAATCAAGAATTCTAGTTCCCTCTTTTGCTTGGTGTAACGTATCATTGATGGTAAATGAAATCATTTTGTTCAAGGGTTATTTCCTCCGTTTCCTTCTCCATCTGCTTCAAAAAATAAAAATAACCCACCACAAAACAACCAGCGCAAACGTAAAACGTTGCCCAAGCTGTTTTATGGTGGGTTAATACTTAGCAGTGGTATATACCAGTTATCAATCCCTCCATACTCTGTACGCGTATGCGTAAAAGCACAGGATGAATAGTATGACTGTAATCAGCCAGACTTAGACATCAATGAACTTCTTTTTTAATGATAACCAAACTTTCAGAAATTGCAAGAGAAGAGCCCGTTTTTTTCAATTTTATGCTAATTCAACAACAAAAAAATAATCTTTTACATTTTTTGAAAAATAAATATATTGCCTAATTTTGGAAATGAGTTTATATTTTTTGTAGAACAAAAAAGGGTGGAATTATTTATGGATAATCGATACAGCTCTTTTCAAGAATTCGCTCAAGCATTTGAGAAAAAATGGGTAACCATAGCAATAGAACATGGATTAGTGAATGAGCCAATGGATATATATTTAGCTAAAGTCCGCAAAAAAGCACTTTTTGTCTGGAAGAAAAATAAAGGGGATGAATGGATAGAAAGACAGGGATATACCATTGTTGACAGAAACCTCGACAAGGAAGGAATTTTCGATAAAAAACTAGGGCGCGGTCGTCCACGAAAGCATGAGGATGATCGGCTACATCATGCCATCCATGTCAGACTAGACGAGGAAACATATCAAAAATTACTATCGCTGTGTCAAAAAAATAACCTTGACCTCTCTGAGACTATTCGTATGCTCATAAAAAAAGGGTAACCCGTTTCGCTATGTAAAGGAGGAATTAAGATGAGTCAGGAAGGTCAATTGCCTACTATCAGGACTACACTTCGCTGGTGGATACTTGCTAATGTGTCTTTGGGAATCTTTATGTCAACATTGGATGGCAGCATCACGAATGTAGCTCTCCCTAGTATTTCGGGTACATTAGACGTCCCCCTGCATATTGTACAATGGGTTGTAACAGCTTATTTATTAGCGATCGCTTCCCTTTTACCCATTATTGGAAAATTATCGGATCTTTTTGGACGTGGGAACTTATATAATTTGGGATTTTTAATTTTTTTGATTGGATCTGCTTTATGCGGTTTATCAAAATCCATTTGGATGTTAATTGGCATGCGTGTCCTACAAGCTGCTGGCGCCGCACTGCTGATGGCTAATAGTCAAGCGATCATAGCTGCCACTTTTCCCAAAGAAGAACGTGGTCGGGCCCTCGGAATAACCGGTATGGTGGTATCACTTGGTTCATTATCCGGTCCAGCCATCGGTGGCATTCTAGTTGATTCGTTTGGCTGGGAATCTATTTTTTGGATTAACGTACCCATCGGTTTAATCGGATTTATCGCAGCATTACGTATCATGCCAAAACAACATCAAAAACGTGTGGGAGAGCCTTTTGACTATCTTGGTTCTATTATGTATATGACAAGTATGATTACCTTCCTATATACCATTTCTAATGCTGAGGAACATGGATGGACAACGGGAATTACATTAGGTGGTCTTCTCTTTTCATTCATCATCTTTGTCTTGTTTTATCGACGTGAAACTCGAATCTCACATCCTATGCTTGACTTCTCACTATTTAAGATAAGGACCTTCCGTTCAGGAAGCTTTGCGACTCTCCTGTCTTTTCTCTCTCTTTTTTGCATAACTATTCTCATGCCGTTTTATATGCAATTGGTGCTAGAATATCCCCCGAATATCGTGGGTTATGTGATGATGGCAAATGCTGTGATGATGGCGATCGTTGCTCCGTTCTCCGGTTGGCTGTCTGATAAAATTGGCTACTACTATTTAACGATCTCTGGCTTGGTGATTAATGCGATATCCTTTGTTCTGCTAACGAAGCTTACAACAAATGAACCGGCATGGCTTGTCGCAACACATATGGGTATATTTGGAATCGGCACTGGTCTTTTTTTATCTCCCAACAATGCAAGTATTCTCGGATCAGTTCCGCCCAAACTATTAGGAGCAGCAGGCGGCCTAAATGCATTAGTCCGCAATATCGGGATGGTATTAGGGACGACATTTGCTATCTCACTATTCTCTTTTCAATTGAATAGATTAACTGAAGATCAATCTGAATTTAGTAGCACTGATATCCTAAATGTGGAAGCTTACATGACTGCTCTTCATACTGTCTTTTGGGTAGCAGCCGTGATTTGCCTTTTTGCTGCCGTACTCTCTTCTATGCGTGATAAGCCTCAACGACAGAAAAGAAAAGTGGCGTAGCTGTTCACTCAGTAAAGCTGGATCACCATATGTTGCAAAAAAATACGGGCATGACGCTCACGAATTCCGATTCGCGACGTCATGCCCGTAGCTTTTATGATTCTAGCCTATGGTTTTATTTGCGACAAAAAGATTCTTTTACCGCGGCCTTTAACGAAAATCATTTGTTGCATGGGTAGAGACAGCATACATTTCATCGATGATTTTCTGTAAGATCATGCGGACTATGCTTGCATTCCCCTCAATCATTTCAGGATCAAGCATCTCTTCATGGGTTCCCACCGCTTGATATTGCATATGATTTCCATGAGTTGCCTGTTTCCATAACCAAGAAGATTCTACTGTCGAGCCCACTTTCTGAGAATCGGATGCTAGTAATTCATGGATATTGGCTTGAACCATCCCCTCATTAACAAGCTGATTCCGATATCTAGCGTACGAATAGATTCTATTTGTATAGGAAGGCGTCACAAGATGCTTGTACTGTTCAGGTGTATCTTCTAAGAGAGTAGCGATTTCCTGTAAGGCGTCCTCTTCTGAAGATACAGAATCCCCACTTCTGATAATGGAATCTAGCAAGATAATATCTTTTACTTCGTAGCCTCTTAATTCCATTGCTTTTGCCACTTCAAATGCCAAATTACCACCTATTGAATAACCTAGGAACACGTATGGTTGATTTCCCTGTACATCAGTGAGGAGTTTGACATATTGCTCCATTAATTCCTCGTCATTTGTATATTCCTCAATAAAATCCATACCATACAATACGCACTGGTGTTCAAGTAATTTTGCCATTTCGATGTATGCCATGCCATACCCGATTGCTGGCGGGAAGCAGAACACATGTAAGCGTCCATGCTCGTTTAATTTTGTGATTGGTTTACTATTATTTTTTGTAAACATAGATCGTACTATTTCTTCGGCCATCGCGCCTACAGTTGGCATCTCGAACACTACACGTATAGGGATCTCGACCCGAATATCTGTGTAGATTTTCCTGATTAATTCAAGTACATGTAAAGAATGCCCACCCAATTCAAAGAAGTTGTCATTCTTACCAATTTTAGAAACACCCAATACCTCCTGCCAAATAGTAGCCAATTGTACCTCCGTTGGTGTCTGTGGAGCGATGTACTCCACTCCTAGATGAATATTACCTTCTGGAGTCGGGAGTGCATTTCGATTCATTTTGCCGTTTGGAGTCAATGGCATCTGTTCAAGCTGGATAAAAAACGCTGGAATCATATAAGTAGGTAAATCTTGTGACAGCGAATTTCTGATTTCACTTACTGTAAGCTGTTGATTTGCCACAAAATAAGCACACAACTGCTTCTGTCCCGCTTGCTCCTCTCTTGCAACAACTACCGCTTCCTGAACAGAAGGAATTTGTAGGAGTAGGGCTTCAATTTCACCAAGCTCAATGCGATAACCTCGAATTTTTACCTGGTGATCCATTCGTCCCAGATACTCAATGGTTCCATCAGGGAGCCATTTTGCTAAATCTCCTGTGCGATACATTTTTTCCCCGGTTATAAATGGATTCTCTACGAATTTTTCTGTTGTTAGCTCAGGACGATTCCAGTAGCCTTTTGCCAATCCTTCTCCTGCAATGCACAGTTCACCTGCTATCCCGATCGGTTGGAGGTGGTTTTCAGCGCTTAAAATATAGAAGGAAGTGTTTACAAGCGGTTTACCAATTGTTATCGGTTCCCCGTCTATCAGTTCTCCCACCGATGACCACACCGTTGTTTCAGTTGGGCCGTACATATTATACAGGCGTGCCTGGGTGGTCTCTTGTAGGGCTTTGATTAGGGAAGCGGGAAGTGCTTCTCCACCGAGCATAATTTCTTGTAATCCCTGTAGGCAGTGAATGTGCTCCGAGGATAACAGCATTTGTATCCGAGAAGGCGTCATTTGGATCATGTCCACCTGCTGTTTTTCAATCACATCACACAATGCTCTCGGGTCAGTTTGCTGAAGGCTACTTGCTAAAATTACCCTTACACCTTTACACAGCGGCAGTAGAGTCTCTAACACAAAAATATCAAATGAGATCGTCGTCACGGAAAGAAGTGTTTTTCCTTGGGTAAAGTCGATCTGATCGGTTATGCCTTGTAATAGGTTTACGACTGCACGCTGTAAAATCATGACGCCTTTTGGCTTACCTGTTGAGCCTGATGTATAAATAACATAGGCTAAATCAGTAGGTCCACTAATAGGTTCAAGGTTAGATTGCTCATGCTGATCATCCGCAGACTCTTCATCCATAAGGATCAAGCTTCCTGCAAAAGCTATCCGCTCCTGTAAATGACTCTGTGTCACTACCCAATTCGCTTTCGAATCTTCCAGCATGTAGCGAATCCGTTCGTCCGGATAATCTGGGTCAATTGGAACATAGGCTGATCCAGCTTTCAAAATCCCCATTAACCCAATCATCATGTCTAAGGAACGGTCCACCATAATTCCAACTAACTGATTGGCTCCCACACCTTCGGATCGCAGGATTCGAGCTAGTTGATTTGC
This sequence comes from Brevibacillus halotolerans, assembly GCF_026891775.1. Lineage (NCBI taxonomy): Bacteria > Bacillati > Bacillota > Bacilli > Caryophanales > Paenibacillaceae > Brevibacillus > Brevibacillus halotolerans. Next base: position 47,848 of record NZ_JAPTNK010000012.1, read on the forward strand.
TCGCTCGTTTAATTCCCGGTAGGTGAGCTGTTCATTTTCGTAAACGACAGCTATCTGCTCAGGGGTACGTTCCACTTGACTCTCAAACAATTGATAAATGGTTTTCTCTCTTGGATAATCTCCTGCTGTATCATTAAAGGTGTGCAATAGCAACTCTTTCTCTTGCGTAGTAGCAATCTCAATGGTAGACAGCTTTGCGGTTGGATCAGCCACTATGCTGTCAATGACCTGTAGGAACTGCTCTGACATTCGCTTGATTGTGTCACGCTTAAACAATGAGGTAGCAAACTCGAAAGTACACACAATGTTTTTATCATCTTCATTGGCGTATAAGCTTAGATCAAATTTAGAGACATTATGCTCTCCTTCAAATGGTCTGAGCTGTAAACCTTCGATGGTCTGATTACCTTGCTCCACGTTTTGTAAGGCAAACATTGTATCAAACAGCGGATTGCGACTAAAATCGCGAGCTACCTGTAATTTTTCTACTAGCTCTTCAAACGGATATTCCTGATTTTCATAGGCTTGTAGTGCATGCTCTTTAACTTCCTTGACATATTCGTAGAATGTTTTTGTTGCCATTGGCTGAGTACGAATCGCTAGTGTATTAATAAATATACCAATCAGGCTTTCAAGATCTGCATGCGGTCTTCCCGCTATTGGAGTTCCTACAATAATATCCGCTTGTCCACTGCTTTTGCCCAACAAGGTGGTATATACAGCCAATAAGACCATAAACAAGGTGGAACCTGTTTGTGCAGCAATTTGTCGGAGTCCTTCACTTCTTCGTTGATCGATGACAAATTCAAAGATATCCCCCTGATAGCTTTGCAAAGCAGGTCTTGGATAGTCCGTTGGCAAATTCAGAACCGGAATTTCATTTCCATGAATGTTCAGCCAGTATGCTTCTTGATTTAGGATGCGTTCGCTTTGCACTTCTTCCTGTTGCCATACGGCGTAATCCTTATATTGAATTCGGAGCGGTTCTAGTTCCTCACCTGTGTATAACTGAATCAAATCTTGAAGCAAAATACTTAACGAAGCCGCATCAGAAATGATGTGATGCGTATCAAACATTAAAACATGTCGATCTGCTTCAAGTTCAATCAAGCCTACCCGTAAAAGTGGAGCTTTTGCAAGATCAAACTCACGCACAAATGCTTGAATGATGCTAGCTATCTCTTCCTCTTTTGCCAGCGTGTATTCAATCTCAAATGTCACACCACGATAAATCTGTTGGACTGGTTCCCCATTTATCATCGTAAAGCCTGTGCGTAAGGTCTCATGACGATTGATTACCTTCTGGAATGCATCTTCAAGAGTTTTCCGATGAAGCTGTCCCTCTACCACTAGGACGGTTGGCATGTTATAACTGAGCCCTCCACCCTCAATCTGATTTAAAATATATAATCGTTTTTGAGCAGAGGATACCGGATAAAACTCTCTGTCGAAAATGACAGGAATTGAGAAATGCGCCACGTGATCAATCTCAGATACTCGTTTGGCCATCTGTTCGATCGTAGGATATGCAAAGACATCTCGCAGAGGAAGATTCACTCCCATTTCTTTATGCATCTTGGCAACGAGAGTCGTAGCTCGCAAGGAATGTCCACCACTATCGAAGAAGTTATCTCTCACCCCGATATCAGTAATTCCTAGAACCTCCTGCCAAATACCAGCGATCTGCACTTCCCACTGTGTCTGTGGCGCTACGTATTCCACTCCTGTTTGCAGGTTTCCTTTTGGTACAGGTAATGCTTTACGATCAATCTTTCCATTTGGTGTTAAAGGCATTTGCTCCAACTGGACAAAGTAGGAAGGAATCATATAGCCAGGTAGCTTTTGCAGCAATGTGCTTCTTACATCGCTTACAAGTACTGGTTGATCCGCTACAATATATGCGCATAAATGCTGTAGCCCAGCATGGTCTTCCTGTGCGATTACCACTGCTTCTTCAACCTCTTTTATATTCCTTATCTGTTCTTCTATTTCTCCAAGTTCAATGCGATAGCCCCTCACCTTTACCTGATGATCGATTCGACCTAGATACTCAATGGTTCCATCAGGTAACCACTTCGCTAAATCACCCGTTTTATACATTTTACTTCCTGGTAGGAATGGATTTTCGATAAACTTGTCCATCGTTAGTTCGGGACGATTCCAGTATCCTCTTGCAAGTCCCAGACCAGCGATGCACAGCTCCCCAGCTACTCCTACTGGTTGAAGATGACCTTCCATACTCAAGATATAAAATTGTGTATTCGTGATTGGTTTGCCAATTGTAATAGGCTGGCCCGCTGTCACTGATCCAATTGATGACCATACGGTTGTTTCAGTCGGACCATACATATTAAACAAGCGTGCCGGTGTATGCTCATGTAGCGCATTGACTAAGGAAATAGGAAGCGCTTCGCCACCAAGCATTATTTCTTGGACATGCTGCAATTCTTTGAACAGCTCTGTACTATCTACTGAAGATAACAGCATCTGCATGCGAGAAGGCGTCATTTGGATCATATCGATTTTTTGCTCAGAAATGACGTTTCGTAAGGCCTGTGAATCCGTCTGTTGAATTTCGCTAGCCATTACTACTCGTATCCCTTTACTAAGCGAAAGGAGCGTTTCTAGCACGAAGATATCAAATGAAATGGTAGTAACAGAAAGAAGAGATTTTCCTTCTGCAAAGTCAATCCGATCCGTTATGCCATGTATCAGGTTGACTACCGCCTGATGAGTAATCATAACGCCCTTAGGCTTACCGGTCGATCCTGATGTGTAGATGACATAGGCTAAATCAAGCGGACTGCTTCCTGGTACAAGATTAGATGCATCTTCCTGATAAGAAGCTTCTTCCTCTATTACGATACATTTTCCCTGATATCCATCGAAGCTGATCTGATCCTGCAAATGACTGTGTACAACTACGAACGTAACCCCCGCATCCTCTAACATGTAGCGAATGCGATCTTCTGGATATCCTGGATCAATAGGTACGTAAGCTCCGCCAGCCTTCAGGATGCCTAACAGTCCGACTAACATGTCAAGAGAACGTTCTACCAAAATACCGACTAGTTGATTCGAGCGTATCCCTTCTGCTCGCAGTGTTCTAGCCAGTTGATTTGCTCGTTCATTTAACTCACGGTACGTCAGTTGTTCACCCTCATAAACGACCGCTGCTTGATCCGGTGTACGTTCGACCTGCATCTCAAATAATTGGTGAATGGTCTTGTCTGCTACATCCTGCATTGCTGTATTGTTAAATGTTTCGAGAATCAACTTCTTCTCATCCGTTGTCAGCATCTCGATGGCTGACAGCTTCGCATGCGGTTCACTTACAAGTCTATCTACCAATTGGGTAAAGTGCTTGGCCATACGCTCGATCGTTTCTCGTTTGAATAGTCTTGTCGCATATTCAAAGCTACACAGGACTGTATCTGCATCCTCCATCGCATGTAAGGTCAAATCAAACTTGGATATGGTTTGTTCACTTGCATATGATGAAATGCGTAATCCCTCTAGCTCCTGCTCTTTCTTTTCTAGATTTTGCAGGATGAGCATTGTATCAAACAATGGATTACGACTCATATCCCGATTTACATCGAGCTTGTCTACCAGCTCTTCGAATAAATAGTCTTGATTCTCATATGCCTTCAAGGAAGCTTCTTTGACTTCCTGTAGATATTCGTAGAATGTTTTTTCACCAGCTGGATAGTTACGTATCGCAAGCGTGTTTATAAATATACCAATCATACTTTCTAAATCTGGATGAGGTCTTCCTGCTATCGGAGTTCCAACAATAATATCCTCTTGTCCACTATATTTACTCAGTAGAGTCGTATAGACAGCCAATAACACCATATACAGCGTAGAACCTGTTTGGGCTGCGATTTGCCTTAATCCATCACTGCTTTTTTGGTCAAGCACAAATTCAAACGTACTTCCCTCAAAGCTTTTCATAGCTGGACGGGCATAATCGACTGGCAAGTTGAGTACAGGAATCTCTCCCTGGAAAACCTCAAGCCAATAGGCTTCTTGTCGCTTGATTGCCTCTCGGTGAACGCCTTCTCGTTGCCAGACTGCATAATCCTTATATTGAATACGAAGCGAAGATAACTCTCCCCCCGTATACAGGCTGATAAATTCTTGCATCAAAATCCCTGTGGAAACACCATCTGAAATAATATGGTGCATGTCTAACATCAGAACATGGCTGTCTTTTTCTATCTTAATAAGCCCAACACGGAGTAATGGAGCTTGCTCAAGGTTAAACGGACGGACAAAGCCTTGGATAATGGCTTCGAGCTCTTCTATACTGGCTTCAGCGTATTCGATAGAAAAATCTACATTTGGGTGTACTCGTTGCATCGTTTCTCCGTTTACCAGCTCAAAACTAGTTCGTAAGATTTCATGACGCGAAATCAGCTTCTGGAAGACTATTTCTAAACGTTCTTGATCGAGCTCTCCATCTATCCTTACCACGTTCGGCATATTATAACTAATTTCTCCACCAATTAATTGACTTAAAATATACAATCGCTTCTGGGCTGAAGAAACCGGATAGAATTCTCTCTCTTCAATAATGGGAATGGAAGTATAGGCAATTTTTTCTCTTCCTATTAATACTTCTGCCATTTGCTCAATAGTCGGATTTTGGAAAACATCCCGTAGCGGCAGGTTTTGATTTAATTCTTTATAAATTCTGGAAACCAAATGAGTAGCTCGCAGGGAATGACCACCAATATCAAAGAAATGATCCTTCACCCCGATCATGGAAAGACCAAGAACCTCTTGCCAAATCTGCACAAGCTTCGATTCCATCCATGTACGTGGCGGTACATATTCTGCTCCTGTTTGGATAGTGCCATCCTCTGGGGCAGGTAAAGACTTTCGATCGAGCTTTCCATTTGGTGTATGCGTGATTTTGTCTACCTGTATGAAATAGGACGGTACCATGTAACTAGGAAGCTGATGGGCCAGTCTGCTTTTTAGCTCACTAATCATCAATTGCTTTTCCGATACAATATATGCGCATAAGTGCTGTAGTCCAGCATGGTCTTCCCGAGCGATTACCACTGCTTCTTGGACCTCTTCCATGCTTACGATCCGTGCTTCTATTTCTCCTAGCTCAATCCGATATCCTCGGATTTTAACCTGATCATCTGTTCTTCCCGCATATTCCATATTTCCATCTGGCAACCATCGTGCAAGGTCCCCGGTTCGATACATTCTTTCCCCAGGCCTAAAGGGATTTTCTATAAATTTTTCCGCAGTTAGCTCGGGGCGATTTAAATACCCTCTGGCAACCCCATACCCTGCAATGTACATTTCTCCAATAGAGCCGATTGGCACTGGACGCAGCGCTTTATCTAATACATAAATCCTTACATTGTCCGCTGGTACACCAATTGGTACGGAGTCCTGAGAGATATGATTCGGATCAAATGTATAGAGCATGCAGCCTACTACGGTTTCGGTAGGTCCATATTCATTCATAATTTGGACATTCCCACCAAAATTAAGATGGATTTTGCTAGCCAGTTGCGTATGCAGGTTTTCGCCGCCGACAATTAATCTTTTCATGTTACTGTTCGTGCCATCGTAGTCTTCTATTAATTTAAGATGGGTAGGAGTTAGCTTGATAATCCCAACCTTATTGTCTGCAAGGATGTCCAAAATGACCTGTACCTTGTCTTCTCCTCTATAAATATAAATCGTATTTCCAGAAATCAGAGGAGTATAAATGGACGTGACAGTCAAATCAAACGAAATGGACGAATAAAGCGGGAAATGAACGGTCTCATTTTGCACATACACCTTTTTAGCCCACCAAATATAATTGACAAGCCCCTGATGAGTGATCATAGCTCCCTTCGGATTTCCAGTCGAGCCTGAAGTATATATGATATATGCTAGATCATTCATGTTGTTTTCGTGTTCAAGATTAGTGGTATTTCCCTGATAGATCTCTTGATTGTCTAGGTAAAGAATCTTTTTGTTATAAGTAAGTTTTTCAGAGAATTTTTGCTGCGTGAGCAAAATAGTTGTTTGACTATCCTCTAGCAAGTACTGAATTCGATCTTCTGGGTAGTTTGGATCAATCGGTACATAAGCCCCCCCAGCCTTTAAGATACCGAGCAATCCAATCATCATATCCAATGAATGCTCCATCAAAATACCGACTAGCTGATCTGAGCCTATTCCTTCTGCTCGCAGTGTTCGTGCTACTTGATTCGCTCGCTCATTTAACTCACGATATGTCAGATGTTCACCTTCATAAACAACAGCTACCTGATCTGGTGTGCGTTCGACCTGCATCTCGAATAATTGGTGGATGGTTTGCTCTCCTACACCCTCTACTGTCGTATTGTTAAACGTTTCGAGAATCAACGTCTTCTCATCTGTTGTCATCATCTCGATGGATGACAGCTTCGCATGCGGATCACTTACAAGTCCATCTATCAATTGGATAAAGTGCTTTGCCATACGCTCGATGGTTTCTCGTTTGAATAGTGTTGTCGCATATTCAAAACTACATAGAAGCGTATCCGCATCCTCCATCGCATGTAGAGTTAAATCGAACTTGGAAATCGTATGCTCACTTGCATATGGTGTGATGCGTAACTGCTCTAAGTCCTGCTCCTGATTTTCTAAATTTTGCAGGACAAGCATCGTATCAAACAATGGGTTACGACTCATATCCCGGTTTACATCTAGCTTATCTACCAGCTCTTCGAATAAATAATCTTGATTCTCATATGCCTTCAAGGAAGCTTCTTTCACTTCCTGTAGGTATTCATAGAATGTTTTTTCACCCACAGGATAGTTGCGGATTGCGAGCGTGTTTACAAACATACCAATCATGCTTTCCAAATCAGCATGGGGTCTTCCCGCAATCGGTGTTCCAACAATAATATCCTCTTGTCCACTGTATTTACTCAGCAGGGTTGTATATACCGCCAATAGCACCATGTACAACGTAGAACCGGTTTGGGCTGCAAGCTGCTTTAGGTCCTCACTTGTGTGTTTGCCGATTCTAAATTCCAACAGACCTCCGTCAAAGCTTCTAATAGCAGGCCGAGTGAAATCAGTAGGCATTTGAAGGACAGGCAGTTCTTTTGAAAATACTTGTAGCCAATAATTTTCTTGTTGCTGATACCACTCACTTTTCATCTGCTGCTGTTGCCAAGAAGCGTAGTCCTTGTACTGGATTCGTTGTGTAGGCAATACCTCTCCCTGATACAAGCTGGCAAACTCTTGAATAAGAACATTCATAGAGGTTCCATCAGAGATGATATGGTGCATGTCAAACAATAAGACATGGCGATCATAGGCTAACTGGATGAGTCCTACACGCAACAATGGAGCGCTTTGCAAATCAAACATTCTTGTAAAATCACGAATGATTCCTTCCGCCTCTTCTTCATTGGCAACCTGTACATATTCCAAGGCAAAAGGAACCTCTTTATGTACGCGTTGAATTGGTTCACCGCCTACTAACTCAAAGCTAGTTCGCAAGATTTCATGACGCGCAATGAGTTGCTGAAACGTTTTTTCTATACGTTCTCGATCGATCTCTCCATCCAGCAACATAGCATTCGGCATATTATAGCTGATTTCCCCACCTGCTAGCTGACTTAGGATATAGAGTCGTTTCTGAGCGGATGAGACGGGGTAATAAGGTTGTTCCTCAATATTGGGTATAACTGAATAAGCCGTTTGCTCGATATTCTCAATGAGCTGAGCCAGTTGTTCGATCGTCGGATGTGAAAACACATCTCTTAGCTGGATATTCTTTTGTAGCTCCTTCTGAATCGTAGACACCAGAGCTGTTGCTCGTAAGGAATGTCCACCTCTTTCAAAAAAGTTGTCTTTTATTCCAATCTTAGATAGCCCTAAAATCCCCTTCCAAATTTCCGTTAATTTTTCTTCCAATAAGGTGCCGGGGGCTACATATTCTTCAATTGGCATTGTCTCCTCAACAGATGGGAGCATTTTTTTATCAATCTTTCCGTTCGGAGTAAGCGGCATTTGGTCAAGGGGTATGCAATAATCAGGAACCATATATTCAGGTAATTTATCCGACAGATTTTTGAGTAATTCTCCTGGTTGAATAGACTCTTTTCCCACGTAATAGGCGGCTAAATATTTATTTCCTTCCTTTATTCCATCCACTACAATGGCTTCGTTGACCTCTGGGAATGCTAAAAGAGCATTTTCAATTTCTCCTAGCTCAATACGAAATCCTCTGATTTTTACCTGCTTATCTATCCGATCTAAAAAATCTATATTTCCATCTGGCAGCATCTTGACTAAATCGCCTGTACGATACATGGGTGTACCTGGCACAAACGGATTATCAACAAATTTTTCTACATTTAACTCTTCTCTATTGAGATATCCATTCGATAAGCCCTCTCCTGCGATGCACAATTCACCCGGAACCCCAATCGGTTTGAGATGATTGAATTGATCCACTACGTACACCAATGTATTGGCTAGAGGTTTCCCAATCGGAACTGTTGCGACATCTTCATCAAAAGAAGTATTAATGGGATAGAAGGTGGTAAATACCGTACTCTCGGTAGGACCATAGACATGAATGAGTCGTTCTGGCCCTAAATAATGGAATGCCTTGCGAATATGAGTAACAGATGCACGCTCTCCCCCAAATAAAACCTTGCGGACATTTGTAAAGCATGTCAGCTGATTGTCAACAAGCGTATTGAAGAAGGCAGTAGGTATAAAGAAGATCGTCACATTCTGTTGCTCGATTACGCTACTAAGCTTAGTAAGGTCAAGCATATCTGTTTTTTTCATGAGGATCAGCCTTGCCCCATTTAACAAAGCGCCGTAGATGTCAAAAATAGAACCGTCAAATACATAATTAGAAAGCTGTAATAAGGTATCGTCTTCTTTTATTTCGATGTAATTGGTTTTGAGTACCACTCTTGTAGCACTGAAGTGTCTGATTTGCGTGCCTTTAGGTGTTCCAGTCGATCCAGAAGTATATATGACATAAGCCACATCAGTTGCTTCTGCTACTGGCTCTACGTTGGAACTGTCTTCACTGTAAGCCTCTGAATCATCTAGGAGTACGCACGTTCCCTCGAAATCTGCTCGATGCCGTATGTGACTTTGTGTAACAAATACTTTTGCTCCTGAATCCTCCAGCATATAACGAATCCGATCATTCGGATATTCTGGATCAATCGGTACATAGGCTCCCCCCGCTTTTAAAATCGCGAAAATTCCGATGATCATTTCTAAGGAGCGTTCAACCATGAGCCCGACTAATTGCCCTTTAGTGACTCCTTGGTTTCGTAGCGTTCTTGCTAGTTGATTAGCCTTTTCATTTAACTCTTGATAAGTTAGTTGCTCATCATGTAATACAACCGCTACTTGATTTGGTGTACGCTCTACCTGTTCCTCAAACAACTGTTGAATGGTTTTCTCTCTGGGATAGGCGGTAGCCGTGTTATTAAACGTACGCAGAAGCTGTTCCTGCTCTTTTTCTGATAACAGTTCAACCTGTTCTAGTGAAAGGTCTAGATCAAATAAGACAATGGATAAAATGTGAGATAAGTGCCTGCTGACTTGGTTAATCAGCTCTTGATCATAACGATTTTCGTTATAAATGGTGTTTAATTGAAGAGAGCCATTTTCCAGACCAAATTGAAAATGGATGTCATAAACAGCATGTTCCTCGAAATCTAGCGTATGGAGCTCCTTTAACGACACGATCGTATTAATGATCGGGACTCGATTCGAATCGTAATGTACATTCAGAGTATCAATAAAATTCCAAAAAGGCAGACTCTGATGTTTCATTGCTTCACTAATGGAGGATTTGATTTTGTTTAATAAGGATTTAAAAGTATTCTTGCTATGTACTTCATTTTTTAAAATGATGAGCTGATTTGAAAGTGGTTGCGCATCAGGTGAAGTACGAAATCCCGGGACACCCACAATGATGGTTTCTTGGCTCGTATATTTGGACAACAAGCTTTCTAACCCTGCTAATAAAATCATAAAGATAGCGATATGTGACCCGCCTGCAATGGAACTGATTCTTTCGAAAATCTGAGGCGGCAATGTACTGGAAATGCTTTGGTATCTGTCGGTATTTCTATCAATAGAGGAAGTTCTGTTATACGGGAGAATTACGATTTGATCATCGGCATCAAACTTGCTGCTCCAAAAAGCTTTTTCTTTTTCAAATAGAGCTTTCAATTACATCACTCCAAGTTTTTAGTCACATTTGAACGCTAAACAATAGCGAGGTGTCTTCTATTGCATCCACACCTCTAATCGAATTGATATCTAGAAAAATGAATGAGTGCAAAAATGAAGGGTGAGCGTGTGCAATGGAACCCGCCCAAAACACACGCTCGTAAAGCTTTTTTTCTTAGAAATCAAATGTAATAGATTCTACTAGGTCTTGATTGCTAGCTGTATTCTCTACTAGCTCGAATTCCCCTAGCTTTCTGTCTGGAGTGCTAACAACCTCAGATAGGATCCGTACGAAATCATTTGCTACCTGTTCAATCATGTTTTTATTGAAAAGTTTTGTGCAATATTCGAATGCTCCCCTGATCTCTCCCTCTTCTGTACTCATTGACAAGGTTAGGTCAAATTTAGCTACAGTATGGTCTTGTACATAAGGAGTAACGGATAACGATCCAATGGTTGCTTCCTGATCCTCCGTATTTTGCATAACAAACACTGTGTCGAAGAGTGGATTTCGGCTTGGATCCCGCTTCACATTCAGCCTTTCCACTAATTCTTCCAATGGATACTCTTGGTTTTCAAACGCTTGTAGCGTGCGCTCTTTCACCTCTTCAAGGTATCCTTGGAACGTCTTATCCTTCTGCGGATAGTTACGAATTGCTAAGGTGTTAACAAACATACCGATAAGTGGTTCTAATTCGGCAGAAAGTCTTCCACCAACAGGAGTACCAACAATGATATCCTCTTGTCCACTGTACTTAGAAAGCAAGATTGTATAGGTAGCCATGAGAAGCATATATAAAGTGCTTCCGCTATTTTCAGCCAATTGGGTGACTTGGTCTGCCAAAGCACGGTCAATGACAAATTCATGCTCAGCGCCCTCAAAGCTGCGTACCGCAGGTCTCGGATAAGCAATCATTAAATCCAAGACAGGCAATGGACCAAAGAACTCACCAAACCAATAGTTTTCTTGCTGTTCATAGAGCTCGCTCTTCGCTCGTTGCTGCTGCCAAACCGCATAATCCTTGTACTGTAGCCGCAATGGGGACAATTCCTTGCCCTCATACAACTCGGCCACTTCTTGTATAAGGATACCCATCGAAATTCCATCAGAAATGATATGGTGCATGTCATAGAGTAGGATATGGCGATCTGGCTCTATTTCTATTAGGCCAGCTCTGATCAACGGTGCTTGTTGAAGATCAAATTTCCGCACAAAGCTGTTAAGATGTGCATTCACTTCCTCTTCTCTTGCTTGTATCTTCTCTAAAGTGAACTCCACATCTTTGTAGATCCGTTGAACTACCTCTCCATCGACCATTTCAAAACCTGTGCGTAATGACTCATGACGATCAATCAATTGGCGGAATGCTGTCTCTAGCTTCATCCAATCAAGTTGACCTTCAATTCTCATCACTCCCGGCATATTGTAGCTAAGCTCTCCACCATCGACGTGACTCAAAATATAGAGACGTTTTTGAGCTGAAGACACTGGATAGTACTCTTTTTCCTCCGCAAGAGGAATGGATATATAAGCTTGCTTCTCTGTAGTGGCAATGTGCTCAGCCATCTGCTCAATCGTTGGCATTTGGAATACATCTCGCAGTGTAATGCTTGTGTCCAATGCTTGATGTATTTTGGCTACAAGGGTCGTAGCACGTAAGGAATGTCCTCCGATCTCAAAGAAGTTTTCTGTAATCCCTACTTGCGATAGCCCTAGGACTTCCTGCCAAATTTGAGCTAGCTTCGCTTCCACCCCGGTTCTAGGGGCAACATATTCTCTACCTGTTTGCATACTTTCTTCTGGTGTTGGCAACGCTTTTCGGTCTAATTTACCGTTTCCAGTCAGAGGCATGCGTTCCATTTGGACAAAATAAGCTGGAATCATATAGTCCGGTAACTGTTGTGACAATGCTTTTCTTAGCTCTGCTACAGTCAGCTCATGATCTGCAACAAAATACGCGCATAAGTATTTGTCACCGCTTGCGTCTTCATGTGCTATCACAATCGCTTCTTGCATGGATTCGATGTTTAGAAGCTGCGTTTCAACTTCTCCCAGCTCAATGCGATAGCCGCGAATTTTGACTTGATGATCAATTCGGCCTAAATACTCAATATTGCCATCTGCCAGCCATCTCGCTAGATCGCCAGTCTTATACATACGTTCACCAGGTACAAACGGATTAGGAACAAATCGCTCATTGGTCAACTCTGGACGATTTAAGTAGCCACGGGCTAATCCTTCACCAGCAATATACAATTCTCCCTTAACTCCTACAGGTTGAAGGCGTAAATGTTCATCGAGAATGTAAGCAGATAAGGTTGGGATTGTTTTACCGATATTGCTTTTCGCTTGAGAAATTTCTACTTCGGTAATTTCCTTGTACGTAACATGGACAGTGGTTTCTGTTATTCCATACATGTTGATTAGCTTGACTTGTGGGTATTTCGCCTTCCAATCCTTCAATAAAGCTGGACTTAACGCTTCTCCACCGAAAATCACATTTCGTAGAGACAACTCTTTTCTATTATCCTTCGCTTCTTCCTGAAGCAATTGATAGAAATAGGTTGGTGTTTGATTTAATATCGTCACTTGTTGATCCTGAAGTAACTGAAGGAATTGCTTCGGATTCTTCGCTGTTAACGGAGGCACGATAACCAATTTTCCACCGTATAAGAGTGCTCCGTACATTTCCCACACAGAGAAATCAAAGCAGAACGAATGGAATAGCGTCCATGTATCAGAATCAGTAAAATCAAACAAATTTTTGCTGTTAAATAACAGACGAACCACGTTCTTATGCTCGATCAAGGTACCTTTTGGCTTACCTGTAGTCCCTGACGTATAGATCACATACGCCAGATTCCTTGGTCCAGAGCGCAGCTCCAGATTAGAGTGATCAGTCTGATAGGATTGTTCGTCATCTAGTAACAAGACCTGTTTATCAAAAGCTACACGTCCTAGTAAATGGGACTGCAACAATAGCAGATTCACATTCGAATCCTCCAGCATATAGGCAATACGATCTTCTGGATACTCTGGATCAATCGGTACATAGGCTCCTCCTGCTTTGAGGATCGCAAGCATTCCTACAACCATATCCAAGGATCGTTCAGCCATGATGCCTACTAACTCATCAGCCTGAACACCTTGAGCTACTAATGATCTTGCAAGTCGATTTGCCTTCTCGTTTAGATCACGATAAGAAAGCTGTTCCCCCTCAAAGAAGACTGCGACATGATCTGGTACAAGTGCTGCCTGCTCTTCAAACAACTGATGAATTGCCTTCTCGCGTGGATAATCCGCCTCTGAATCGTTAAATGTCTCAAGAATGGCAGTCTTTTCATGTGACGTAATCATCTCAATAGAGGAAAGGAGTGCATCTGGATTTGCAAGAACAGAATCAATCACCTGCATGAAATGTTCAATCAGTCGTTCTATGGTTTCGCGCTTGTACAGGGAGCTTGCAAAATCAAAGCTGCAAACGATGCTATCCTCAAGCTCTTCCGCATTTAAGGTCAAATCAAACTTAGCTACTATTGGTTGTTCTCCATAAGGTTTTAGTTGCAAGCCTTCAATGGACAGATCTCCTTGTTCCGTGTTTTGCAGCACAAACATTGTGTCAAACAGCGGGTTACGGCTTAGATCTCGTTTCACATCCAGCTTTTCTACTAATTCTTCAAATGGATAGTCCTGATTTTCAAAAGCTTGTAACGAATTGTCTTTGACCTCTTGTAAGTAAGTCAAGAAGGATTTATCCGCTTCTGGGTAATTCCGAATGGCTAAGGTGTTAACAAACATACCGATAATGGACTCCAGATCAGCGTGTGGTCTTGCTGCAATCGGCGTACCTACAATAATGTCTTCCTGACCGCTCTGTTTAGCAAGCAATGTGGTATAGACTGCAAGTAACACCATATACAAGGTGGACTCATGATCGGCTGCGAGTTTTTTCAAGCCTTCGCTTCTCTGTTTATTGATTATGAATTCGACGGCTTCTCCCTCAAATTTTCTGTTTGCAGGTCGCTGATAATCAATTGGCATGTCCAGAACAGGTATTTCACCAGCAAAGACTTTCATCCAGTATGCTTCCTGCTTGCTCATCCACTCGCTTTGCATGCCTGCTTGCTGCCAAGCGGCATAATCCTTGTATTGGATTCGTAGTGGAGAAAGCTCTTCTCCCCGATATATCTGGACAAATTCTTGCATGAGAACGCCCATAGATACACCGTCAGAGATAATATGATGCATATCAAATAGCAGAATGTACTGATTCACATTGACTGAAAGTAAGCCTACCCGCAATAGCGGAGCCTGTTTGAGATCAAACGCACGTACGAATCCTTCTATAATTGGTTCTGCTTCCTCTAAGTTGGTTTCCCAATACTCCAGCTTAAACGACACCTCATCGTGTACTCGTTGCATTGGTTCCCCATTTACAAGCTCAAAGCCTGTGCGTAATGTTTCGTGACGTTGCGCTAATTGTTGGAAAGCTGCTTCTACACGATCCTTATCTAGCGAACCCTCTAGCATCATAATGCCTGGCATGTTGTAGCTTAGCTCTCCACCTTCAAGATGACTTAGAATGTATAGTCTCTTTTGAGCAGAGGAAACCAAGTAGTACTCACTGTTCTCTATGACAGGAATAGAAGCGTACGTGTTATGCTCCATACTGGCTATCAGCTGAGCCAACTGTTCAATCGTCGGATATTTGAAAATGTCCCTTAGTGGTATCGCAACATTCATCACTTTATGAATCTTGGCAACTAAAGTAGTGGCACGTAGCGAATGCCCTCCCACATCAAAGAAATTCTCTGTCACTCCAACAGTTGAAAGGCCAAGCACCTCTTGCCAAATCAATGCCAAAGCTGTTTCCACTGGTGTCTTGGGAGCAACATACTCGTTTCCAGTTTGAATGCTTTCTTCTGGCACTGGCAAAGCTTTTCGATCAATTTTTCCATTTGGAGTAAGAGGCATTTTCTCCAATTGTACAAAGTAAGATGGAACCATGAATTCAGGCAGAACCTGATTTAATGCTTTTCGCAGTTCACGTGCCTTCAACTGATCTTCAGAAACAAAGTAGGCACATAACTGATTTTGTCCAGCATCTCCTTCTTTTACAATGACGATCGCTTCCTGAATAGGAGCCACCTTCATTAGCTGTACTTCCACTTCGCTAAGCTCAATACGATAGCCGCGAATTTTCACTTGATGATCAATTCGGCCTAAATACTCAATGCTGCCGTTTGGTAACCATCTGGCCAAGTCACCCGTTTTATACATCCGTTCGCCGGCTGCAAACGGATTCTCCACGAATTTCTCCGCTGTTAGCTCTGGTAGGTGCAGGTATCCCCTAGCTAAACCACTTCCTGCCATGCATAGCTCCCCAGCTACTCCAATTGGCTGAAGCTGATTGTGAACGCCAATGATATAGACCTGTTTATTTGCTATCGGGCTTCCGATAGAAATTTCCTGTTCTGGATTCGTAATCCTTAGAGATGTAGAGACTACACTGCTCTCTGTTGGACCGTATTCGTTGCAGATTTCAATGCTTGGCTTCATTTCCATCACTTTGTTAACTAGCGACGAAACGATCTTTTCTCCCCCAACTACAATATTCCTTACAGACTTCAGATCCTCTGGATTCATCGTATCCACAATACTCCATAAGAAACTAGGTGAGCTTTGCAGATGTGTAATGCTCTCTTGCGTAATAGCATTTTTAATAGCAACAGGGTCTTTGCTTTCTCCATCCGGCAACAAATACACCGTTGAACCAGATACCAATGGACCAAACAAGTGTGTCAGGAATGGATCGAAGACAAATGGAGTAACCATCAGCACGCGGTCGTTTTTCGTAAACCCGAATGCATTAGATTTCCAATGGATCGTATTTGCAATACTTGCGTGTTCGACCATAACCCCTTTTGGTTTGCCCGTTGTGCCTGAGGTATAGATCACATAGGCTAAATCACTTTGTCCATGGATTGGCTCCAAATTGGAACGCTCAGCCTGATAATTCGCAGAATCATCAAGAAGAACAAGCCTTTCTGTAGCAAAGAAGGAAAGCTGATCTAGCAAAGGTTGTTGCGTAACAACCAACTTCGCATCTGCATCCTCTAGCATGTAACGAATGCGATCCTCTGGGTATTCAGGGTCAATTGGTACGTATGCAGCGCCAGCCTTCAGGATTGCCAGTATGCCGACGATCATTTCTGTGGAACGTTCAGCCATAATGGCCACCAATTGATCAGCTTGCACACCTTTCAATCGTAATGTTCTTGCTAGTTGGTTTGCTTGATCATTTAATTCACGATAGGTCATTTGCTTATTTTGGCATACAATGGCTAGCTGATCTGCCGAGAGTTCTGCTTGCTGTTCAAACAATTGATGAATCATGTACTCCTGTGGATAAGGAACTGCTGTATGGTTGAATTCCTTGATAATCTGCTCTTTTTCCTGCTCTGTTACTATTTCCACCATATTCACAGCGATGGCAGGGTTATTGATCACTTGCTGCATAACATGAACGAAATGCCCCAGGATTCTCTCAACACCCGCTTGATCGTACATAGCCGCATTGTAATCGACATGAATTCTAATTTCTTCACCAGGAATTACGATGAGATTAAAGTCATAGTTGGTTTGTTCGACCATCTTGACGTTTGTAACCTCAAATGCCGTTTCGTCATCTTTTCCTACCTGCTCCATCTGCTCTTCAACAGGATAGTTTTCAAACACCATAATATGGTTGATCAAATCCTGTTTTTGTTCTGTCAGAGCCTGAATTTCGTAAAGTGGATGCGTGTCATATGCATGAGATGCCAAAGCTTTTTCTTGATTCTGCTTTAATAAATCAGCGAAAGAAATACCTTCCTCGCAATGGATACGAACAGGAATTGTATTGATAAACAAGCCGATCATATTCTCAACGTCTCGAATATCCGCTGGTCTACCAGAAACTACACTTCCAAAGACGACATCATCCGTTCCATTGTATTTTTGAAGCATGATGCCCCATACCGTCTGCATTAATGTATTGATTGTCACCTGATTCTGTCTTGCTAGATTGTTCAACTGTGCCGTCAGATCTTTATCTACATCGCAGAAGCTTGTTCTAAAGATTTGCTCCGCTTCTTTATCTGGCGATTTTGCTTTTGGAACGATTGTTTGTTGCTCATAGCCAGCCAAATAATTGCTCCAATAGCTAGAAGATTCCCTACTGTCTTGGTGCTCCAGCCATTCAATATAGGCACTATAAGGTGAGACTTCAGCCAATTGTGGGGCTCTTTGCTGCAATATGGCAAAGTAGCATTCAAACACCTCTGATGCAACTAAAGATAAGCACCAGCCATCCATTAAAATGTGATGGGAGCTCCAAATCATTTTGTATTCTTCTTCCTCTGTCCGAAGAATAGAAACGCGCATCAATAAATCCTGGCTTAAGTCAAAGCCTGTTTCCCTGTCCTTCTTGATAAAGGAGGTAACGTAAACATCCCGCTCTTCTACATCCATCACCATCAGGTCTTCATAATATAGAGAGCTATCTTTCTCTCGATATACGACCTGCAGCGGCTGCTCCTTCCATCCGTTGTAGAAATTCGTTCTAAATATCTCATGTCTTTGGAACAGCATACGTAAGCTTGTTTCAAAGATGTCTACATGGAAGTTTCCACGGATGTCAAAAGTCGTTTGTTCAAAATAAGCTCCAGACTGCGGGTCCATCAAGCTATGGAACCACATTCCCTTTTGCATAGGTGTCATCGCATAAATGTTTTCCACTTCACCTACATGACTGGTCTGTTCAACAATCTGTTCCAATTCATCAACAGTCAGTCCACGTAACAAGACATCGCTTGGCGTTAATTCTGGCCGCTCCTTGGCTACGCAGTGATGTAGAACTTCTCGGAGGCTGGCTTGTAGTAATGCTGCTAGCTGCTCCATCGTTTCTCTCTGGTACTCTTTTTCACTGTACGTAATTTCAAAGGATAGAGCGCCTTCTGAGATCAAACCATTCATGTCTAATGTAAATGGCATTGCTGCATTCGGGCTTGTCTCTGCACCACTTGCGTACGGAGAGAGCTTAATGTCATTGTTTTGCAAATCCTGGTCAAATTGTCCCAGATAGTTAAAGCTAATCTCAGGATCCGTAAAAGTACGATCCTCGTTTCGCTTAGACAAATATCTGTGAATGCCGTAACCAATTCCTTTTTGTGGGATATGGCGAAGCCCTTCTTTAACACTCTTGATTTGCTGGGAAACATGTTTTCCTTCATGTAGTGTCAGTACTACTGGATATTGACTTGTAAACCAGCCGACAGTTCGGGTAATATCCATGTCTTCAATAATAGATTCGCGACCATGACCCTCTAGGCTCACATGGATTTGTTCTATTCCAGTCCAAGAATGTATAGCCATGCCAAGTGCTGTGAGCAGCAAATCATTCACTTCTGTATTGTAGGCACGATTCGCTTGTTTCAGCAGTTGCTCTGTTTCCTCTGCTGTCCAATGCACCATAATATACTGGCTGTCTTTCATAAGCGAAGTAGCTTGGTCATTATCTTTTGGCAACGGAGTCATCGGAATTTGTTCAAGGTGTTGCCAATACTCTCGCTCTTGCTCCATCGCATCTGACTTCGCATAAAGAGCCAAGTGTTCTGCCCACATCTGGAAGGAATCTGTTTTGTACGGAAGACTAATGTCCTCTTTGTTCTGCGCTTGTTCAAACCCATTCGCAATATCTTCGAATAGAATGCGCCATGAAACCCCATCTACTACTAGGTGATGAAGTATGATCAACAAATGATCACCTTGCTTGCAACGGAACAAGCCCAGCTTCATAAGCGGTCCTTCGCTTATGTTCATGCTGCTTTGCAGCTCACTTGCTTTTGCTTCGACCGCTGTCGCTTCGTCAGATACATCTCGGAAATCAACAACCTCTAGGCTGTAGAGTTCGCCTTCCTCAATGCCACGGTTCCGTGCTTTATACCCGTTATCCGTTGGGATATATACGGTTCGCACAGCATCATGGTGTTCAGCAATCTTTTGCATCACCTTGCAAAGCGCTTCTTCCTCAAAGCCTTGCTCTTTAAACAACATAACGGACTGGTTATAGTGATGTTGTTGTGTGTATGCTTGCTCAAAGAACCAATGCTGAATCGGAGTTAATTCCACCTCGCCTATCACTTCACCTTGGTCCGCCAATCTGGTGATCGATTGAATCCGTTTGCTCAATTCGGCAATGGTTGGATATTGGAACAAGTCCTTCATTTCCAGCTTATAGCCTGCTTGGAACAAGCGTGATGATACCTGGATGGACTTGATAGAGTCCCCACCAAGATCAAAGAATTTATCCATGATCCCTATTGCATCCGTTCCAAGTACTTCTTGCCAGATAGACACAAGCGTCTTCTCAACCGGTGTACGTGGAGCTACGTAATCTGCACCTGTTTGTACACTTCCTTCTGGGGCCGGCAAAGCCTTGCGGTCAATTTTACCGTTTGGCGTTAGTGGCATCTCATCCAATTGAATAAAGTAGGTTGGAATCATGTACCCTGGCAATTCTTGAGATAGTGTGTTGCGAAGTTCGCTTAGGGTCAGGGTTTTCGTCGCTACAAAATAAGCGCACAACTGCTTAACCCCAGCCTCATTTTCTTGAGCAACTACGATAGCCTCCTGCATGAATGGCGTCTTCAAGAGCTTGGACTCAACTTCCCCTAGTTCAATCCGATTACCGCGAATTTTTACTTGGTGGTCGATTCGGCCAACGTACTCCATGTTTCCATCGGACAACCATCTTGCCAAATCTCCAGTTCTGTACATTTTCTCTCCCGGAACAAACGGATTATCCACAAACTTTTCTGCCGTTAGCTCTGGTCGATTCAAATAGCCTCGCCCTACTCCTTTTCCGCCAATATACAGTTCACCTAGAACACCTATCGGCAACATAGCATGGTTCTCATTTAACACGTACAGATTGACGTTAGGCAATGGCTTCCCAATAGGTAAGCTCACTGAAGGTACAATCGTTACTTGTTCGAAATAACTAGAATCGATGCACGCTTCTGTAACACCGTAACTATTTAAAATACGTATTTGTGAACCAAATCTACTCACCAATTGAGCAAAGGCATCTGAAGGGCATTGATCTGATCCTACAATTAATGTTTTCAAAGAACGAATGTCCAAGCTGTTTTCATACACGTACTCCATAAGTGGAATAACGATGGCTGGTGTAGATTCAAAAATGGTGATTTTGTACTCTTTCATCAATCCGTAGATACGAACAGGATCTAATCTGGACTGACTCGGGCAAATCACTAATTTTCCGCCATGTAACAATGCTCGAACATAATCACCTGTAAATACGTCAAATGAGAAGCTTGCCCATTGCAGCAATCGAACGGCATTCTCTTCTAATCGGTACGCTTTGTTCCAAGCAGCAGCGATTGAAGTAACCTGCTTGTGCTCAATCATGACACCTTTAGGCTTGCCTGTTGTTCCTGACGTATAGATGACATAAGCAAGATGCTCTGGGCTCGATGCTGCTGCTAGATTCGTTCCATCTTGATCGTAGCTGTCGGAATCATCTAACAGTACGAGTTTTCCAGTAAAGGATACGCTCTCTACTAAATGACTCTGCAAGACCAATAGTTTCGCTTGAGCATCCTCTAGCATATAGCTGATACGTTCTTCTGGATATTCAGGATCAATTGGTACATACGCACCGCCAGCTTTGAGAATTCCCAAGATCCCAACCATCATTTCAACCGATCGATCAACCATTATTCCTACTAACTGATCGGCTTCAACACCTTCAGCTCGCAATGTTCGGGCTAGTTGATTCGCTCGCTCGTTGAGTTCGCGGTAGGTTAATTGATCGCCCTCATGCACAACCGCTACTTGATCTGGAGTACGCTCCACTTGCTCTTCAAATAAGCGATGTATCGTTTTTTCGATTGCATAATCTATAGCCGTAGCATTAAACACATCTAAAATTGCTTCTTTTTCTGCCAAAGTAATCATGTCGAAAGACCCTAGTGTATTTTGAGGATTTTGGACAATGGCAGAAATGATTTGTTTGAAATGCCCTACTATGCGCTCAACAGTCTCTCTCTTGAATAGAGCTGTAGCATATTCTAACGTGCATACAATTCCTTCTTCTCTCTCCATAGCTTCTAGCGTTAGATCAAATTTAGCCACGGTATTTTCACTTGGATACGGCTTAACATGTAAACCTTCCATCTGTAGCTCGCCTTGCTCCAATGTGATAAATTCAAACATCGTGTCAAACAGAGGATTTCGACTTAAATCTCGATTTACTTTCAGCTTTTCTACCAATTCTTCAAATGGATAATCCTGATTTTCATAAGCTTTGAGAGCATTTACCTTCACTTCTTGCAAATATTCATCGAAGGATTTGTCTTTAGACGGATAGTTGCGAAGTGCTAAGGTATTCAGGAAAACACCAATCATGTCTTCAAGGTCAGCATGTGGTCTTCCAGCAATCGGAGTTCCCACAATGATATCCTCTTGTCCTGTATATTTATGCAGGAGCGTAGTATAGGCTGCTAGCATGACCATGTGTAAGGTAGAACCTGTTTGAGCCGCGAGTTTCTTTAAGCCCTCTCTATCATGATCCTCTATCACAAATTCAATCGTTTCACCAGCAAAGCTTTGTAGAGCCGGTCGAACATAGTCGGTAGGCAAGTCTAGTACAGGAACCTCTTTGCGGAAGGCATCCAGCCAATATGCTTCCTGCTGTTGCATTTGCTCACTATGAACATTTGTATGTTGCCATGCCGCATAATCCTTGTATTGGATGCGAAGCGGTGATAGCTCTTCTCCTGCATATAGTCGAGCGAATTCTTGAATAAGATTGCCCATTGAAACCCCATCAGAAATGATATGGTGCATATCAAATAGCATGAGGTAACGATCAGGGTTGGTTTCAATCACACCAACACGTAGCAATGGTGCCATTTTCAAGTCAAATTCTCGGATAAATTCACGGACATGCTCTTTTGCTTCTTCAAGACTTGCCCGTACATGCGAAATAGAGAAGTCAACCTCCTGATGAACTCGTTGTACTGGTACTCCATTTACCATTTCAAAGCTGGTTCGTAGGGTTTCGTGACGCTCGATCAGCTTCTGGAAGGCTTCCTCCACCCGCTGTTTATCCAACGAGCCTTCAATCATCACGATATCTGGCATATTGTAGCTAATTTCGCCACCTGTGAACTGACTTAAAATGTATAAACGTTTTTGTGCAGAAGATACAGGGTAATACTCTCGCTCCTCAGTAACTGGAATTGAGGTATACGTACTTTGCTCCTTACCAGCTATTACGTTGGCCATTTGCTCGATAGTCGGGTATTGGAATACATCCCGAAGAGGAAGATTTTTGTTCATTTCTTTATAGATCCTCGCTACCAAGTTGGTGGCTCGTAAGGAATGCCCACCGATTTCAAAGAAGTTATCTCTTATTCCGATGGTTTCTAGTCCTAGTACCTCTTGCCAAATTTGTACCAGCTTAACTTCCATCCAAGTACGAGGTGCCACGTACTCTGCTCCAGTGTGAATGCCTCCTTCTGGGGCAGGCAGTGCGTTACGATCAATTTTTCCATTTGGTGTAAGTGGCATTTGTTCCAATTGAATAAAGTAGGACGGAACCATATAGCTTGGCAATTCCTGAGACAATTGGGCTTTTAGATCATAGACAGTTAGTGGCTGATCTGCTACAAAATAAGCGCATAGCTGCTGCTGACCCTCTTGATCTCCACGTGCAATGACCACTGCCTCCGCTACAGAGCTTACATGTAATAGCTGTGTCTCTATTTCACCTAGCTCGATTCGATGGCCTCTAATTTTTACCTGATGGTCAATCCGACCAAGATACTCGATCGTTCCATCTGGTAGCCATTTGGCCAAATCTCCTGTTTGATAAATTCTTTCTCCTGGTACAAACGGATTCTCAACAAACTTCTCTGCCGTAAGCTCAGGACGATTCCAATAGCCTCTTGCCAATCCTTCACCTGCGATGCACAGCTCCCCTGCAACCCCGATCGGTTGTGGCTGACCCTCAGCATTTAACAGATAGAAGCGTGTATTGAGAAGCGGCTTACCGATTGTTATTTGCTCCTCATCTGTCACATCTCCGACTGACGACCATACAGTGGTTTCCGTTGGTCCATACATATTGTATAGACTTGCAGATGTATTCTTGCGTAACGCCTCCAGCAAGGAAGTAGACAGTGCTTCTCCGCCTAGCATAATTACTTGTAGCTGTTGCAAGCACTCTAGCTCGTTAGACGATAGCAACATCTGCATCCGAGATGGCGTCATTTGAATCATGTCTATTTGTTGTTCGACAATCACATCACTCAATGCTTTTGGATCTGTTTGCTGATCTGTATTAGCTAGAACGACTTTTACTCCTTTACTTAATGCTAGGAATGTCTCTAACACGAAGATATCAAACGAGATCGTGGTAACAGATAAGAGCGACTTGCCTTGAACAAATTCAATTCGATCTGTGATACCTTGTATCAGGTTTACGACCGACTGATGCTGAAGCATAACCCCTTTTGGTTTACCTGTTGATCCAGACGTATAGATGACATAAGCCAAATCATCGGAACTACCCAACGCATCTAGATTTGAGCCATCATGATGATAAGAGGCTTCTTCATCTAATGAGATACGTCTGTTTACAAAAGTAAGGCGATCGTGCAATTGATTTTGCATGACGACCAGTTTGGCTCCAGCGTCCTCTAGCATGTAACGGATACGTTCTTCTGGATATTCTGGATCAATCGGTACGTAAGCCCCGCCGGCCTTCAAGATACCTAATAATCCGATCATCATTTCTAAAGAACGATCCACCATAATACCGACTAGCTGATCTGACTGAACACCTTCAGCACGTAGTGTGCGTGCCAATTGGTTAGCTCGTTCATTTAGTTCACGGAATGTCAACTGCTGTCCTTCGTAAACCACGGCCACTTGATCTGGTGTGCGCATCACCTGATCCTCAAATAACTGGTGAATCGTTTGTTCACGAGGATATTCTGCTGTTGTATCATTAAACGTTTCAAGAATGAACGCTTTCTCTCTAGCTGTTATCATCTCAAGAGTAGCCAGCTTTTCATGTGGATCATTAATAATACCATCGATCACCTGTAGGAAATGTTCTGCCATCCGTTCTATGGTCTCACGCTTGTATAGTGAGGTAGCATATTCCATTCCACATCTGATGCCCTCTGCTTCTTCCACTGCATTCAATGTTAAATCAAACTTGGCAACACCATGCTCATCTGCATAAGGAGTAAATGTCAAGTCTTCAATAGCAAACTCCTCATTCTCCGTATTTTGCATGATAAACATTGTGTCAAATAATGGATTTCGACTGAAGTCACGAGCCAGGTGCAATTGTTCTACCAGTTCCTCGAACGGATACTCCTGATTCTCAAATGCTTCTAACGCATGTTCCTTGACTTCTTGCACGAACGAATAGAAGGATTTTTCTTTTGCAGGCTGAGTCCGGATCGCTAATGTATTAATAAACATACCAATTAAGTTTTCTAAATCAGCATGAGGTCTACCAGCAATTGGCGTTCCGATGATGATATCTTCTTGTCCGCTATATTTGTGAAGCATCGTGGAATAGCTAGCCAGCAAAACCATAAATAAAGTAGAACCAGTCTGAGCTGCGATCTCTTTTAATCCCTTACTACGTTCTTTGTCAATGAAGAAATCAAAAGTATCTCCCTGATAAGTTTGTATCGCAGGTCTGACAAAGTCCGTTGGCATATCCAAGACTGGAATTTCTCCGTGGAAAACATCTAGCCAATATTCTTCCTGCTTGTTCATTTGTTGGCTTTGTACTTCCTCTTGTTGCCACACTGCATAATCCTTGTATTGAATTCGAAGCGCTGGCAGCTCCTCACCTTTGTATAATTGAACGAACTCATGTATCAGAATGCTTGAAGATGCGCCATCAGAAACAATGTGGTGTATATCAAACAGGAGAAGGTGTCGATTTATGCCAAGCTCGATAAGTCCGACTCTGAGAAGCGGCGCTTTTTCCAAATCAAATGCGCGAACAAAAGCTCTAATTAGATGCTTCGCTTCTTCTTCAGTTGCCTGGGCATACTCTACTTCAAACTCTACTTCCTGATACACCCGCTGAATTGGCTCTCCGTTTATCATTTCAAAGCCAGTTCGCAGTGCTTCATGTCGTTCAATCAATTTTCTAAAGGCTTCTTCTAAGGATGTTCGCTTAAGTGGACCCTCTATTAGAAGAACGCTCGGCATATTGTAGCTGAGCTCTCCACCTTCCATCTGACCTAAGACATACAATCGTTTTTGAGCGGATGAGACAGGATAGTAATCTCTTTGCTCAACAATAGGTACAGAAGCATACGTAGCTTGAGAGTTTGTATCTGTAATTTTTGCTGCCATTTGCTCAATCGTTGGTGAGCTAAATACGTCCCGTAACGCTACGTTTAGCCCCAACTCTTTGTGTATTTTAGCCACTAAAGTTGTCGCACGTAACGAGTGGCCTCCAATATCAAAGAAGTTGTCCTTCACTCCAATGTCTGATAAGCCTAGTACCTCTGCCCAAATCTGCGCTAAGGAAAGTTCCAATGAAGTGCGTGGTGCTACATGCTCTACTCCCGTTTGCAGACTACCCTCTGGGGCAGGTAATGCTTTTCGATCAATTTTTCCGTTTGGTGTTAGTGGTAGCTCCTCAAGCTGCACAAAGTATGAAGGGAGCATATATGCAGGTAGCTCTTGCATAAGCGTTGCTCTCAAATCGCTCACGATAAGCTGATCGTCAGCTACAAAGTAGGCGCATAGATGCTTTTGTCCAACTGAATCCTCCTGAGCTATCACCACAACTTCTTCAATCGCATGTATCTTCAATAGCTGTGCTTCTATTTCACCTAGCTCAATTCGGTTTCCACGAATCTTAACTTGATGGTCGATTCGGCCTACATATTCGATATTGCCATCTGGTAGCCATCTGACTAGATCACCTGTTCTGTACAATCTTTCGTTGTCGACAAATGGACTGTCTACAAATTTTTCTGCTGTCAGTTCAGGGCGATTCAGGTAACCACGCCCCACACCTATTCCAGAAATATACAACTCACCTGGAATTCCTACAGGCTGTATTGCACGATTCTCATCTAAAACGTACATTTTTACGTTAGGCAACGGCTTTCCTATCGGTAGATTCAACGACAAGAGATTTGTCGTCTGCTCATAGAAGCTTGAATCAATGCACGCTTCTGTCACACCATAGCTGTTAAGAATGCGCATCTGTTCACCAAATCTACTGAGCAACTGAGCAAAAGCTTCTACAGGGCATTGGTCTGAACCTACAATCAGCGTTTTTAATGTATGGATATCTAGCTGGTTCTCGTAGACGTAATCCATAAGAGGAATCACGATAGCTGGTGTTGATTCAAAAATGTTAACCTGATGCTTACTAATTAGCTCATAGATACTAGTAGGGTCCAATCTGACATGACTTGGGCAAATAACTAATTCCCCGCCATGTAAGAGAGCACGTACATAATCACCTGTGAATACGTCGAAGGCAAAACTAGCCCATTGCAAGACTTTTGGATGTTGTTCATGTAACCCATAGGCTACTTTCCAAGCATTTGACATAGCAGTTAATTGCTTGTGCTCAATCATGACACCTTTTGGCTTACCAGTTGTTCCTGACGTATAGATGACATAAGCCAGGTGATTTGGTGCTTGTATCGGTTCCAGATTTGAGCCATTTTCATTATAAGACTCTGGCTTATCCAGAAGCACCATGCTTCCCATAAAGGCAACACGATCTTGTAAGTGGCTTTGTGTAACAATCAGGCTTGCTCTCGCATCCTCTAGCATGTAGCTGATACGTTCTTCAGGATACTCAGGATCAATCGGAACATAAGCAGCACCCGCTTTTAGAATTCCTAAAATCCCAATCATCATCTCAACAGAACGCTCCACCATGATCCCTATCAGTTGATCAGCTTGTACGCCCTTACTTCTCAAGGTTCTGGCTAACTGATTTGCTCGTTCATTTAGTTCTCGATAAGTCAACTGCTCGTCTTCGCACACAATTGCCACTTGATCTGGTGTACGCTCTACCTGATTCTCAAACAATTGCTGGACAGTCTTCTCTTCCTGATAATCAGCTATTACGTTGTTTGATTGAAGTAAGATTTGTGCTTTTTCTTCAGCGGTTACCAGTTCCAGTTGATCTATAGATACCTGTGGATCATTGACCACTTGCTGCAGCATGTGAACAAAATGGCCCAAAATCCTGTCAATTCCTGCTTGATCAAAGACAGACGCATTGTACTCGATATGGACTCTAATTTCTTCCCCAGGAAGAATATTTAGATTAAAGTCATAGTTTGTCTGTTCTACAATCGAAACGTTAGCAACCTCAAAGGCTTCTGGATTATTACCACCGACTTGCTCCATCTGTTGTTCCATCGGATAGTTTTCAAACACCATAATATGGTTAATCAAATCTTGTTTTTGTTCAGACAAGGCTTGGATTTCATAAAGTGGATACGTGTCATACGCATGAGATGCTATTGCATGCTCTTGACTTCGTTTCATCACCTCAGCAATTGTATCACCAGCCTCAGAACGAACACGAATCGGTATGGTATTAATGAACAAACCAATCATGCTCTCTACATCTGGAATATCAGCCGGTCTTCCTGAAACAACGCTTCCGAAAACAACATCTTTACTACCATTATATTTCTGAAGCATCAGACCCCACACAGTCTGCATTAACGTATAGATTGTCACCTGCTGTTTTCTTGCAAGCCCATTCATCTGCACAGTCAGTTCTCGACTCAAATCGCAGAAACGATGGTCGAAAACCGGAAGTTCTTTTCTTGGAAGTTTATCTTTTGGCACTGTCGTTTGTTGGTCATACCCAGCCAAATAATTGCTCCAATAGCTAGATGCTTCCTGCATGTCCTGACGCTCTAACCATTCAATATAGGCACTATATGGCGGAACCTCAGTCAATCTCGGTTCTCTATTTTGCATGATGGCAAAGTAGCATTCAAACACCTCTTGAGCAACCAGAGATAAGCACCAGCCATCCATTAGAATATGATGGGAACTCCAGATGACTCTGTATTCCTCCGTACCTGTTCGTAATACGGATATCCGCAACAGCGTATCCTGGCTAAGATCAAATCCTGTTTCTTTATCCCTTTGGATAAAGTCTTTCAAATACAATTCCTGTTCAGCTTTATCCATTCCCAGCAGCTCTTCATAATGAAGAACATGGGCTCTATTTTGGAAGACAACTTGAACTGGTTGATCCTTCCAGTCATTGTAGAAGCTTGTTCTAAAAATCTCGTGGCGTTGGAACAGCATTTGTAAGCTTTGTCCGAAAACGGTAGCATCAAAGCGTCCAAGCACATCAAATGCCGTTTGTTCAAAATAAGCTCCTGATTGCGGATCCATGAGACTATGGAACCACATTCCCTTCTGCATTGGCGTCATTTCATAAATGTTTCCAATTTCACCAAGATGTTTGGTTTTTGCTTCAATCTGTTCAAGCTCTTCTACCGTCAATCCTTTTAGTAAAACATCACTTGGCGTCAGTTCTGTACGTTCTTTCGATACGCAGTGTTCAATTACTTGACGTAGACTCTCTTGCAAAAGCTTAGTGAACTGCTCCACCGTTTCGCGATGATACTCTTTGCCGCTGTAATGGATTGTCATTGACAAGGCGCCATTCGAAATCATGCCATTCATATCCATGGCATATTGCATCGTCGCATTTTCACTCATGTCTGAGCCTTTTGAATATGGAGATAGCTCAATAGCATTGTTTTGCAAGTCCTGATCAAACTGACCGAGATAATTAAAGCTAATCTCAGGTTCAGATGTGAATGCATGCTCCTCACGGCTGTCAGATAAATATCTTAGGATACCGTAGCCAATTCCCTTTTGAGGTATTTGGCGAAGACCTTCTTTAGTTGTTTTTATTAATGTTGACATCTGTTTGCCTGCATTCATCTGTAGCAGGACAGGATATTGACTCGTGAACCATCCTACGGTACGTGTGATGTCGACATCTGAAAGAATAGCCTCTCTGCCGTGTCCCTCCATATTTATCAGCACTTGTTCCATTCCTGCCCAAGAATGAAGTGCTAAGCTTAAGGCTGCCAGCAATAGGTCATTTACCTCTGTGTTATAAGCTCGGTTTGCTTGTTTTAACAATTGCTCGGTTTCCTGCTCTGTCCAATGAACAGTGACAGACTCAACATCCTTCATCAACGAAGCAACATGTCTGTTATCTTTTGGTAATGGGGAGGTTTTTGTTTGGTCGATTTGCTGCCAGTATTTACGCTCTAGCTCGATTTGTTCGCTATTCGCGTATCGGGATAACTGCTCTGCCCAAGTACGGAACGAGTCTGTTTTATATGGGAAGCGAATAGCTTCTCCCTTCACAGCTTGTTCATAACCACTTGCAATATCCTCAAACAAGATTCTCCACGAAACCCCATCTACAACTAGATGGTGGATCACAATCAGCAGATGATCTCCATCCTCGCATTGGAATAACCCAAGCCTTAGAAGCGGTCCTTCACTCATGCTGATGCTCTCCTGCAACTGAATTGCTTTCTCTTCAATCGCTTGAGCGCAGTTGCTCACATTTTTGAAATCAAAAACATCGAGACTATAGACTTCCCCTTCACCTACTCCACGGTACCATGCCTGATACTCGCCTTCAGATTCGCGAATGACCATCCGTAGTGCATCATGGTGTTCCGTGATTTTATCCATTGCTTTATGAAGGGCGGTTTCATCAAAGCCTTCTGCCCGGTATAGCATCATCGCTTGGTTATAGTGATCTGAGTCTGCATAGGATTGCTCAAAGAACCAGCGTTGAATCGGAGTTAACAACGCTTCCCCTATTACTTCTCCTTGATCAGCTATTCTTGTAACCGAATGAATATGCTTGCTTAGTTCAGCTATAGTTGGATAGCTAAATAAATCTTTCATCTCCAGCTTATAACCTGCCTGCAATAAGCGCGAAGAAACTTGTATAGATTTGATCGAGTCACCGCCAAGATCAAAGAAATTATCCATGATCCCGATTGCTTTTGTACCCAAAACAGCTTGCCAAATGGAAACCAGCATTCTCTCTGCCGCTGTGCGAGGTTCCACGTATTCGATTTCATTCTCGATAGTTCCATCTGGAATTGGCAACGCACTACGATCGATTTTTCCATTCGGTGTAAGCGGTAGTTGCTCTACTTGCATGAAATACGAAGGAACCATGAAACTCGGAAGTACTTGTGACAAAGCCTCTCTTAGCTCACTTGAAGATAGTTTTTGATCTGCTACGAAATAAGCGCACAAATACTTTCTTCCTGCTTGGTCCTCTTGTGCAACGACAACATTTTCTTTTATCTTCGCGATTTTTAGGAGCTGTGTTTCTACTTCTCCTAATTCAATTCGGTTCCCGCGGATTTTTACCTGATGATCGATCCGACCCAGATATTCAATATTGCCATTCGGTAACCATCTTACCAAGTCGCCTGTTCGATACATCCGCTCTCCTGCAACAAACGGATTCTCTACAAACTTCTCTGCTGTCAGCTCTGGACGATTCAAGTAGCCACGTCCCACACCTTTTCCAGCTATATACAGCTCGCCTGGTATCCCGATAGGCTGCATCACGTTGTTTTCATGTAAAACGTACATGTTAACATTAGGCAACGGTTTACCAATCGGTATATTCATAGCGAAAAGGGAGTCAGTCTGTTCAAAGAAGCTAGAATCAATGCACGCCTCAGTTACCCCATAGCTGTTAAGAATACGCATGTGCGAGCCAAATCGAGTTAGCAAGGTCGCGAAGGCATCTGGCGGACATTGATCGGAACCAACAATTAGCGTTTTTAAGGAAAGCACGTCCAATTTGTTGTCATAAATGTAATCCATGAGCGGTACGACAATGGCTGGTGTTGATTCAAAAATAGTAACCTTATGCCCTCTGATTAGGTCATAGATACTCGCAGGCTCTAATCTGGAATGACTTGGGCATATAATCAATGTTCCGCCATGCAGTAATGCCCGGACATAATCACCTGTAAATACGTCAAAGGAGAAGCTTGCCCACTGCAATACTGTTGGTCGCTCTTCACCTAATCCATAGGCTACTTTCCAAGCATGGGCCATCGCTGTCAATTGTTGATGCTCAATCATGACACCTTTTGGCTTACCTGTAGTTCCAGAAGTATAAATCACATAGGCTAAATGATCTGGTCCTTGAATTGGTTTTAGATTGGAATGATCGTGACTATATGCTTCTGCATCATCTAGCATAACGATGCTGCCTGTAAAAGCTACACGCTCCCGCAAATGAGTTTGCGTTAGCAGCAGTTTGGCTCCCGCATCCTCGAGCATATAGCTAATGCGTTCCTCAGGATACTCAGGGTCAATCGGTACATAGGCTGCGCCGGCTTTTAAAATCGCAAGAATACCGACTATCATTTCTACTGAACGTTCAGCCATGATCCCTACCAATTGATCAGCTCGTACTTCAGCAACTCTCAATGTATGGGCCAGTTGATTTGCCTTTTCATTTAACTCACGGTATGTTAGCTGACTTCCCTCATAAACAACCGCTACCTGATCTGGTGCACCTTCTACCTGTGCCTCAAATAGCTGTTGAATGGTCATTGCATGAGGATAATCCATGTCAGTGTCATTAAATCCTTCTAGGATTTGTGCCTTTTCTGGTACTGTTATTAATTCCAGCTCGTTGACACGAATGTGTGGATTCTCCGCAATTTGCTCCAAAATGTGTACAAAATGGCCTAGAATCTGTTGAATGCTATCCTGATCATAGACAACTGCATTGTACTCGGAGCAAATATCCATATTTTCTCCTGGAATAATAGATAGGTTGAAGTCATAGTTGGTTTGTTCCATTATTTGGATATTAGAAATCTCAAAGCCCTCATCATCGCCATTGCCCAACTGCTCAATTTGTTCGCCCATTGGATAATTTTCAAACACAATAATATGGTTGATCAAATCTTGTTTTTGTGCAGATAGTCGTTGGATGTCGTATAGCGGATAAGTATCAAATGCTTGAGATGCTAAAGCCTGCTCCTGACCACGAATCATTACATCCGCAAAAGATTCTTCCTTTGTGCAACGAATACGAACAGGAACTGTGTTGATAAATAGCCCAATAATGTTTTCAATTCCAGGAATTTCGGTTGGTCTTCCAGAGACAACACTTCCGAAAACAACATCTTGGCTATCATTATATTTTTGCAAGGTAACTCCCCATGCTGCTTGTACCAGCGTATTAATTGTTACTTGTGTTTGTTTTGCTATCTGATGCAAATGCTCGGTTAGCTCCTTGCCAAGCTGATGAGTGAACTTCGAAGCGGAATAACCCTCAGGTTTGTTTGACATCTTTCCTTTTGGCAGTAAGGTTTGCTGGTTATAACCAGACAGATACTCACTCCAGTAATCTGATGCCTTATCCTCATCCTGATTTTCCAGCCACTCGATATAGTTGCTATAAGGTGTTATATCTCCAAGCTCAGGTTGCTTATTTCCTCGAATAGCGAAATAGCTGCCAAACACTTCTTTTGTCATAAGAGATAAGCACCAGCCATCCATCACGATATGATGGAAGCTCCAGATCAAGTGATACACTTTTTCATCTGTGCGTAAGATTGACACCCGAATGAGTGAATCTTGGGCCAAATCAAAACCTTTCGCCTTATCTTCAACAGCAAAATTAGCGAGATAGGCATCACGCGTTGCCTTATCCATTTGACGCAAATCTTCATAATAAAGCTCACTGCGTTTGTTTCGATAAGCCACTTGTACGGGTAAGTCCTTTAAACCATTGTAGAAATTTGTTCGTAATGCAACATGTCTTTGCGTCAAGATTTCTAAACTTTTTCCAAACGCAATGACATCAAAGCTTCCTTTTAAGTCAAATGTCGTTTGTTCAAAGTAAGCTCCAGACGATGGATTCATCAAACTGTGGAAATACATACCCTTTTGCATTGGTGTCAACGGATAGACGTTTTCAATCTCACCAAGGTGTTGTGTACCCTCCACTAATCGTTCCAGTTCTTGAATCGTCAGGCCTTTTAATAAAATATCACTTGGAGTCAATTCTGCACGTTCCAAAGCTACGCAGTGTCTGATGATCTCTTGCAGGCTAGAACGTAACAGATCAGCGATATGCATAATCGTTTCGTGCTGATATTCCCTGCCGTTAAAGCCAATCGTAAGCTCTAATGCACCTTTGGTAATCAAACCATTCATATCCAGAGTGTATCTGCGTTCCTTATCCTGACTGACAGCTTCGCCACTTGAATAAGGCGAAAATTGCATTTCATTACGCTGTAAATCCTGATCAAATTGTCCCAAATAGTTAAATGTGATCTCAGGCTCCGCCATGAATGTCATACCGTCTTTAGGTTCAGATAGATATCTGAGAATGCCGTAGCCAATACCTTTTTGCGGAATTTGACGCAGTCCCTCTTTAATAGTCTTAATCCGCTGACCGATATGTTGGTTCGCACTGGTTTGTAAAACAACTGGGAACTGACTAGTAAACCAGCCAACTGTACGTGAAATATCAATATCTGGAACGATAGATTCCCGACCATGGCCTTCTAAATTTACCAATACTTGTTCCGTACCAGTCCACGCATGAATAGCCATTCCAAGCGCTGTTAATAACAGATCATTAACTTCTGTATTGTAGGCACGATTTGCCTGTTTTAGGAGCTGTTCTGTTTCTTGCTCTGTCCAGCGTATTGTAACGATTTGTCCATCTCGTACATATGACTTATCCAGAACCTTATCTTTCGGTATCGGTATCATCTTACTTTGTTCAATTTGATTCCAATAAGCTCGCTCAGCTTCCATCGTCGGACTGTTGGCATAATGAGACAACTGTTCAGCCCAAGTTTGGAAGGAATCGGTTTTTTGAGGGAGACGAATCACTTGTCCATTCAATGCTTGTTCATAACCTGATGCAATGTCCTCAAATAGAATTCGCCAAGAGACGCCATCAACGGCCAAGTGGTGAATTACGATCAGCAAATGATCACCATCTAAACATTTGAAAAGTCCAAGCTTCAGTAGTGGACCTTCCGTTATGTTGATGCTGCTTTGAATCTCATTTGCTTTCGCCTCAATTATCTGGGCCACTTCACGTTCGTTTCTCACATCTATTATTTCAAGACTGTATAGCTCTCCTTCATCTATCCCGCGATTCCAAGCCTCAAAACCAGCTTCGGTCTCTTTGAAAACCATTCGCAAAGCATCGTGATGCTCTACAATCTTTTGTATTACTTGACGCAGTACCACTTCATCGAATCCTTGCTCTTGATACAGGGTGACTGCTTGGTTAAAATGGTGCGGCTCAGCCGATTTTTGTTCAAAAAGCCAGTGATGAATTGGCGTTAGCTTTATTGAACCAACTACTTCCCTTTGGTCTGCGATTTTGCTAACCACTTGAAGATGCGGACTTAACTGAGCTACAGTTGGATATTTGAACAAATCTTTAATCTCAAGCTTATAGCCTGCTTGGAGCAATCTGGAAGATACCTGAATAGCTTTGATAGAGTCTCCCCCAAGATCTAGGAAGTTCTCTAAAATACCAATCTGTTGACTTCCCAAGACAGCCTGCCAAATCGAAACCAATGTTTGTTCAACCGGTGTACGCGGCTCTACATACTCAACTCCTGTTTGCACGCCACCCTCTGGTGCAGGGAGTGCCTTGCGATCAATCTTTCCGTTTGTAGTAAGAGGCATTTGTTCTAGTTGTATAAAGAACGCGGGAATCATAAAGCTAGGTAATTCCTGAGCCAGTACGTTTCGAATCTCACCCACAGTTACCTGCTTATCTGCTACGAAATACGCGCATAGGTGCTTCTGCCCCTCTTGCTCTTCACGCGCAACCACAATAGCCTCTTGTACAGAATCGATTCGTAACAGGTGGGCTTCCACCTCGCCAAGCTCGATCCGATACCCACGAATTTTCACCTGATGGTCAATACGCCCTACATATTCAATATTTCCATCCGGTAACCATCTCGCCAAGTCCCCAGTCTTATACATCTTCTCTTCTGGAGTAAACGGATTGTCCACGAACTTCTCTGTTGAAAGCTGTGGAAGATGCAAATATCCTCTAGCCAATCCTGTACCTGCAATGCACAGTTCTCCAGCTACGCCTACTGGCTGAAGCTGATTGTGCTGATCTAGGATATACACCTGTTTGTTTGCAATTGGTCGGCCAATTGATAGCTCCTGTTCTGGCTGCGTTATGGATAGTGATGTAGTAACTACACTGCTTTCAGTAGGGCCATATTCATTGCAAATTTCAATGCTCGGGTTCAGTTCCGCCACTTTTTTTACAAGGGAGGCAACAATCTTCTCTCCACCAACTACAATGTTTTTTACTGACAGTAAATCTTGAGGATTCATTGTTTCGACAATTGCCCATAAAAAGCTAGGTGAGCTCTGGAAATGTGTCATTTGGTGTTGAGTAATTGCTTTTTTGATCGCTTCCGGGTCCTTACTTTCTTCGTCAAGCAATACATATACGGTTGAACCAGATGCCAGCGGTCCAAATAAATGGGTAAGGAATGGATCGAATACAAATGGAGTTACCATAAGCACGCGATCTTCTAGTGAAAACTGATAAGCATTCGCCTTCCAAAGTATTGTGTTGACAATGCTGGCATGCTCTACCATAACACCCTTAGGCTTGCCTGTTGTTCCAGACGTATAGATAACATAAGCCAAATCTTGTGGTCCATGTATCGCTCTAAGATTAGAAGCTAGTGTCTGGTAGGATGTTTCCTCATCTAACAATAGGATTTTACCTGTAAATGATACTCTCTCCTGTAGATGACCCTGTGTCAGGAGTAAAGTAGCTTTCGCATCCTCAAGCATGTAGCTGATGCGTTCCTCAGGATACTCAGGATCAATTGGAACATAGGCCCCGCCAGCTTTTAAGATGCCTAACACACCGACAATCATTTCTAGCGAGCGTTCAGCCATAATACCAACTAATTGATCGGCTTTTATCCCCTGTTTACGCAATGTTCTTGCTAATTGATTAGCTCGTGCATTTAGTTCACGATAGGTAAGCTTCTCATGCTCGCAAACAACCGCTATCTGGTCTGGTGTACGTTTTGCCTGACGTTCAAACAATTGATGAAGCATGATGTCCTGCGGATAAGTCTCTTTTGTATCATTGAACACTGTTAAAATTTGTTCTTTTTCTACCGCAGTAACCAGTTCTAATTCGTTCACACGCAATTGTGGGTTAGACGTAATTTGCTCTACGATATGGACAAAATGGCCCTGGATTTGTTCGATGCTGGTTTGATCATATACCAAGGAATTATAGCCGTAGCAAATCCCCAGCTCTTCCCCAGGCATAATGATCAGGTTGAGGTCATAGTTCGTCTGTTCCACTGTCTCGATATTTCCAATTGCAAATTTGGATTGTCCAGTGCTTCCCAATTGCTCAATCTGCTGTTCCATTGGATAATTCTCAAACACCATAATGTGATTGATTAAATCCTGTTTTTGTTCTGTGAGCGCCTGTATATCATAGAGTGGATAGGTATCATACGCATTCGATGCCAATGCTTGCTCCTGAATTCTTCTCATTACCTGTGCAGCCGTTTCCTCTGCTTCACAACGAATACGGACCGGGATTGTATTAATAAACAATCCAAGAATGTTTTCAACGCCAGGAATGTCAGCCGGTCTTCCAGAAACCACACTGCCAAAGACGGCATCGTGGTGATTATTGTATTTCTGGAGCATAATTCCCCATGCAGTCTGCATCAACGTATTGATTGTTACTTGATTCTGCTTAGCTGCTTGATCCAATCTCTTCGTAAGTTCTTTACTAAATGTGAAGTGTAATTTGGTTGCCGCATAAGCTTTGTCTTCCTTACCCTGCTTTCTATCATGTATCAGTAGGGTTTGTTGTTCATAGCCAGCTAAATACTCGCTCCAGTAACTAGCTGCACTCTCCTGATCTTGGCGTCCCAGCCATTCAATATAATGGCTATACGGTGTTAGGGCAGTATACTCAGGTTGTCTATTTTCTCGAATTGCATTGTATCCACCAAATACTTCCTTCACCATGATAGACACGCACCAGCCGTCCATCACGATATGGTGGAAACTCCAAATAAGGCGGTACTTTTCTTCCTCCATACGAAGAACGGATACACGAATCAAGGAATCCTTGGCTAAATCAAATCCTTTTGCCTTGTCTTCTCTCTTATAATTGGCCATATAGGAATTACGGGTTGCCGCATCCATTTCGCGTAGGTCCTCATAATAAAGTTCACCATTTTTATGACGATACACCACTTGTATAGGCTGATCTTTAAAGCCATTGTAAAAATTTGTCCGCAGTGCCTCATGCCGTTGTACCCATGCATCTAAGCTTTTAGCAAACGCGGTGAGATCAAAGCTTCCTGTCAAATCAAAGGATGTTTGCTCAAAGTATGCACCTGAATGAGGATTCATCAAGCTGTGGAAATACATACCCTTCTGCATCGGGGTTAATTCATATACGTTCTCGATTTCACCCGTTTCTTTCATTCGTTCTACTAACTGATCAAGCTCTTCAATGCTTAGACCAGCTAATAAAACATCACTTGGAGTAAGCTCTGTGCTTTTTCTCGCCACGCAGTGTGTAATCACATTCTGTAGCGAAGACTGCAATAGCTTAGCTACTTCTTCCATTGTTTCTTTCTTGTATTCTTTCTTACTGTATCTGATGGTCATCTCCAAGCGTCCATTAGAAATCATGCCGTTTATATTTAAAGCGGTTTTCATTTCTATCTGTTCACTTACAACATCTCCAACAGAATACGGTGATAATTGCATCTCATTATTTTGATAGTCCTGATCAAACTGCCCCAGGTAATTAAAGCTGATCTCAGGCTCTAGCTTGAATATTGGATTACCTTGCAGTGCTGATAAATACCTTAAGATGCCATAGCCAATTCCTTTGTTAGGAATCTGACGCAACCCTTCCTTTACTCCCTTAATTTGTTGAGACAGATTCTTATCGGCTTGTACCTCTACAACTACTGGATACTGACTTGTAAACCATCCTACTGTACGAGTGATATCAATATCCCGAACGATGTCCTCTCTACCATGCCCTTCAAGATTTACGAAGATTTGCTCCATACCTGTCCATGCATGGATTGTCATACCAAGTGCAGTGAGCAGCAGATCATTTACTTCTGTTCCATATGCGCGATTTGCTTGCTTTAGCAATTGTTCCGTTTCCTGTTCGGTCCATTGAACGGTAATCATTTCACTATCGCGAACCAGCTTCTTGGCTTGTACATGATCCTTAGGAAGTAATTGCATCTCCATTTGCTCTAGTCGCTGCCAGTACTTTTGTTCGTTCTCCATAGCCGCACTATTCGCATAAAGTGATAACTGTTCAGCCCATGTTTGGAACGAATCTGTTTTTTGTGGTAATTGAATGGCTGCCCCATTCATTGCTTGTTCATAGCCTGTAGCAAGGTCTTCGAATAAAATACGCCATGAAATTCCGTCTACTACCAAGTGATGAATAACCATTAATAAATGGTCTCCATCTGAGCAATGGAACAAACCAAGTTTCAGGAGCGGACCCTCATTTATATTGATACTACTTTGAATTTCGGTTGCTTTCTTTTCAATCGCTTTGGAGCAATCCGGGGTTTCTTTGAGATTAATCACTTCTAGGGTATATAAATCCCCTTCATCCACTCCACGGTTTCGTGCTTCGAATCCACTCTCGGTCTCTTTAAATACCATTCGTAAGGCATCGTGATGAGAGACCAGCTTTTGCATCACCTCGCGAAGCGCAGACTCTGTAAAGCCTTGCTTACGATATAACATGTAGGCTTGATTGAAATGATGCGGTTCAACTGGCATCTGTTCAAAGAACCACCGCTGTATCGGGGTAAGTTCTACTTGACCTACTACTTCCCCTTGATCCGCCATTTTGCTAATCAGTTGGAGACGTGGGCTTAACATCTCTACAGTTGGATATTTAAACAAATCCTTCATTTCCAGCTTATATTCAGATTGAAGTAGGCGGGAAGAAACCTGGATTGCTTTGATAGAATCTCCACCCAGATCAAAGAAATTATCCAAGATACCGACTTGCTGACTGCCTAAGATTGTTTTCCAAATAGCTGCCAACAGTTGTTCGACTTCATTGCGTGGGGCTATATACTCAACCCCAGTGTCTACGTTTCCTTCTGGTGCAGGTAGCGCTTTGCGATCAATTTTTCCATTTGAGGTAAGTGGCATTTGCTCTAATTGCACAAAGTAGCTTGGTATCATGTAATTAGGTAATTCATGAGATAATTCGCTTCTAAGCTTGGCCATACTCAGCAGGCTTTCAGCAACAAAATAGGCACATAAATGCTTTTGTCCTGCCTCGTCATCTCTTGCGATGACAATAGCTTCTTGAACCGTATCTACCTTCAGTAGCTGCGCTTCAACCTCACCCAGCTCAATACGGTACCCACGGATTTTTACCTGATGATCAATTCGACCCAAATATTCAATGGTACCATCTGACATCCATCTAGCCAGATCGCCCGTTTTGTACATTCGTTCCCCTGCTCTGAAACGGCTGTTCACAAATTTTTCTTCAGTAAGCTCTGGGCGATTCAGATAACCCCGTGCTAACCCAACACCAGCAATGCATAGTTCGCCTGCAACACCGATAGGTAGCAAATGACCTTCTGCATCAACAATGTAGATGCGATGGTTCTTAAGAGGTCGACCGATAGGCACAACGTTTTCTGGCATTGACTCGCGATCATAAGACCATACGGAGGAGCAAATCGTATCCTCAGTCGGACCGTAGGCATTGAAATACGACACGTGATCTTTCCATTTCTGCACTAATTCAACAGAGGAAGCAGACCCAGCAGTGATCAGTGTTTTTAAGCTAGGCAGATTGCTTGGCTCCAGATATATTGCATAAGTAGGAGGCAATGCCGCGACAGTTATTTGATTGGAAGTAATATAGTCCTCGAACAAACGATAATTCATAATGATGGAGGTAGAAGGTATATATAGGGTTCCGCCACAAATAAAGGCTTTGAAAAATTCTGCGCACGCTGCATCAAATGACACGCTGGCAAACTGCACGATTCGATCATCCGCGCTAAGTCCCAAATTGTATTCAAAATACGTTTTTAAATTGCACAGACCATGATGCTCTACCATAACACCCTTTGGTTTACCTGTAGTTCCAGATGTGTATATGACATAAGCCAAATCATTTGGTCCAGTAATCGATTCAACATTGGTATCGTCTGCGTTATACACTTTCTCATCATCTAGCATTAGGAGTGTTCCATTAAAGGTGATTTGCTCCTGTAAATGGCTTTGGGTGAGCAACAGCTTAGCCCCGGAATCCTCCAGCATATAACGAATCCGCTCTTCTGGATATTCTGGATCAATAGGAACGTAGGCGCCTCCAGCTTTTAATACCCCAAAGATACCTATTATCATTTCTAACGAACGTTCTACCATGATACCGACTAGTTCGTTTTTCTGAATTCCCTCTTCTCGCAGAGTTCGAGCCAGTTGATTAGCTTTCGCATTCAATTCACGATAAGTTAATGGTTTTTCTTCATAAACAACTGCCACTTTATCAGGGTTTTTCGCTACGTGCTCTTCAAATAACTGGTAAACGGTCTGCTCACTAGGATAGTCAGCCTGCGTATCATTGAACACATTGAGAATCTGCTCCTTCTCAACAGGTGTTACAGCTTCCAATTCATTTATACGGGCATCTGGATTTTCAATAATTTGCTCCAGCATTTGAACAAAGTGCATCGCAATTCGCTTAATGCCAGCTTCATCAAATACCTGTGCATTATAATCCAGCATAAGCTTCATCTCTTCGCCCGGCACGACAGCTATGTTTAAATCATAGTTTGTTTGTTCTGTTACTTTTACATCTGCAATTGAGAAGTTGGCTTGTTTTCCAATCCCCAACTGCTCCATCTCATGATCGATCGGATAGTTTTCGAATATCATAATATGGTTAATTAAATCTTGTTTTTGTTCCGTCAGCCCTTGAATTTTATAGAGCGGATGCGTATCGTAAGCATGCGATTGCAGAGCTTGTCCTTGCACCTTTCGCAATACTTCACTTAGCGTATCTGTTCCCTCGCAACGAACCCGAACCGGAATGGTGTTAATAAATAAGCCAATGACACCTTCAATTCCTGCTATATCAGCTGTTCTTCCTGAAACGACACTGCCAAAAACAACATCGTGATTACCATTGTATTTCTGTAATAAAAGCCCCCATGCAGTCTGCATGAACGTATTAATTGTTACCTGATGCTGTTTAGCTACCTGATCCATTCGCTCTACAAGCGTCTTATCAAGAACGTTGATCACTTTCTTAGCAGAATAGCCTTCTTTATTTGGATGTTTTTCTTTGGGCAAAATCGTTTGACCCTCGTATTCTGCCAAATACTCACTCCAGTATCTCGTTTTCTCTTCTTCATGTTGATGCTCTAACCAATCGATGTACTGGCTATATGGCGTTACAGCTTCCCATTTAGGTTGTCTATTTTGTAGGATAGCAAAATAGCCTTCAAACACCTCTTTAGTCATAATTGGCAGGCACCAGCCGTCCATCACGATATGATGGAAACTCCAAACAAAATGGTACGTATCCGCTGTCAATCGCAAAATGGATACCCGCATCAAAGAATCTTCTGCTAAATCAAACCCTCTGCTTTTATCCTTTTCGGCATAGCTACTCAGATGTTCCTCACGTTCAGCTTCGCTCATTTCTCGCAAATCTTCATAATATAGCTCACTATTTTTCTGACGGAATACAACCTGAATAGGGTCATCTTTTAAACCATTATAAAAATTGGTTCTTAACGTCGCATGCCTTTGGGTAAAGACATCTAGACTCTTCCCAAAAGTGATGACATCAAAGCTGCCCTTTATGGTAAACGTTAATTGCTCAAAATACGCCCCTGAGTATGAATCCATCAGGTTGTGGAAGAACATCCCCTTCTGCATTGGTGTTAAATAATAAACATTCTCAATTTCACCAATATCTGCGGTCTGTTCTACTAATCGCTCAAGCTCTTCAACTGTCAGGTCTTTTATTAATAGGTCACTTGGTGTTAGCTCTACCTGTTCTTTTGTCACGCAATGGGCAATTATCTGTTGTAGGCTGGCTTGTAAGTGTTTTGCTAGTTGCTGCATCGTTTCGGTACGATATTCTTTACTGCTGTAACTAATCGTAAGCTTCAACGATCCATTGGTGACCATCGCATTCAAGTCAAGAGTATAGTTTCTCTTGGCCCGCGGACTCACAAATGCTCCACTTGAATAATGAGAAAGCTGAAGATCATTATGCTGTAAGTCCTGATCAAATTGCCCCAAGTAGTTAAAACTGATTTCAGGCTCCAAATTACTTATGTTCTTCTTCTCGGATTTATCCAAATATCGTAAAATGCCGTATCCTAAACCCTTCTGCGGAATTTGACGCAACATTTCTTTGACCTGCTTAATACGACGAGAGATTTCCTGATCCCCATCCATTTGGAGCATGACAGGGTACAAGCTGGTAAACCAGCCTACCGTCCGAGTAACATCGATATCTTGATGAATCAACTCGCGACCATGGCCCTCTACATTCACCAAAAATTGATGATTGCCCGTCCAATCGTGTAATGCCATCCCTAACGCAGTAAGCAATAAGTCGTTAACTTCCGTGTTGTAGGCACGATTTGATTGTTTCAATAATTGTTCTGTATCTTGCTCAGTCCATTGAATTTCTACAATTTCACTATCCGCAATGACCGATTGTTCTTGGATAAAGTCCTTTGGCAAATCTATAGTTGTAACTTGTTCGATTTGCTTCCAGTAAGCTTTTTCACGCTGCAATTCATCACTTTTAGCATAATCAGAGAGTTGCTCTGCCCACTTTTGGAAGGAATCTGTCTTTTGCGGGAAGCTGATGGTTTCCCCTCGAAGTGCTTGTTCATAACCGCTTGCGATATCTTCGAATAAAATTCGCCACGAAACTCCATCAACTGCCAAATGGTGAATAACAATCAGCAGGTGATCTCCTTCTTGACACTGGAATAGTCCCATTTTTAGTAATGGGCCTTCAGTCAGAGAAATACTGCCTTGAATTTCATTTACTTTCGTTTCGATGAGTCGGGCGCAGTCTATTTCACTTCTCAAATCTATTACTTCAAGACTATACAGCTCGCCCTCCTCTACCCCTCGATGCCACGTTTCATAACCATTTTCTGTTTCGCGAACAATCATTCGTAACGCGTCATGATGAATGGCGATCTTTTCCATGGTCATCCGAAGCAATGTTTCATTAAAACCTTTTTCCA
This sequence comes from Brevibacillus halotolerans, assembly GCF_026891775.1. NCBI lineage: Bacteria > Bacillati > Bacillota > Bacilli > Caryophanales > Paenibacillaceae > Brevibacillus > Brevibacillus halotolerans. Next base: position 91,561 of record NZ_JAPTNK010000012.1, read on the forward strand.
TGAAAAGCATGAAAGCTTGGTTATAATGGTTTTGTTCAACTAGTTTTTGCTCAAAGAACCAGTGCTGAATTGGAGTTAATAATGTAGCCCCCACTACCTCACTCTGATCAGCAATCTTCGTAACTAACTGAATATGTTGGCTTAATTGGGCAATGGTTGGATAGGTGAACAAATCCTTCATTTCCAGCTTATAGCCTGCCTGAAGCATCCTAGAAGAGATCTGAATAGACTTGATAGAGTCTCCTCCCAGATCAAAGAAATTATCCAATACACTAATTTTCTTAGCTCCTAGAACAGCCTGCCAAATGGATACCAATGTCTGCTCTATAGCAGTGCGAGGTGCTACATACTCTACACCCGTTTGGATACTCTCCTCTGGTGCTGGTAGCATTTTACGATCAATCTTGCCATTTGGAGACAGTGGCATTTTATCCATTTGAACAAAATAGGATGGAACCATATATGTAGGTAATTCTCGGGAAAGGTCGGCTCTTAGCTCACCTACAGTCAGCTGCTTGTTCGCTACATAATAGGCGCACATTTGCTTTTGACCGCTTGCATCTTCTCTAACAATTACCACCGCTTCTTGTATCGCTTCTATTTTCAATAGCTGCAACTCGACTTCGCCAAGCTCAATACGGTAGCCACGGATTTTTACTTGGTGATCAATCCGACCCAAATATTCAATATTTCCATCTGGTAACCATCTTGCTAAGTCTCCCGTTCTATACATTCGTTCTCCTGGGGCAAACGGATTTTTCACAAATTTCTCTTCCGTAAGCTCCGGTCGATTCAGGTACCCTCTAGCTAAACCGACCCCAGCAATGCATAGCTCACCTGCTATCCCAATCGGTTGAAGGTTCACAGAATCAGCTTGGACGATGTAAAGTTGGGTATTATATATAGGTTTACCGATTGGAATTGCAGCTAGTTCCTCATCTGTATCACAATCAAAATACGTAACATCTACAGTAGCCTCAGTCGGTCCATATAAATTGATCAATCTAGCTTGACATACTGAAGAAATTGCTCGGCGGAATCTATCTACATGCTGTGGCGGCAATGCTTCACCACTCGCAAAAACCTGACGTAAAGATTGAAGCTTTTCTTTTACAATCTCAGGTGATTGTTGCTCAACATAATCCAAGAAAGCGTGCAACATTGCCGGAACAAAATGCATTGTTGTAATGCGATGCTCGGCTATTGTCTTTAAGATTTGCTCAGGGTTCTTTTCTCCTCCTACAGATAATAGGCACATTTTGGAACCCACCATCGACCACCAGAATAGCTCCCATACTGATACGTCAAACGTAATCGCTGTTTTTTGCATAATGGTGTCAGCGGATGAAATAGGGTATTTTGCATGCATCCACATCAGTCGATTTATAACTGAATGATGTTCTATCATAACTCCTTTAGGCTTGCCTGTAGAACCTGATGTATAAATAACATAGGCTAAGTGATTCGGACCATTTATCGCTTCCAAATTCGAACCATCTTGGTGATAGCTTTGAGCATCATTGATATCTACTATTTTCCCGGCAAAAGTTACTCGCTCCACCAAATGATTCTGGGTCAAAAGTAGCTTTGCATTTGAATCTTCTAGCATATAGCGGATTCTTTCCTCTGGAAATTCCGGATCAATCGGCATATATGCACCGCCAGCTTTTAAAATCCCAAAAATTCCAATCATCATCTCTAATGATCGTTCCGCCATGATTCCAACTAATTGATCGGCTACTACTCCTTCAGCACGTAGCTTTCGCGCTAACTGATTCGCTCTTTCATTCAGTTCCCGGTAAGTGAGTTGCTTCCCTTCGAAAATTACAGCCGCTTCATCGGGTATACGTGCTGCTTGTTCTTCAAACAGCTGATGAATCAACTTTTCCCGCGGATAGTCAACTAACGTATTATTAAATTCAGATAAAATGACATTCTTCTCTTCTTCACCAAGTAGGGATATGTCTGCAATTTTTGAAGTAGGATGATGAATGATTGTTTCAATAATGGTAGAGAACTGTTGAACTAGTTGTTCCATCTCTTCATCTGTAAACAACTGTGCTCGATAGTTTAGTTGAAGATTAATCTTTTCATTATCTAATTCAATCACGTTCATCTCAAAGTCATTGATAACGTCTCCACAAAAATTTTCAACAACTTCGACTTTCACATTTTCATATTGCGGATAATCCATCGCCCGGTACTGTACAGATACGCCAAAGAGACGTTGAAGATCCTTATGCTGATGCGTTTCTCGCACGTCTTGCATCATTTGATTGTATGGGAACCTTTGATGGCGTAGGATCGAAATCTGCTCTTTAGATACGGCTTGCAGAAGCGCTAGTAGGTCCATGTCAGGATCTACAAATACTCGTGTAGGTACTGTACTAACGAACATTCCTACCATTTCTTTTTCCTTTTTGGTTGTTCTATTTGCATAGAATGTACCAATAGAAACATCATTCTGCGCTGTCTTTTTATGCATATAGATGTACATCGCAGTCATAAAGACTGTTAGCATACTGCTATTTGTTTGTTTGCAAAAATCGTACAGGCTATGATACAAACTGTCTTCCAAGATTATATTTTTTCGTATACCAGCAGTGCTTTGAGTAAACGGATTATATGATTTAAACCCTATCACTTCAGGTAAAGTGCTAAATTTATCAACCCAATACGTCTTATCCTTTTGATAACGCTCTGATTTCTCGTAGTCCTGCTCCATTTGTATAAAGTCGAAGTAAGCATGATTTGCAGCTATTTCTAAAGGCTCACCATTTGCAATCTGAGAATAGCATTTGTTCACTTGATTCATGAACATATTTGCAGAGATTCCGTCGCAAACAATATGATGAATTTTGAGGTTATACCAATATTCTTGATCGCTAATCTTGCAGATGGTGAATGTATACAACTCCGAATGGAAAAGTTCAAAAGGTGTACGATTATGTTCATCCAGCCACTTCAATGCTTGAGCTTCCCCGTCAACACCAGAAAAATCTAAACATTCGAACTCTTTATCACTATGCTCCTCCACATATTGCTGAGGAAATCCATTTTGAGAAGTTAATTGAATCCGGAGGGAATCATGCAGTCCAATAATCATATTTAGAGCTTGTTGCAGGGCACTTAGATTGATATTTCCTCTCAGTTTAACGATCGATGAAATCGACGACACACCCGTATTTGGAAAAAGTAATTCGGAGTACCAAATCCTTTGTTGAGGCTGAGTCAACGAAAATAATTGAATCAAATCCTTATTCATATTGCTGCACCTCTTGTTAGACATTATAGTTTCTTATAAAAAATACTATGATTGCTTACTATGTGGATGCGACATGCTGCAGGGTTTGACTGTATGTTAGGAAAAATTAACGTAATCTCTATTACGGGAGTTATGTCTTTAGATGTAGGAAATGCTTGAGGAAAAATCGTAAGTTATGAAGAGGAACCATCATGATGTGAAAGATTTTTTGTTTATGGATAAAGTTAATACATATTCACCATCACCTCTTTGTTCAAGGATAATTGAAACGGTAGTATGCTACCATAATTGGCCTCCTCTCTTTATACATAACATATTTTTTCAGCAAAAAACGTGAAACTACTGTATATAACACAATCGCATATTTCACAAAAAAATATTTTAATAATAAATAAACACTCGAAACTTATTATAACATATCAGTATTATTCTTCCATCTGTTTTTTTGTAAATTTTATGAACTTCACTTAATATCTCAATGAATCCTAAGATGAAAATATGTAGCAAATCCTAAACATGATCGCACTGTATTAGTAGATCGTGATAGCTTCGTTAGAATTGTTTTCCTCTGCAAATAAACGTTGGTACGGGCCTTCTTTCGCTTTTATCTCATTAGGTGATCCATGATCCACAATAGCCCCCTGTTCCATCACAAAAATGACATCTGCAATTTCTGCTGTTTGCCTTTGATGTGTTACGATCATCACCGTACGTTGCCCCTTTAATGCACGAATCGCTTCCCGCACACATGTTTCTGAATGTGAATCTAGAGCAGACGTAGGCTCATCAAATAAAACAATGGGAGCTTTCGATAGTAAAGCCCGGGCAATGGCAATTCGCTGGCGTTGTCCTCCTGATAAACGTACCTTGTCCTCTCCAATTCGTGTTTTGTATCCATCAGGTAGCTCCAGTATAAACTCGTGCGCAAATGCCGCCTTAGCTGCGTCAACAAGCTCTTCCATTTCTGCATCTGGTCTCCCGAATCTAATATTTTCTTCAATCGTGCCTTCAAATAAATGCGGTTCCTGAGGAACGTAGGCTATCAATTCCCTCACCTGTGTAAGCGTGTGAGCTTTTACGTTTTTAGCAAAGTAATAAATATCCCCTTCCGCAGGGGGATAAAATCCTAAAAGCGCTTTTAATAACGTACTTTTACCAGAACCACTTGTTCCGACAACCGCAGTTAGTTCACCGGCCCCAACCGAAAGAGAAACATGATTTAATACCTGATTCATGCCGCGTTGTAGGACAACATCGTGTAACGAGAATGCCTCGGTAGATGAGCAACTTTTGACATGATTGGACTGTTTTTCAGATTTTTCACGAGAGATGACCAGATCAATTTGTTCAACAGGGTGATTCAATAGACCATACACTCTAGCTGAGCCCGATAAGGAATGTTGCAGGGAAGCAATAATTCTGCCAAACTCTAGGAAAATAAACACCATAGTTGTCTGTAACTGCACTAGTTGTCCCAAGACACCTAATTCATTTTTGGTATAGATAAACAACCCAACAACTAACATACCGCCGAACATCACAAAACTAAACAAAAAATTGATAGCATCTAATAGCCCTGTCTTAAAACCCTGACTATTAGCGGTTTGTGTTAGCTCCTTATTTGTATCAGCTAGATCCTCTCTAACCTTATTCCCGGCAGAAAAGGTTTTAATAATAGGCAATCCTTCTATAAAACCGGCTATCTTTGCTGTTATTTCTCCCAATGTAGCTTGAAGTCGATCATTTGTCTCCCTCAACGGCTGAACAAACCGAATATTTACAAACGTGATGCCAAGTCCTAGCACGATAAAAATGAGAGAGAATCTCCAATCCATGATCAGCATTGTGGTAGTTACCATCACCAAAGTCATCACATTTTGCAAAATATTGCGCATACTTTCTCCATATGCCTCTTCCATGTTGTGTGCATCGTTAATGATACGTGATACCATTTCACCAGGATGATTAGCTTCAAAATAAGAAACGGGCAGCTTGGTAAGATGTTCGTACAGCGTTACTCTAATATCGGCCATCGTCTTTTTTATGATTCGTTGCAGACTATAGTGAATAAAAGGAACTGCTGCACTAAAAAAAAGAAAGGTTAGACTTATCAGGATGGAGGATCGAACCAATGACTCTACGCTGCCATTAACTGATGCCGTAATTAGTTCGTTGAGCGCAAAGCTGATCGCGACTGGTAATGCCCCCATGATGGTGCAGTCAGCCAGTAAAGCGAATAGATAAGCCCGCCGTCGTGATTTTAGAAATATTAGCATATCCTTCCATTCCAAATAGGCCTTTTGAAGTCCGTGTAATCCCATTGTATTCCTCCCATTTACTTCACTGAAAGGCTAGGCTGTATGAGATAGTGATCCTGAACCTGTGGATCGTAGAGCTTTCGATACAATCCGTTTGCCTTCATTAATTCGCGATGGGTTCCCCGTTCTACAATATTTCCACGATCCAACACCCAGATTTCATCACAATGTCGAATGGAAGAAAAACGATGTGCCACCATCACAACGGTCTTTTTTTCTAAAAGCTTTTTAAGTCCTTCATGGAACAAAAGCTCTGATTGAGCATCCAAAGCCGAAGTAGGCTCGTCCATGATAATAAAGGGCGCATTCTTTATAAAAGCGCGGGCAATGGCTATCCGTTGTTTTTGACCACCAGATAATTGGAAGCCTCCCTCACCCACAACAGTTTGATAACCCTGGGACAATCCGGAAATAAATTCATGTGCATTCGCTAGTTTAGCTGCTTCTACAATTTCTTCAAGGGTTGCATCTTCTTTTCCAAAGGCAATATTTTCTGCAATCGACTTAGAAAACAAAAAGACATCCTGTGGGACATACGCAATAAAGGATCGAAGCGAAGCGATATCCCAATTTTGTGAATAAGAATTATCGCCTTTGACCCGGAAGTGTCCCGTATTTGGAACATAAAGGCCGCAAAGTAGTTTCACAATCGTTGATTTTCCGCCTCCGCTTGGCCCAACAATCGCGATATGCCTGCCCGTTTTTAGCTCAAAATTTAAATGATGTAACACGGGAGGTTTTTGTTCATCATATGTAAAGGAAATTTGGTTGAATTGTAAACAAAAATCTTTCGCTACATGATCCTTAGGTATCTCTGTGAGAATGATTTCCTCTTCAGGTAAAGACAGAATCTCCCCCGTACGTCTATACGATCCTAGTGCTTGTTGAAATTGAATGATTAATTCGGGAAGCACTGAGACTGGCTGTATAATATGCCCCAAGAAATAAATAAAGGCGATTAACTCCGCTGGTTTCAATTCCTGATGGGCAATTAGATATGCTCCAAACAGAATACAAAACACCAGCGGACTTGACATAAATATAATATGCAGCGGATTTAGCCAAGCATGTCTGCGTTCAATTTTTAAATTCAGATGTAGCATTTGTTCAATTGCCGTTTTGAATCTTCGAAAGAAAGCTTCATATAAATGAAACACTTTAATGATTGGAATTCCTGAGATAGTATCTTTCATAATAGAGGCTGTACGACCGACCTGCTGTTGTAGTTCGTAGGAGTAGGCATTTAGAGGTTTGCTTATCATAGCTGCAAAAAGTAATGCAAATGGAACCAAAGACAAGCTAAAAAGGATAAGTTTCCAGCTAATCAAGAAAAGGTAGACAAAAGCAGCGATAAACATAAGAGGCTCAATGATTAGTTTTGGAAAGTGTTCAGTCAAAAATCGTTGTACAATCGTTAAATCATTGGAGAATCGGGATAAAAGATCCCCAGTGCTGTATTTTTCTACAGAGGCAAAGGAAGCACGCTCTAATTTTTCGGCAAAGCGATTTCGCAAATCTCTGATAATGGAAGCACTAAATTTCGTAGACAACCATTTCACAAAAAAGTGAGCAATCATCCCGATCATGACACAAATCCCAAACACATACAATAAAGTGCTCATATGATCCTGAGTGTCAACGATAGAATACGAAACCATCTGCTGAATATTGTATCCAATCACAACTTCTACAAGAACAGCTACAATGCTACAGATCACAATTAGTACCAGTAAATACCAATATGTAAAAATTGTTGCTACTATTTTTCCCCACATTGATTCTTGTAATTGACTACGTATTCTTTTTATCAAGTTGTTCTCTCCCCAAGATTTCCCTGATTTTTGTTACCTGTAAATAAGAGTACACTATTTTTTAGTAGTTGTTTAGTTAATTTTTTACAAACCTTCTTCAAATTTTAAATTAAGCAATTTTTTATACCTACCCTTCTTTCCTTTCAAAAAGGTTTATTGGTAAAAAATAGTTACCTAATGTTAGTAATGTTGCATAGTCGTAAAGTTGGCTAACTCAGATTAAGGGGAGGATGTTGGCAAAGAAGGTTTACTTATCGTGCCTATGCTTGTTTCATTATTTGAAATTTGATTCTCTCGGTCATGCGCCTTTTCGTCACAAATTATTACCGGCTTCATCCAGTTGAAGTAGAACATATTTATAGAAGATAACGAAAAAGAACAGGTTTTCAAGCTTCTTTGTAATCAAGCATGAGTGCGGAGCAGATTTGTCACATATATAATCTTGTTCGTATTACAGGTCATCATGGAAAGCTGTATGCCGGGAAAAAAGTGGAAGTCTACTCGTAACAAAATAAGCTAATATGCCAAAAAAAGCCCGGCCATCATACCAAGCTTCTCGACGTGAACAAACTCTCATTTCTTTATGACCTGTTATGGGTTTGTTTTTATATTGCATGCTTTAAACCATTCTTTACTTATAAAAGAAATAAAAGAAAATTCCCAAAAAAATAACGGTGCATATGACGTAAAACATTGTTAATCTGGTCAAATTTCTTTTTGTCTTCGTACCATAATTATGATCCTTTGGCTTTATCCCTACCAGGATAGTCCCAATGGCAGCTACCAATACGATCAAAAAAATGAAAGGTATGAGATAAGTCATTCGTTTCAACTCTTTCTGCCGTTTTATTTATCATAACTCATGATCGTAATAGTCGCGACCATCCACTTTCCGTTTATTTTGCCCATCCAGTTCATTAAGCTTGTGATCACTTGTTTGATTTCTTTTGCTTCTATTGTTAATAGATCGAGTCTGACCACTAAAAACGATGGAAAGACGCCCTGCCTTAGCTATATAATTGAAAAGAGGAAATGTTGAGTGAAAGGGGTAGATTATATGATACCGAAAGACGATTTACTATCAAATTTCGAAGGTGTTCGTAAACGAACCTTGAAATCTTTAGCGGTAATACCTGAGCAAGTCATCGATTGGCGTCCAGACGATCACAAATTTTCTTTTGGTGATATCGTCCGGCATTTGGGCTCTGCAGAATTAATGTTTTATCATGCGATTATACATAATGAATGGAAGTATTGCGGGCATGAACCCGATAAAGGTCGGAGTATGGAGGAAGCTATCGGTTATTTACAGAATTGTCACAACACTGTTCTGACAGGTCTTCATCAGTTAGAGCCTGAGCAACTAACCAGAAAGGTGAAAAACCTCTTAGGCTATGAAGTCAGTGCCTGGAGAATCATAATGGCAATGGCTGAACATGAAATTCATCATCGAGGTCAGCTTTCTGTATACATGCAGGTAAATCATATTGATCCCCCACAAATATTCGGCTTGAAAATCGAGCAAGTCCCTGACCCAAGAGATTAGAAAGTGTTATTCCTTAATAATCTGATACCCTCGTAGGAAAATAACGAAATGAAAAATTGAGGTTGCTATAGCATTGTCTTTTCCATCTCAAAAAAAAAGACATTCCCACCAGTGCAATTACAGCCGACTGAGGAAACGTCCTTTGTTAAACCATATAAGTTGATAAAATGACAGCACATTCCTAGCCCCAATTCATCTTGTAGCCTCTTCATCAAACAAGCTCTCACTTACCTGCTCTCGCTTTTTCTCTAAGCGCAAAAGCCTTTTTTCATACATTTCGCGTTCTGATTTATTCCTTTGCCGCAGATATGACGTTTTCTTTTGCCAGCGCTCGAAGGCCATTTTGGTATACGCATATGCCTTGTCATATTCTTTTAATTGATGCTCACAAATCTTGGCTACCTCGATACAAATCTCTTCAGTACCCCATTCTTTGTCCTGTAAGCAGGCATCATAGCAATAAAGAGCCTTACCCCATTCCTTTTGACGCTTAAATATATGTCCTAGCGCAGCTTTTGCCCGCCCAGCATAAGGATGCTTGCTACGAGCCACTTCCTTGTAATGTGACAGAGCCAATTGCTCTGATCCGATCGCCTCATACCAGCGTGCCACCTCATATCGCTCTTCCATAGACATCGTAACAGACTCTGCAGACAACAGCATATAAGAGATATGAATATAGAGGGTAATAAGGGATAGTACATCCACTTCATTATGCTGAAGCACACCAGCAATATGTTCTGGATTCTGCTCTCTGACGTATTCAAAATATAGCATTGGGGCTAGTGAGCCAGGTATGTCTTCCAAGCGCCTGATTCCTAGCTTTTGTTGTTCTACGATCGACAAGCGACAAGAAACGAGTTCATTTTTCCATAGTCTTCTCGCCCCATGTAACAAATCGATGTGACCAAACACAGGTAAGGCTGGCACATCGTTTCGTACCAGCGTATGTCGTGTTTTTACCTGAGGCCAATCAAACGCTTTTCCATTATAGGTGACAAGTTGCTTGGATTCTTTTACATCGGCTAAAAATGACTGATACAACGTAATTTCCGAAAAAGGATCGGTTAAAAAATGCTGACGAACGACCACCTCGTCCTGTTCCCATTTACTATAACCCAATAAGAAGATGGTATTACCCACCCCACCATGTAAACCAGTTGTTTCTGTATCAAAGAATAGTAAATCCTCTGGTTGTTTGTTAGCAGCAGACAGAGGATGCTCTAGGCCGCTTTCGTTCCATTTGTCAATAACATCAAGTAACGCCGAAAATTCATAGTTCCCATGAATCATGTCTAAGGGATAACGAACTTCTCGTACCATAGCGTACTCCTCTTCGCCAAAGAATGGTTTGGCTTGAAGACGTCGCCACGTATCTGCATAAGGTATCTGGATTTGAGGTGATTCATAAACGTTTCGTTTACAGTCCGACTGCTCTGGTCTTTGTAAGCTGGAAGCGGATATATCACTCTGTTGTTTGGACTCTGCCTGCTTTTCCTGCCGATCTGCTTGCTCGTTATTACTTTCGAGTGTCAGATGCTTTTTCATTCGTTGCAATTTATTTTTAAGAGACAAACGCTACTCCCCCTTGCGCCACTCGCAATAGAGATAGTGCTAGCTCTTTTCCATCCCGCTCCACATAGCCAATACACGAAGGACATCCCGACGCACATGGACATGAGCTAATCATCTCTTCTGCTTTAGCAAGGATGGTTTCCATCTGGTGATACACCTGTTCGCTAAGGCCAATGCCACCTGGATATCGGTCATAGAAGAATATCGTTGGTTGATTCGAATGAACAGCTTTTCTCTGTGAGATCACGTGCAAATCTTTCGGATCACACATCACCCATAAAGGAGCAACGTGTTGCAGCACATGTCCTGCCCCAACCAGCCCAAGCTCTACTTCCTCTTGACCAATCGTTTGTAAAATAGATTCCGGAAAACTAATCCAAGCTGCATTCGTGTGCAATTCTTCTTCTGGTAAATGTATCGGCCCTGATCCGATGTTCTCATGGGTCTCGAACTTAATTTTTTTAAAAATCGTAGCCATCGCATTAACCGCTACTTCCCCATAAGCCAATTCAGTCTCGTTCTGCTTCCGTGCAAAATCTGACTCTAGAACCTTTAACTGGACCGCTACATTCGCATCTGTGTAATAATCGACCTTCACCTCGCGAATATAGGCCTTTTTCTCTTCATAATCCAGCTTTTCTACTTGATACTGCACTCCCTGATGCAGATAAATCGCTTCCTCATGCAGCAATGTCATCGAACTGAAACGATCCATTTCTCCAATGACCTTTTCCTGTCCACGCTCGGTAATATCGACAATCACCACATTCTCCTGTGAAGCAGAGCGCAAGCTGATATTATGAGCTGGAAAAGAATCGTTCATCCAGAACCACTTCCCCTTTGAGAAGTGCAAGATCTGCTCCTCCGTTAAAAATTCTAGAATTTCTGCTATTTCTGCCCGCCCAAAAGTATCTCCTGTCGTAAAAGGCAGTTCATATGCTGCACACTTCATATGATCCACAAGAATGATTAGATTGTCAGGATTAATACGAGCTGACTCCGGATTTCGTTCAAAGAAATACTCTGGATGCAAAATAATGTACTGGTCAAGTGGAGAAGAGCTTCCAACCATAACCACGACAGACTCATCCTGCCGACGTCCGGCTCTTCCTGCCTGCTGCCAGGTACTAGCCACGGAACCAGGATATCCTGTAATCACACATGCCTGTAATTGGCCAATGTCTACACCTAGCTCTAGTGCATTTGTGCTAACCACCCCGACAATATCACCTTGTCGCAATCCTCGTTCAATTTGTCTCCTTTGTGTTGGTAAATATCCGCCTCTATAGCCTTGAATTGTTTTGGGCCCCAGTTTTTTTCGAATCAGCTCCTGTAAATAGGTCAAAAGTATCTCTACACGCACACGGCTTCTCGCAAATAAAATTGTTTGGACTCCATTTGTTAGAAAAGTAGATGCTATGTCCCGCGCTTCTAATGTTGCACTCCTACGAATATTTAGCTGATGATTTACAATAGGTGGATTGTAAAATATAAAATGCTTCGTTCCTGCCGGAGCTCCATTGTTATCTACAAGTTCCATCTGTTCCTCTGTGATTTGTTCTGCTAATTGCACTGGATTCGCAATAGTGGCAGAAGTACAAATGAATTGTGGATGAGAACCATAATATGCGCATATACGTTTTAACCGTCTGATCACATTGGCAACATGGCTTCCAAATACACCGCGGTAGGTGTGTAGCTCATCAATTACCACATATTTCAAATGTTCAAAAAAAGCGACCCATTTCGTATGGTGAGGCAGGATCGCAGAATGTAGCATGTCCGGGTTTGTAATGACAATATTACCGGCCTTGCGGACCATTTGCCGTATAGCAGCAGGCGTATCACCATCATAGGTCTCCGATTTAATGCTTAGTCCCATATCATTGATCAATTCATGTAGCTCACTCTTTTGATCCTGAGCAAGGGCTTTAGTAGGAAACATGTATAGTGCCCTCGCTTGCGCATCATTAGCCAACGTTTGCAAAATTGGCAGGTGGTAGCACATGCTTTTTCCTGAAGCGGTTGGAGTCACAGCCACAATATGCTTCCCATCCTGAATATGGCGAAAGGCTGTTGCTTGATGTGTATATAAAGATGAAATCCCTCGTCTACTCAACGCTTGAGCAATCCGTTCATCTATTTGCTCTGGAAATGGTACTACCTGTGGATCGCGAGGCGGAATCGTTGTCCAGTTAACGATGTTTTGTTTCATCCGCTCATCAGAGCGAAACTCTTCTAAAAGTTCCGCCATGGTTTTCTTTCGTAACATGTATTGATCACCCTCTTCTTTTCTATTGTACGTAGAGTGTCAAGGTGAAAAAAGCTCTCTGACCTTCCTGATATGTGCAGATTTCGCTGATTAGAAAAAGCTAAAAGCTAACAATCTTTCTCTTCAGACCGATCGCTAGCTTTCAATGAACAATATATTGAGACTCCTCATACTCGACGACGAGGTCTATTCTGTCACATTTTTACCCATGCCCATTCCACTTAACACATCTGCTACGGTTTTGTTTGCCAATTCTTGCTCCATCGCCTGCTGGGCACCTAAAAAAACATCAGTCAGGGTGTGTTGAATCTGCCTTCCGATTGGACATGCTGGATTGGGCTCCTCATGAATTGCGAATAGCTCATCAGGGCTTTGTACTGCTTTGTAAACATCAAGAAGAGTTATTTCTTCTGGACTTTTGGTTAACGTCGATCCTGGGGACCCGACCTTAGACTCTATCATTCCTGCTTTTTTTAACATGCTGCTAATACGGCGAATTACTACAGGATTTGTATTAACACTCCCAGCAATATATGCTGATGTAGCCTGTCCACAGGGAGTGGAGGCTACTATTGAAAGGATATGAATAGCTACTGCAAAACGACTATTTACCATCTGCGTTTTCCCCCCTATTCTATGATTAGATAGTCGCTACCCCTACTTTATACCTTTTTTGCCACAAAAAAAACACCTAAAAGATATACCTCAAGGTACATGGAGAGGGTAGCATTCAAACAGACTCTGTCCTTGATGAACATGATCGGTTTCCTTTATCTTTTAGGTGTATTCTTTTACACAAATAGCATGACTACCTTGTATAAACATGCTGACAACAGTGCGGTAATCGGCATAGTGATTATCCAAGTAAACACGATCCGTCGTGCTACTCCCCACTTTACGTCTTTCACACGCTGTGCTGATCCTACTCCCATAATGGATGAAGAGATGACATGTGTTGTACTAACAGGCAAGTGTAGGAAAGTAAATCCAAAAATGATAAAGGCTGACGACAAATCTGCTGCCGCACCGCTAACCGGTTTCAATTTGGTAATTTTGCCTCCAACTGTTTTAATAATTCTCCATCCGCCTACCATGGTACCAAGTCCCATTGCTAATGCGACAGAGACACGAATCCAGGTTGGAATGTCTGTAGTTGTCTGGAAGCCTGCTGTGATCAAAGCCATCGTCATAATCCCCATGGTTTTTTGTGCATCATTAGTTCCATGGCTAAATGATTGCAAAGCAGCCGTCATGATTTGAAGAATGCGAAATCCCTTGTTCGTTTTAGCCAGATTAGAATTGCGAAATACTACCTTGAATAAGGACATAACTAAAAATCCAATAATCAGTGCTGCAACAGGGGAGATGAGCAATGCTTCCAATATCCGAATAAACCCTGAGTAATTTAAGCTCCATAAACCTTCTGAAACGATAGCAGCACCAGCAATCGAACCAACTAGCGCATGGGAAGAACTACTAGGTATGCCATAGTACCAGGTAATTAGATTCCAAGCTATCGCACCAATAAGGGCGCATAAGAGGACGATCGAACCATTTTCAAGAGAAAAAGGATCGACAATATCTTTTGTAATGGTTTGAGCTACACCTGTAAACAATAAGGCACCAAAAAAATTCATCAATGCTGCCATCACAATTGCTACTTGGGGAGGCAATGCTCTTGTAGAAACGGAAGTGGCAATCGTATTGGCTGTATCGTGAAACCCATTAATAAAGTCAAAAGTTAAACCCAGGATGATGATGCAAACCAAAATAAAAAGTACACTATCCATCATGGAACCCCTTTTCTTTAGACATTTCTCATGATGATCGTTTCCAGTGCATTGGCTACATCCTCACAGCTATCTGCAACGCCTTCGAACATCTCATAAATCTCTTTATACTGCATAATGGCAATCGGGTCTTTTTGAGAAGCAAAAAGCTGACGAATACTTTTATCTAATACGGCATCCGCTTTTGATTCTAGATCGTTTATTCTTACTACATAAGGATGAATCTCGTTCATTTTCTTTTGGAACAACAGATCGGTCGCTCCTGCAATCTCCTTAGTAGCTGCCAGCAATAGAATCGTAAACTCCTTCATGTGCTCGTCCCACTTCTGGATATTATAAATCTCCAAGCGAGAGGAAAGCTCCTCAAAACCATCTAGTACGTCGTCTAGCTTCACAGCCAATGCCAAGATGTCTTCGCGCTCAATAGGTGTGATAAATGCCTTGTTTAACTCCATAATTACTTTATGTATGTGTGTATCTGCCTTATGCTCGTAGTCTTTCATGACACTAGAGAAGGTAACCAGATCTCCATCGTTCTTCTCAGGAAATTGAGCAAAATACTGAGCAGACTCCTCAATTATACTTACAATCTGGCTTAACGTACTAAAAAATTTATCGTCCTTTGGTCTAAAAATCATAAATGCTCCTCCTCTTTCTCCAAATCTCGTGCAAAACTATTCAGAAGGAGTCCCAGGTGATATCCCTCGGATGAATGTGTTTATAGTATGGTGCATTATTTCTTGCTCATTCAACGTAATTAACGAACGACACAAACTGAATCGCATAAAAAAGTAGCCCGTCGTGAGACAAATAAATAATTCTGCCGTAGCAACACAATCAATATCAGCTATCTTACCCTTTTCCTTCATTTTAGCAAAATAATCAGTCAACATTTGTTTAAACTGATTTGGCTGGATCGAGATTTTTTTCACAAGCTCAGCAAACACAGTCGGGTCACGAAAACTAATTGAAATAATATCCTGCATCTCAGTAAGTTGCCGCAAAAAATATTGGCCGATATGTAACAGGTCCACTTCCAGTTCCCATGTGAAGTAATCTCTTATGATGTCCATCTGAAAAGTGTGCCTTTGCACGATCATTTCCATAATTTTGTCTTTACTGCCAAAGTTCCTAAAAATCGTCACTTCATTGACTCCGGCTTTTTCGGCAATTGCTTTTGTAGTCGTAGCTCTGTAGCCCTGTTCCTTTAACAAGTCTATCGTAGCCTGCAGAATTTTATCATTTGTCGATTCTTTCCTCATCTCTTTTCACCCTAATTTTATGAATGCAAGCACTTACTTGCAAAGAAAAGTATAGTTCACAGACAGAACAGATGTCAATTTGTTAGAAAACTTAGCTGTGTCAGAAATGAAAAAGATAGAATCGGCTTTTATACAAACAGCTTTTTCCTCCTCAAAATAGTCTTCGCGGGCTCCGAACCTATTCCCTTTGTGTTGATTGGTGTGTTTTTTTCTGCATTATTACAAACCTTCGTTCGTGACAAAACTGTTTGACACTGGACACCTAAGCACCCATTAATAGCTATCCCTTTCGCTACCCTGCTAGGATTTATTTTTCCTGTCTGTGAATGTGCCATTGTACCAATTGTGCGCCGGTTGATTCATAGAGGTATGCCTGTTTATGTGGGAATGGTTTTCTTATTAGCAGGTCCAATCATTAATCCTGTTGTGATGGCAGCAACATATACAGCATTTCCTATTGATCCGCAGATGGTATGATATCGAACGCTGTTTGCCTTTATCGTTGCGACAGTGGTAGGTATTGTTCTCTTTTTTACACAAAAAGTCACCTTCTTAAAGCTAGGGAGTGAATATGTGATAACACACGAACAATGTATCCTGCTGTATAGCAGACGCACAGGTATCCGGAGTTCTTATCCAATCGCCCACTGCCAAGGAATTTAGGACAGATAGCTGGGTAAAGGTGAAGGGAACATTAGGCATGACACCATTTGAAGGCAATGAACTTCTCGTTTTACAGGCTCAGCAAATCTCACAGGTACCAGCACCAAAATATCCTTATGTCTACTATTCTGCTCTCCCTAACAGCTAGATTTATGAAATATTTTATTTTTTACAATTTTTAGGTTTCATTTACCTCTTTCTGTGTTAAAACCAATATATACCCTGTTTTTTCATATACACTAAAGGAGGTCGTTTAGATGCATAAGGAATTAGAAACAGAGGTTGCCATTATCGGTGGCGGTGTAGGTGGATTTGCAGCAGCTTTAGGCGCCGCACGGCTTGGAAAAAAAGTAATACTTACAGAGGAAACAGATTGGATTGGCGGGCAATTTACTAGTCAGGCCGTACCACCTGATGAGCATCGTTGGATTGAGCAGTTTGGTTGCACCCAAACCTATCGTCAATTTCGTAATCAAGTTCGGGACTACTACCGTTTGCACTTCCCATTGACGACAGAAGCACGTTTAAAATACAATCTTGATCCGGGTAATGGTAGTGTTAGTCGACTATGTGCTGACCCCCGCGTCTATTTGTCCGTAATGGAAGAAATGCTAGCACCTTATGTTCATAGTGGACTAGTTACGATTTTAACTCGCTTTAAACCGATTTCAGTTGAAACACACGGTGATACCATTTGCTCTGTTACACTTTCCCAATGTGACAACGAGATTACCCTGACGATAAAAGCCCCCTATTTCCTAGATGCTACAGAATGTGGTGATCTTTTACCTATGGCTAATGTCGAATATGTCACTGGGGCTGAGTCTCAATACGAAACGGGTGAGCCTCATGCTATAGACGGGGATGCAAGACCCTTTGACATTCAGGCCTCGACATATGTGTTTGCGATGGATTATGTGGAAGGAGAAAACCACGTTATAGATAAACCAGCAGACTACGAGTTTTGGCGGAATTACAAGCCTGACTTTTGGCCAGCTCGTCAGCTAAGCTTTACGGCAGCCGACCCCAGAACATTACAGCCAATTGAATACTCCTTGTTCCCTGATTCACAAAAATTTTCTTTATATACGTATCGAAGAATCATTGATCAATTAAATTTTGTTCCCGGTACTTTTTCTACAGATATTACCCTAGTAAACTGGCCACAAAACGATTATTGGCTGGCCCCTATTTATGACCTTCCAGAAGAAGCGGTCTCGAAGCATTTAAATCAGGCAAAGCAGTTAAGCTTGTCGTTATTGTACTGGATGCAAACAGAGGCACCTCGACCAGATGGAAAGGAAGGATATCCTGGATTACGATTACGTCCAGATGTGATGGGAACAATAGATGGATTAGCTAAGTACCCATACATTCGAGAATCTCGCCGGATTAAAGCAGCATTTACTGTTCTGGAGCAGCATGTGAGCGCAGAATGGAGAGGTGACGAGGGCGCCGAGCGTTTCCTTGATACAATTGGCATTGGCAGCTATCGCATTGACTTGCATCCAACCACGGAAGGTACAAATTATATAGATGTAGCCTCCTTGCCATTCCAAATCCCATTGGGTGCGCTCATCCCTATTCGTGTAAATAATCTTTTGCCTGCTTGCAAAAATATTGGGACCACTCACATCACGAACGGTTGTTATCGACTACATCCTGTTGAATGGAATATTGGAGAGTCAGCAGGAATGCTAGCCGCTTTTTGTGCTGAAAAAGGATTTCAGCCTAGAGAAGTGTGGGAGGATACTGCCAAGCTTGCTGATTATCAACAATTGCTCACCAAGCAGGGAGTAGAGCTGTACTGGCCTAAGCTCTCAGCTGTTTAAGCATTTTCGGCGTTCAACCACCGGTCCAAAATTACATTCCATTTCGAAATAAAGCTCGGCTATTAGTCAGCACAAACCCCTATTCACTCATCACTCAGGGGATTGTTTGCTACACTAGCCGAGTTTTTTAATAGATCGGTGTCCCCTATTACACAAGCTATTTACTAATCAGAATATAAGAACTGTCCTGATCGTTCTCTGTTTGAAGCCACAGAATCTGCAACACTAAAGTTGATGATCCTTTTCAAAGTCGTACATCAATCAGTAACGAGAATGTTAGCAAAATACTCATGGAACCCTTCCTCAATCCATCAAAATAGGATTACAAACACTAAACAAATTACGCTCTTTTTAAACCAGCATATCTTCTAGTATAATTAATGGGTACTACATATCCTCGTATGAAAGCTAGATAATGATACGATTCGAAAAACCACGTCCTACCTGTCAATCCTGCAACCGTAATATTATATACAGAGGTGGAATGAGCCCAATGAAAACACGAATTGAAGAGCTTGAACGATTGTTATCGAGTAAGGTCGGCGAAGATGTACAGGAGGAATATAACAATTATCTCTCTTTACAGGGTGCTTCCGAAGAAAACCTGCAAGAGATAGAAACGCTCTTTGATATCAAGCTCCCTGAAGATTTCAAAGAATTTTATCGTTATAAGAATGGGAGTGGTTACCATTTTCATATTCTATATCCTGAATATAGCGAAGGCTGTATTGAGCCCTTTTATCTATACTCTCTAGACGAAATGATAGAAACAAAAGAATATTTCTGCAAAGAGGATGAACTCCTCAGTGAATATTATGATGAGCAAGAGATTTCCGAATTAGATGCTAGAATTAAACCTTATCTATTCAACAAGAAATGGTTCCCCTTCGCTCAATTAGCAGGTGGCAGTCTATATCTTATGCTAGATTATGATCCAGCCCCGGACGGAAGAGCTGGGCAGATTATCGCGTATGTTCATGACCCAGATTTTATTTATTACATTGCCTCGTCCTTTACTGAGCTATTATCAGAATCAAATACGAATTTACAGGATTGGGAAGAGATTGACTACTAAGATTGATTTGTTTCATAAGGAGCGATGGTCACGTTTTAAGCTCACTTGTAAAACAACATCTAGTTATAGGAGAATGTTATGAGTCGAAAATATGTTCATCATATTTGTATCCAAACCAATACGTATAAAGAGTCCCTGCGGTTTTATCAAGAAGCTTTAGGATTTGAGCTGATTCAGGAAACACCTCATTTTCACCAACGTGATTTTAATACCTGGTTAAGACTAGATTCCTTCTATATCGAGCTCCAAACTGGGAAAACGGGAGAATTACTTGATCCTCCTAACGCCAATACCCAAGGACTTGTACATCTGTGTTTATGGGTAGAAAATTTGGATACAGAGCTTCAAAGAATGAAGCATTTAGGTTATCGCCTTAAAATGAAGGATGGACAGGAAATCTATACAGTTGAAAATGGGCGATTACTGAAATTGCTCGCTCCTGAAGGGACAATTGTTGAGCTTAGAGATAATCAAGGGATCTAAAAAATAAACAAGAGGCTGTCCTTCCCATGTAGACAGTCCCTTGTTTATTTTCTGTATTAGCCTTTATAGACTTCACATAGCATCTTTAATTAGGTAAATTACCTATCAACAATAGTAACCCTTTCCCTAACAAGCTAATAAAACGTATAATATGAATAAATACATAAATTTACAGACCTTTTGTAAAACAAGTACTGTAAGCCCTGAAAAAACAATATAAGAAGATCGAAATGGAAGGATTGATTTTTAACATGGCTGAATTGATGATTCGAAAACTGGGTGATCCTGTGCTGCGCAAGGTATGTAAGCCGATTACCAGTATCACAGATCGTGAACAAAAATTATTACAAAATTTAATCGATACTCTATATGCTGACCCTGGTCGAGCAGGCTTGGCTGCGCCACAAGTGGGCTATTTGAAACGAATAGCAGTCCTAGACTGTGGTGACGGATTAGTTGAATTAATTAATCCAGAAATGATTTCTCAATCGGGAGAAACCTTTGAATATGAAGCTTGCCTCTCCCTGCCTGGAATGTATGGAGCTGTGAAGCGAGCTGAATCAATCGTAGTAAAAACATTAAATCGTCAGGGTGAAGAGCAAATCATCGAGGCTTCCGGACATAAAGCACGTTGTATTCAGCACGAAATGGACCACTTGGATGGAATATTGTACATTGATCATGTAAAAAATGGGCATCTTTTTCAAGAGAAAACAAAAAAACCAGTAGACGTGTATCAAATGATTCAGCTTTCCAAGCAAAACGCTTTGTAATTGGGAATAATTCCGAATCGTTATGGTGCAAATAAAGGAGTACATATGGGGAAAACCTTAGTCGTGATCGGTGTTGTCCTGATTGTAGTTGGCTTACTCTGGCAAGTTGGGGGTCGATTTCTGAATCTAGGGCGGTTACCGGGTGACATCGTAGTAGAAAAGGAGAACTTTCGTTTTTATTTTCCTGTAGTTACATGTATTATCATTAGCGTTGTGCTATCACTAATCATGTATGTCATTCGTTTTTTTAAATAAATGATCGTAAATCTTCGGCAAGTTACCAATGAAGTTTGGCATTGTGTAACTTGCCTGTTTTATTATATGTCGTCTTTGTCAGATTAAAGCGCTATCTGTTGCCTTGTTGCTCTAATGCTTCTTGTAACTGATTTAATGATTGGGCTGATTCAGAAACTTTATGAGTTGAATTCCCTATCATTTCGACATCTTCAATGAATTGTGCCATTTTCGCAGTAGCTCGGTCAATCTCGGTTATACTTGTTTGCATGGAAATTACGATTTGATTAAGTGCTGCTTCGGTTTGATCTGACTCTTTTTGTCCCTTGTTTACTAGGAGTTGGATGTGACGGATGGAGGAGACTACTTCTTGCATAAATTGACTCGATTGGGCAATAAGTGAAGATACATCTTGAACGGATTGTCTAGTTTGTTCGGAAAGTTTACGTACCTCTTGTGAGACGACAGAAAAACCACGTCCATGCTCTCCAGCTCTCGCTGCTTCAATCGCTGAATTTAACGCAAGTAGATTTGTCTGTTCTGCAATTTGTTGTACAAGATTGACAATTTTTTGAATTTCATTCGATGAGTGATTAAGCTTTTCAATCAACTCTTCCATATCATTCATACCATTATTGATATCTCGAATACGTGACTCCAATTCTTTCATTCGTTGCTGTCCTTCACTCGCTAATTGAAGGGTTTCTTTAGATTTGTCTGCACTATGCTGAACCGCTATATTCATATCTTGACCGCTAGAAATCAACTGTTCTACAGAAGTAGTGGTTTGCTGGCTTAATGAGGCAAGCATAAGGCTTATATCCGCCATTTTGGTTTGAATTTGCTCCCGTCCCCGATACTCTTGCTCGCGTCGCTTATTTTCTTTTTCATACGCTTCAATGACAACCTGCTGCTCAAAATTAAACATCTTTGAAATAACACTACTTGCTTCTAATAATTGCTTTTTATCTAAAATTTGCTCAAAAATAATTCGCAATACATGCTCTTGAACATTTTGAAACGCTGCAATATACCATTTTGGTTCCAAACCAATACGTACATGTACCTCTGCCACTTTGAAACGCTTTTGTAAAAACACATCATCTATATGGCCATCAAACATATCCATCAAATGTAATTCCAGACTTTTTGCGAGACGCTCTACTGTACTATGCTTGGTCAATATTTGCTTAAGGTGAGGGACACTGAGAATTGTTTTATAAAAAGTTTTGGCAATCTCATGGATATGCGTCGCAATCATTGGTTGCAATGCTTTCGCTATCTTTAAATCCTCTTGGCTTAGTCGAATCATATTCATCTGAGTTTCAATTTCAGAGTGCTTTATATTCATGCTGACTTGGATACTTGCAATCTGTTTTTTAAACATTTTTGTTTGTGGAGATTCTTCGATCTTTGTGCGAAACCAACTCGAAAACAAAAAGCTTTTTCCCATATTATGTTATCACCTTTGTTAATATATTTTTGATAAATAAATCAAACAATCACAAACCATCACAATTATACAAACCTTATACAACATTGTAAATCATTGACCAGTCCCTATTCGTTAAAAGCCTGTGAATTATTTTTGATAGGAAATATTTTATTTGTTTTACAAATCTAAAAAGCCTCTATAGTTTCCTACAGAGGTTTTATGTTAAGGAAGATATACATTGTATTTCGTACCATTTTTCCACACAAAAATGCCACTTGTTACTATGTCAAAAAAGGAACTGTTCTTGTAGATACATCCTATATTTAGCCAATCGCTCAAAACATAGTGCTTTTCTCTGTCTTCCTCTCAGTTTCTGTCGCCACTTTTGCAACGAAGCCACAAACAGGAACGTGCCGATTCATTTTTTCGATCACGACATAAATTAAATTTTAAATAATTGGTAAATCTAAGGGCAACATCCAATCGGAGGTTTTTTATGGTAAACAATGTTGCTTTACTGTAATAATTGATAAAAAAGGAGATACACATGAGTATAATTAGTTTCTTTCTATCAAAAGGAGAACCATTTATGAACCTGTATTTTCTATAAATCCATATGTCTGACAAGTTTCTCTAGGAAAGGCAGCGCTTCTGACACCTTATTCAATTTAGGCATAGGCACGTTATAATACGAAGAAAGGCCTTTGATCATCCCATATTGTAAATCATTTAAAGGAAGCTCAGAAGTAAAGGTCTCAATGGCATAAATTGGCCCCAGCATAGGACAATCCTTTCTTGGCTCTTTTCTGGTTAATACTTGGCTAATATCAACAGCAGCTCTATCTCTCTCTGTTAAGTTTCCTAACCCCCAACGGTTTGTAATCGTCTTAATAATAGAGGTATGGTCAAGTGGTACATCATGTTCCACACCGCCTAGTATTCTCTTCGCTCGAAAAACAGTTCCCTTTTCAATATAGGGAGAAATAAGTAATGTACAAACTCGTACTCCCAAGCGGTCAAAGGTAAATCCTTTTTCTCCTGGCTTTTGGTTGATCGTGGGAGGAACAGCTTTTGGAGGAGCCACATGATCATAACACCCTCCATGTTCGTCATACGTAACAATCAAGAGTGTTCGATCCCACCTCTTACCTTCTCTTACTGCCTGATAAACTTCCGATATAAGATTTTCCCCAAGTAAGACGTTATGAGGAGGATGCTGATCATTCGCATCTAGTAAAAACCTAGGTTCTATAAAAGAATACGATGGAAGCTTCCCTTCTTTCGCATCTTTTTTAAACTGCTTCATGTACGAAAAATGACTTTTCCGATAACGTGAAAGCCTTGGAAAATGAATTAACAACGTTAAGGACACCATATCAAGCTTATCGTAATACACTCTCCATGTGAGATCTTTCCTATTCTGTGCAAGTATACGATCAAAAATGGTCTCAGCATGATTTCCCAAGAGCCATTTTTCATAAGGAGTATTATTTACCCAACCACTAGAGGAAGCAGCATGTAGAAAAGAGCGATTCGTCCACGTTTGGCTAGGAACAGAACAAAACCATTGGTCACAAATCGCAAATTCGTTAGCAAGTCTGCTTAACACGGGTAACATCGTAGGAGTGTATCCCGCCATCACCTGACGATATAGTCTTTCATCTACTGGCTTGTTTTTTTCTCGTAGTACATGAATATAGTCCGTAACAAAACCGTCCATTGTCGCTGCTTGTGGTAAAGATGCAGTCTTAGAAGATAATGGTTTGCCATAAAGCTGGAAGAAAACATGTTCAAAACTTTCCCCTGGATCTATCTCAGGGGTAATAAATGAGCCGGCTTTTCCCACCGGTACCTTTTTGTGATCTGCCCCTGTTTCTCCAACTGAAATCGGATTAGATAAATTTTTCCCAGCCAGTCCTTCAAAGGGTTGATTTCGAGGTACTTTATCAAAGGGAGCTGGATTTTGAGGATCATATAGTCTTCCAGCCATGGAATCAAAAGAACGATTTTCCAACATCAGTACCACAATATGATCAATTTTACCCAACATTTTTTATCCTCCCGAATTTAAAAGAATGGCAATAAAGTCACCATTCCTCCTTATTAGGAAAAACATTCCCTTTTTGCGGTCCAGCTTAATACCATACAGCCTAAACAACCTAATTGTTCCTTGATATGTTATAAAATCATTTATCGAAAAACAGACACGTAGAAATCTAGTAGCTTGTTCCTGTAAAAAAGCTCATACGAATAGCAGTAGCACTTAAAATAATCTCTACAAAGTCGGGATTTGGAGCCAATATAAGGAGATATAGAAAGTCATGCAAATGTTCCTCAAAACGATACGCATTTAGAAAGTGCCGAAAATTGTATTGTTAAGTTGCATGATATGACAGAAACCTCTTAAAAATGACTCTAAAAAACGAAACTACCCGTCTCCACGTTACCAAATGTGGTGCTTTATTTGGTAAACCTGGCGGAATATTACTAGGTCTTGTATTTTCTTTAGCATGCTTAACTACATCGGTTGGACTTATTAGTTCATGCAGTCAATACTTTACAACCCTGGATTAACTCCACATGGGTTACGGCATAGTTTTGCTTCCAAGTTCCATCTCATCAAATTCAATGTGTGGCAAAGAGAGCTGTTGGAGCCAAGTCAGTGAAATAGCGTCTCGTTCTATCACTTCACAAATGGCACTGATTAAGGCTTCCTCGATAGATTCATGGGTAGCACACCCTGTAGAAATCGGTAGCCAGAACCTCTCTCCCATGCTTTCTGCAGAAAGGTGAAGGTATGTCATAATGGCAGGAACCCATACCTCTCTTTGATCCAGTAAAGAGATTCCTTTCACCCATCGAATTGGAGCATCCGTCACAGGATTTATGACTCCACATTTTGGATGACGAAGCTCTGCATCCGAGCACACAGGCACTTTTCGCAGATCCAAGGCATCATCGCCTAGCTCATCCGCAGTTGCCCAAATGAACTGTCTTTCATCATATGTACAACTGGAATAACGTTCTAATCCTTCTGCCATCGAACGAATACGGCTTTCGGCCACGTCTGTAGAACCACCCGCTCCGTCCATTCACCCGCTAATGGACCTTCCTTGCGTTGCGAGTTTTATCTGAGTAAGGGAATGGGAAATGTCACCTAATGAAGATAAATGAATGGGAAACTCTGGTTCTCCAGGGGATATAGGAAGACGATCAACCCGACTAATCAATCCCACCATAGGCTGAACTAATTTTTCTAATGGATGACTCGTTTTTTGCATGGTTTCACCTCTTTTTCGAAACTATGACGTGTGTTGTGCTTCTCTCTTTCTTATGTCCGTATTCTACCGAATAAAAAAAAACCTATCTTCCCCCATATGGGGGAAAGCGGGGTGGAAAAATGGTAATTTTTGCATTCAATCTAAAAAAACCCTGTTCTTTCACAACTGACGCTGCTTGTACCCTATTAGATACATCTAGCTTTCTAAAAATGTTATTTATATGAGTTTTAACCGTTTCTTTTGAAATGCACAACTCCTTGGCTATTTCTACATTGGTAAGACCTGTGCTCAAAATACGTAGAATAGCCGTTTCTTGCTTGGTAAGTATGTTCTCCTTCTCGTTAAGGGGGATTGTCTCTTTAAACTGTTGTAATAATGTCTCCAGGTAGGTAAGGGATAGGGGGGCATTTGAGCTACTGAGAGATTTTTTTCTCATCGTTACGTAACGTTGCAATAATTGTAATATAGGCTTACCTTCATCCAAAATCATTCGAATACATCCCTCTTTTTCTACCTCAACAAGCACATCTTCCAACAAATGAAAGGCCTTTTTCATTTTACCGATTTGGAACATTACCCTAGCATGTGTAAGCGTGACGGTCATTCTTTGCGTTTGCCGTAGCTCACTCACAATCATTAGTACCTTTCTAAGCAAGCGTAACGCCTGTGTTGTTTTTCCTTTCGCTAGGAAACATTTGAGCAATCCAAGGTATTCCATGACAAGTTGTGGATGTATATCGTCGTCAACCCTTATCTGTACTAGTTGCATATACTTATTCGCTTTCCTTGCATCTTCCTGTTTTCTAACCAAATCATCGCCATTTGGCTGTACACCTTTCTAATCACATTCGGATGGTCAATCGCTGCCTTTTCTATGGATTCCTGTAGGATATCGAATGCTGCTTCACAGCGTCCTTCTGCCAGATGTATCTTCACTTGTATGAGAGAAGAATAGATGAAGAGTTTTAACATATGGAAACGATTCGCATATTCATACCCTTTATTTACGTATACTTGGGCTTTCATCTAGTTCATTGCACTTATACTTCATATCCGCCCAATATTTATACAAAGTCCCTAGATGTGGAGTCTCCTTTGCAATACGCTGATCTCTCTTCAATTTCAATGAACCGAGATATAAAATCCATTACTTCTTTTAGTGAATCATTTGGACTAGCCGTCACCTTTATCTCTCGATCATCGTATAATATACCTAAAAACTCAAAAGCACGTTGATCAAAACGCTCTATCTTCTCTTCTACTAATTGCAAAAATTTGTCTGCCTCTCCCCCTTGAACAGTGAAACTAATCCTCTGCATCCTAATAGTTGAAATTCGTACTCGTTTATATTTTCTCTTGAAAGTGTACTCTTTATTGTTTGATAGTGCTTGGAGACATTCTCCAAATACTTATCTGCTTTCTGTACGCCTTCCTGTTCTATGATAAGAGACGTGCTGATGAGATGTAGACTCGACCTATCTAGTAGATACTTTTCTGGCAATTCCTTAATCCATCCGGCCAGTAAGTGATATCGGCCTTGATACAATAAAGGCATCAATTCCTCGATAAGCCGGGACGCATCGAGAAAATGTTCTGCTGCTTCAGAGGCCTTTTCTGGATACTTATACGCGAAATGATTTCTCAAAAATTCAGAGAATAACATGTGGAATCTATACCAGGAACGATTGTCATCAAGCGGAGTAATAAAGAGGTTCATTTTCTCTAGCTTTTCCAGAATGCTTTGCTGTCTGAACGTCCCGTTATCGTATCACAGAGGCTACTGTTCATATTTTTCAATAAAGATATTTGCAATAAAAACAATTGCAATTCATCGGGTAAAAGTTGAAACACTTCTTTAAATAGGAAGTCAGAAATGTCTCGATGTAAGCCATTAACTTGATGTATCCTTTTTGAAAAATCGATTTTCTCTGTCATTGAGAGAGCTATGAGATTCATTCCCCCAATCCAGCCTTCTGTTTTACTTACAAGAATCTTTATTTCCTGATCCGTTAAGTGAAGATTCGCACATTCATGAAAAAACACCCTAGTTTCTTCTTTTTTAAATTGCAAATCATGTACGCCTAGCTGTAAAATATGACCTCTTGCCCGCCATTTCACGATTGGTAGCGAAGGCTCGGTTCTAGCTGTGATGAGTACGTGGACATGGTGAGGGAGATATTCTATCAGCCATGTAAGGGACTCCAAAATATCATTTCGATAAATCAAATGGAGGTCATCAAGAACAAATACCACTGTCTTTTTTACGAGCTGCATGTGCTCAATTAAAGTTTTGATTAGTGAAAACGAATCTTGATATCCTTTATCTAAAATGTGAGAACATTTCTCAGTTACACCTGGAATCACTACTTCCAATGACGCGATCAGATGGCTCCAAAAACGAATATATTCATTGTCTTGCGTATCTAACGAAAGCCATCCTACACACTTTAGATTTTCTTTAATCCACAAACCTACTGACGTCGTTTTTCCATAGCATGCTGGTGCGACAATTAGTGTGATTGGGAGCGATAATGCTTGGTCCAATCTCTTCCTCCAAAATGAACGATGCGGACGCACCTGTGGTCGTTGTCTAATCCTAAAACCGCTTCAATAATTTCAACGAGGCTCTGCCATTCCAATCCACTTGTTCTTTTACGCCAACCACGCCAAAATATTTAAAATATGATATGATTGATACTGCTTATAAAATTTAGCGAACATTATAATAATAATTTGCAACTATTTTCAAAAGAGGTGTCTGATTAAATGAAATCCTTTCAACATACTATCGGATCTGAAGAAGAACTGCTTACAATGATTGGTACACCAAGTCCTCTAGCCAAAAACAAGGTTATTCCGTTCATAGATGCGCATTGCCGTTCCTTCTTAGCGAAAGCACCTTTTCTCGTTTTATCTACAAGCAATAAAGAGGGGCTTTGTGACGCATCTCCACGTGGAGACCATCCTGGCTTTGTGCATGTACTAGATAACCACCATCTTCTCATACCGGAGCGCCCTGGCAATCGTCGAGTAGATTCACTGCGAAATATTTTATCTAATCCATACGTAGGCTTGCTTTTTGTCATTCCAGGACTTGAAGAAACATTACGTATTAACGGAAAAGCCCAGATCATTGCAGATCAGGAGCTTCTCGAACCATTGCAAGTGCAAAAACGAGTACCTCAATTGGGAATTGCGGTAGAGGTAATGGAATGCTTTGTTCATTGTGCTAAAGCTTTTAAACGTTCTGGCCTCTGGCAACCAACTAGCTGGCTACCTAAGGAAAACCTCCCCAAACCAGCGGTCATGTTGGCCGAGCATGCAAAATTTTCCCCAGAAGATGTAGCTGACTTATTACATGATAGCTACACCAAACGCTTATATTAAACCCTCGTGAAAAGAGCTGGTTTCATAACCCTTTTCCAACGTAATAAGGCTGCCGGAATGTATCCGACAGCCTTTGGGAGCTCACTTATTCACTTTTCTGCATTAGATTGTCCAATTCACATGCATGTAAGATACTCCTATGTTCCACTATTGTTGCTCTTGTTTTTCTTCGATTTCATTTTCAATTTTTGCTTTACATCTTTATAGGTGGCATCATCCATTTTTTTCAATAGTTTATGATGTTCACTTACGTCCTGAATACTTGCCTCAACGGTTTGTGTGCGAAGATCTTTGCGTACCAAAACCGTAGAGAACCAGAAGCCGATCATAGCCATCGATAATAAAACAGGTCCAGTAAAATATGAAATTTCATAAGACATGCTCTTCGCTCCTTCCTTGGTTTTGTGATCTCTCCCTCGCTGTTTTTTATTCTACTAGAAAAATAAAGAAATAATATGGAAAACTAATAGAAAAATCATCACAATTTTATTATATTCTACCGCACAAAAAATCTCTTTCGTATACGTAGCAAGTAGCTATTTCTTATACCTGAAAAAAGCTGATTGCTTCGCTAGATTCTGCTTTTCAATGACGAACTACCCTATTAGCCTAAAATCAATTTGACCTTTTGCTCGGTTTACTCTGATATTTTGCATACGATGCGATCTTTTTTCCGTTTCATCTTCTTTGTTAATAACAGGTAATTAATCCTTTTATTTACTAATATAGTAGCATATCTAACTAAAAGTTTATAGCTATATACCTTAAGACTCACTTAATTTTTTCTAAAAATTACCTTAAATAGTATATTTAAGCAGAATCACAAGTTAAAGAACATGAAAAAAGACGCTATATGAGCGCCTCTTTTCAACACATCCTAATTATGATTGTACGATGGCAGATTTACTAGACTTTACGTCATATACACCATGGGATGAACTTACGATATGATCTGGTTTTGGTTTCCCACGGCTTTGGCGATGTCCTTCCAGATGAGCTTCACTGGTTTCCCATCTTTTCCAAGCCTCTTCTGATTCCCAGCGAATTAACACGATAACTTCCTCATCATGGCCCTTACGAGTTCGTTTTACTAGCACGCTTAAATCGATAAAACCCTCAATCTTTTCGATTTCGCCTTCCCCAGTAAAATGCTTCACGACTAAATCTGAAGTACCCTCTTTTACAATAATCGTTTTTGTTTCGATAAACATAAAATAACACTCCCCTATTATGTATCGTAATAGCAGTTATTTCTATACTATATTCAGACTCATTCTCTCTTCATTTTAGTTGATAAAGATTATCATAGTCAATTGTTGAATCCTGTAAATTGTAAAACAGGCATATTAGGTTTTAGATTATTATCGAACAAATATAGGCAGGACGTAAAAAAGCAAACAATCTCCGAGTGTATCTTGTTAACCTGCTATCGTGTAAGCTCTGCACGAAAAAGCCGTTCTCTCCACACTGTAGTGAGAACGGCTTTTTGTAGCAGTAAAAGGTTTGATGAAAGAAATGTTTTTTGAATAGAACTCAATCTCTTACAGGCCATTTATCATATGATGCTACAATTGTACAAGCTTAAAAAGAAATTTTAGCTTCAATGAAGGCTTTCAAATCTGCAATCGCTACACGTGTTTGTTCCATTGTATCACGATCACGTACCGTTACCATGCCATCCTGCTCGGACTCGAAGTCATACGTAATGCAAAGTGGTGTTCCAATCTCGTCATGACGGCGATAACGTTTACCAATAGAACCTGACTCATCATAATCTACCACAAAATCCTTGGACAAGTCTGCAAACACTTTCATAGCTGGTTCAGACAATTTTTTGGACAATGGGAAAATAGCTGCTTTATACGGTGCTAACGCTGGGTGGAAACGTAAAACGGTACGGCTATCCCCACCTTCAAGTTCCTGCTCCTCAAACGCATCGATCAAGAATGATAGCGTTACACGATCTGCACCAAGAGATGGCTCAATGCAATACGGTACAAAGCGTTCATTTGTTTCAGGATCAAGATATGAGAAATCTTCCCCAGAATGCTCCATATGCTGCTTCAAATCGAAATCTGTACGGTTCGCAATACCCCAAAGCTCTCCCCAGCCAAACGGGAATTTATATTCAATATCGCTAGTGCCTTTACTGTAATGGGATAATTCTTCCTCATTGTGATCGCGAAGACGAACATTCTCTTCTGTTATTCCTAACGACAACAACCATTGGAAGCAGTAGTTACGCCAAAACTCGAACCATTTCATATCCTCGCCAGGTTTGCAGAAGAATTCAAGCTCCATTTGTTCAAATTCACGTGTACGGAAGGTAAAGTTACCTGGTGTAATTTCATTACGGAAGCTTTTACCGATCTGTCCAATCCCAAATGGCATCTTCTTACGCATCGTACGTTGGACATTTTTAAAGTTTACGAAGATACCTTGTGCAGTTTCGGGACGCAGGAAGATTTCATTCGTACTAGATTCTGTCACACCCTGGAATGTTTTAAACATCAGGTTGAACTGACGAATATCCGTGAAGTCTTGGCTGCCGCAATCCGGGCAAGTAATGCTATGTTCTGAGATAAGCTCTTGCATTTTTTCAAAAGGAAGACCATCAACAACTAGCTCGATGTTTTTTTCTGCAAGTTTATCTTCAATCAGTTTATCCGCTCGATGGCGTGCCTTACATTTTTTACAATCGATCATTGGGTCGTTGAAATTGCCCACGTGACCAGATGCAACCCATGTTTTTGGATTCATCAAGATCGCCGCGTCAATACCAACATTGTACGGAGATTCTTGAATGAATTTTTTCCACCAAGCCTTTTTAATGTTGTTCTTTAACTCGATACCAAGCGGACCGTAATCCCACGTATTCGCAAGACCTCCATAAATTTCAGATCCTGGAAATACAAATCCTCTGTGTTTAGCAAGAGCGACGATTTTGTCCATGGTTACACTCATTCTCTAAAACTCCTTTTTATCCAAATAAGTATTGAAAAGCTCTCGCCCCTTTTAAAAAATACGGGATGAGAGCCTATGCTTCACTTAACAGTCAACAGCAAAACGATGCTCTTGACCAATGTGTATGTATGACCTGCTCGGTTTGCGCTTACCCTGTAAGATAAGGCACCAGAAGTTTAGCCTACATAAACTCTTAGGTATTGTAAACCATGTATTACATGTTACATGGTTTACGTCCAAAATTCAATTGAGAGTTCATATAAATCCCAGATAATCTTTGCAATGCTTTTTAGAATAACGATTAGAAGGCATTTCCGGAATAAACGAATCCAGAAATGCCTTCTTTGCATCTTATACTTTTTTGGCTAATTTACAAGTAGATTATTCCTTCTCAACGGAATCTTCTTTTTCTGGCTGAGCAGCAGGCTTAATCTCCACACGTTTAATGTGATTAACATCCTTTTCCAATATACGGAACTCGTAGCCCTCGTATACAATTGGGTCGTTTTTACGTAGATCGGGATTTTGCATAAGCATCCAGCCCGCGATCGTATCTACATCTTCATCATCCATGTACAGATCAAACATCTCATTTACTTCACTGATCAGCACTTTTCCATCAATAATTTTATGGTTTAATCCCACCTCTTGAATGCGTGGGCGTTCATCCTCATCATATTCATCACGGACTTCACCGATTATTTCTTCAATGATATCCTCCAACGTGACCAACCCAGCAGTGCCGCCATATTCGTCATACAAAATAGCCATTTGAATGCGTTTCTTTTGCATTTGAACTAAGAGGTCATGGATTGCAATCGTCTCAATTACTTTTAAGACAGGACGAGTAAACTCTTTCAAGCTGGTGATCTGTAGCTCGCTCTCACCCAAGCTATGAATGAAGAAATCTTTAACGTTTACAATCCCGACTACATCATCCTTATCCTCGCCAAAAACCGGGTAACGTGTATATTGTTCCGATTTTAAGGTTTTGATGTGCTCTTTTATCGGGTCATCTAGATAGAGACCAACCATTTCGGTGCGCGGTACCATGATTTCTTTAGCAATCCGGTTATCGAATTCAAAAATATTGTTCACATATTTAAATTCAGTTTGATTGATTTCACCGCTATGGTAGCTTTCTGATAAGATCAGTCGCAGCTCTTCTTCTGTGTGAGCCATTTCGTGCTCGGAGGCTGGTTTTAACCCGAACACCCCAGTAAGAAAGCGTGCGGAACCGTTCAAAGCCCAGATAAACGGATACATCACTTTATAAAAATAA
Organism: Brevibacillus halotolerans; assembly: GCF_026891775.1. Taxonomy (NCBI): domain Bacteria; kingdom Bacillati; phylum Bacillota; class Bacilli; order Caryophanales; family Paenibacillaceae; genus Brevibacillus; species Brevibacillus halotolerans. Next base: position 124,809 of record NZ_JAPTNK010000012.1, read on the forward strand.
ATTAATGGTTTTGAAAATAACAGAGTCACTCGCTCTGCCTTTTGAATAGCAAAGGTTTTAGGAGCCAATTCTCCTACTACCACATGCAAATATGTCATGGTTCCAAATGCAATAATAAAAGAAAGGGTATTGGCCACTCCACCTGAAATATTCATGCTTTCAAAAAGTGGCTGTAGCATATGATGTACAGTAGGTTCGCCTAGCCATCCCAAACCCATCGCTGTAATCGTTATTCCCAACTGACATGCTGACAAATACTCATCCAAGTTGGTAATTACTTTCTTTGCGGCTAATGCACCTGGTTTCTTTTCCGCGACTAATTGATCAATGCGACTGGTACGAATCTTGACTATCGCGAATTCTACCGCCACGAAAAATCCAGTAAAGGCAATTAAAATAAACACCATGACTAAATTAAATATCTCCAACCAGTTACCTTAATCCATCGCTGAATTAAGGTGTTCACCTCCATCGAGTCGTTCTCTCTCTAATTTTTTTCCTGCTTGTAAGGCAAAAGTAGCAATAAAGAGTGTAAAAGCGTGGTTCCTTGTACCGACAGTTTTTGTCGAACTTCATGTTGCTCCTCTTCCGACAGAGAATTAATCTGGCTTATCAGCAAACTCATCTCCTGCTCGAGCTGTTGCATACGTTGATTAACATCCTTAGTCAATGCCAACAGTTGTTCGGCATTGGGAGCCTCCCGTTTATTCCTTACCAATTCCTTTATTTCACAGAGCGGCATGTGTAATGACTTGCATTGTTCAATCATCTGCAAAATTTCCAAATCACACTCATCATAATAACGATAATTGGAAGAAGACCGCTTCGGTTGCAAAAGCCCCAAGTTCGTGTAGTAATCCACAGTCCGTTTTGAAATGTTTGCCAAAACAGCCAATTCTCCTATCCGATACACTGTCCCATCACTTTCCCTCCTTTCTGCTACTAATGATGTCATATCAAAAGCGTACAGTCAAACGTGATGGTTGTCGAATTTGGAGAAAAAGGAGCATTTTTAGCCTATATGCGCATGTTACCAGCCTGACAGACATTGTTGCTCTCTGTCACGCAAGCTCTCACAAAAAATTCATATCATTGCCTTGTTAAAACTCTCAATCGTTATTGAATCTTGGCATAGCTTTAGGTAAAATCATACGAGTATTACAAACTAGAAAAAATAATGGAGAACGAGACGAAACGACATGAGTACTGCTGACATTCCTGAGAAAACAAAACGCTTTTTTTATCATCCTGTTTGGTGTGTTTGTCGTGATCTACTAGGCATTTTAATCGGTTGTGCAGTATTTGCCTTTGGAGCCAATACGCTAATTGCCGCCCATCAGCTTTTACCTGGTGGTTTAACCGGAATCTGTACGCTTCTATTTCGACTGACAGGGATGAGTGTTGGTACTTTATATTTTGTACTAAACATTCCCTTATTGATTCTCGGTTATCTTAAAATCGGCAAGAAATTTATTTGCTATACCATTTACGCAGTTATTTGTATCTCAATCTTTCTCAATGTGATTCCACAAAAGCAATTATGGACCCACAATATTTTACTGGGTGCCGTTTTTGGTGGGCTAATTGCAAGTATGGGAACAGGTTTTATCCTTCGCGTAGGTGGCTCAACTGGCGGAACGGACATTTTAGGCAGAATCGCTGTGAAGTATTTTCAAATCCCGATGGGCGTTTTTGGACTGTGTATAAATGCACTAATCGTGATAGCTTCCTCCTATTTTGGTAATCCGGAGTTAGGGATGTACACCATCATTTCTATGTACATTGGATCTCGTACAGTTGATTTGGTTCTCAATCATATCGATCGGATCACAGTTACTATTATTTCCAAAAAAGGAGACGAAGTAGCTGAAGCGATCACAAAATCAGTTGTCCGACGCGGTGTGACGATTTGGAATGCGAGCGGTGCCTATACTCATCAGGACAAACAGGTACTAATGTGCGTTATTGTAAAACACCAATGGTCGGAAACCAAAAAGATAGTGCTTACTACTGATCCAGAAGCTTTTATCACAGTGGCACCAATTAAACGTATTGTAGGTAACTTTAAAGAGACTTGGTAACCTTTCTTCCTTCATTAGATCTATAGGTACATACTATAGTAAGACCCACGAAGCACTGGCATTCGTGGGTCTTTTTGCTGAGAGAAAGAATCCTTAGGCATCTGACGATGTTTTATGCAGATTTACCCTGCTTTTTATCAAAGATAAGCACTAATAGAAAAATACATATAGGGTACAAGCCACCCCACCCCAGAAAAGGATATAAGCACAGGGTGACCACTAGAGAAATCCATGCAGAGACATGTCCCATTTTGTTGCCGCGCAAAAGCTTGATCCCAGCAAGACACCCGCCTAGATATGTAGCCATAAAGGTAGCATTCGGTATCTGAATTAGCTTCTCTAGTGAGATCGCTCCACTTGCGAGTAACAGTAGCGTTAGTACAAATCCACCACTAAGAAAAAGCAGTCCCCCTAATGGAGCTTGTGTGCGTGAATGCAAGGTACCCATCCAGGCAGGAGCACTTTTTTCCTTAGCTAACGTAAAAGCTATTCGGGCGGCTGCATTTACATAAGCATTGGCAGTAGCTAGACAAATAAACAGAGCGGTAATCGCAACGACCCAGCCCCCCACTTGACCAAACGTTAACTGAACCATCGTGCTGAGTGAAGCTTTGATACCTGTACCATAGCTAGAGGTGGCGATCGTCATGATGGCTACACCTACATACAGCAGAGCTATTAGAGCGGAGCTAATCATGACCCCCTTCATGGCATTTTTCTTTGGATCAATAAACTCTTCTGATAGGTGAGTTACTGCTTCCCACCCAATAAAACACCAGAACAATAAGCTAGCCGATTGAAAAATAGAAAGCCAGCCATGAGGAACAAATGGTGTGAAGGCCTCAATCTTAGCGTGTGGTACAGCAGAAGCAATGGCTACTACTAACATGGCCAGAATAAAGGAAACCACAATCGTCTGTAAACGTCCTGTCACCTGCATCCCCAAAAAGCTCATGCCTACAACAACAGCGATTATTAGGCCTGCCATTAGATATACACGGCTATGCTCCCAGCCTAGTAATGTGGTTACATAGGTAGCACCGGTTACTGCCAAAATTGGTGCGCCAATGGGAACTGACAATAAGAAGAACCAACCAACTAAATTGCCAAAGCGATGACCATAAACGAGTCTGACAAAATGAGAAACGCCCCCGGCGCTAGGATATATGGCTGATAAGAGTCCCATTGTAATCGCCATTGGTATCATGACCAATGACATCGTTATCCAAGATAGTAAAGACGCGGGCCCAGCCATTTCAGCAGCTATTCCAGGAATTAGCAGGATTCCTGAACCAAGCACTGCTCCAATGTATAAAGCCACAATTTGAGGTAAGGTCAACGTCTTCTGTAAGGTTTGAGCTGTTAGACTTTGCGTTGTCATCATGAGTCCCCCTGAAAGTAGTTGACCTCACTTTACCATATACTTTTCTATCGGTGTTATCTATAATATTTGATAAATTCAATCGATAATTTTGATGGGAAGGGAAAATATGGACATCTATTATCTTCGAACCTTTCGCGAGGTGGCCAGACAGCAAAGCTTTACACGAGCCGCAGAGATACTAGGCTACGCCCAATCAAGCGTCACAACTCAAATCCAACGGCTGGAAGAAGAGTTTCAAACCAGTTTATTTGAACGCTATGGTCGAAAAATTAAATTAACAGACAGCGGTGAAGAGCTCCTACATTATTCTTCACAGATTTTAGCTCTCTTAGATGAGGTAAAAGAAAATTTATCCGAGCAAACCCAGTTAACTGGCTTGCTAACGATTGGTACAGTCGAGTCATTAGCGGCATTTTATTTGCCTCCTCATCTACAAGCCCTTCGTCGGATGCATCCACGTCTAAAGCTGTTTCTACAGCCAGGAATTTGCCGTGATCTGGTTCAGGGTATCAAAAATGGCACTTATGATATTGCAATCATCATGGACAGACAGCATAATGATCCCGATTTGATCTGTCATGTCTTAACAGAAGAACAGCTTGTCCTAATCGGCAATCCCCATCATCCCTTAGCCTCCCTAGAACAAATCAGCGTTCATGATCTTGAAGGGGAAACCATGATAGTGACCGAAGAGGGCTGTAGCTACCGAGATATGTTAGAAAGAGTAATTCAACAGAACGGAGTCAAAACGGAGCTATCCTACGAATTTGGCAGCTTAGAAGCTATCAAGCAATGTGTTTCGTATGGTTTAGGGGTCTCGATATTGCCAAAGCTTGCAGTGATTGAGGAAGTAAAGCAAGGAAAGCTCAGCATCCTTCCCTTTACCCATCCAGATATCCGAGTATTTCGTCAAATTGTATATCATCGTAAAAAACGTATTTCTAAAGCCTTCCAATGTTTTTTAGATTTATTGGAGGGCAACCAATAATCCTTTTGAGTACATCTTTCAGGCTTTCGATAAAAAAGGCGAGTGTGCCTTCTTTTGTGCACACTCGCCTTTTTTGACTTAGAATACAAATCACCTTTTATCGGATTGAATGTTTCCACGAGTAGACTTTTTCATGGAAGCATTTTTTGGTTTTCTTATCTTTTTTTGTATGTTTGATTGTGTTTTCTCAGGTGTTTGTATGGTCACAACTTCTTTGCTTTTGGTTTGCATGCTGCTAGTCATTTCTTCTGCCCAAACCGGACTTATGGACAGCATGCTCGCTGTTAAAAAGCTAGCCGTGATCGATTGTAACTTCATATTCATGTAACTCACTCCTTACATAGGGGGCACTCCCCTATCTAATAAGACGAGTAACAATCCAAAAGGGTCACATTTTTACCCAACAAAACGTAAAAAAATATTTCATTGATGAGTTTATGCTGTTGGAGTATTTGAATATTCTTCAAGTGTTATACCTTTATCGTGAATCTCACCTGCTGCTTCTTTCCCAACATAACGCAGATGCCATGGCTCATATTGATAGCCCGTGATGGCTTCTTTGCCTTTTGGATAGCGAATAATAAATCCATATTCGTGCGCATGATCAGCTAACCAGACGGCCTCAGGAGTACCCTCAAAACAGTCCTCTGCCGCACATTTTCCTGTGCTTCCGGAAACATCAATGGCAAGTCCAGTTTCATGTTCGCTGTGGCCTGGCTCTGCGCTGTACTTCTTGGCCGCTTCTTCCCCATCCTTTTTCACATAACGATTAAATAGGTTTGTTTGAGTTGTATGCGAACGATATGCGGATACGCCCGCCAGCATGATGCCTTCCTGCTTCGCACCAGCAAACAATTGCTGAAGCGCATCTGCTGCTTCTTGACGCATCATACGCTTTTCAATTTTTTCTTGAAACAAAAAAGGAACGTCTGGATAGACAAGATCTTGAGGTTTATAGCTGTCTGGTAGCTTATACTGTTTATTAACTAGTACCTGTATACTCTCTGGAGACACTGCTTGTGCTTTGTTTCCTGACTTTACTGTTGTCCCTTCCGATGAGGTAGCCGGTGCTGAAGTATTTCCTGAGGATGCCCCTTCAGTCTCATTTCCGGTACTTTCCTTCTGATCTGTCAATGGCTCAGTTGGCTGACTTGGCTGCGTTCCCTTAGTCTCAGCCGTTTGTGCATTTTCTGAGCCTGTAGATGGTGTTTTATTCGGTGTTCCCTGACACCCAGCAACCAAAGAAGCAGATAGTGCAACGAGCATTGCTGTAGCTGAAATAGTACGTACACTTTTCATAAATTCCTTTTATCCTCCTCTTTCCAATCACAAGGCTTTTCCAACTGCTTCATGAGGAAAAAATTTTGTACAACGTTAGTGACGATCCTGATAAGGAAAGGGTTTCCTTTTTGCATAAAAAAGGCGACTAAATAAAACACGCTGACCAACCTGATCAACATACTATAGAAGCACCTACAGGAACGTGGGGGAACAGCAAAACCCGCCGGGTATAGTTTCCGGCGGGGAACAATATATCATACAGATATCATAAGAAAAATCGCTTGAGTTAGCAAGGAATTATATCCAGCCTCTCGCTTTCATTCCTTCTGTGATGCGAAGTAAAGAGATCATAAAAGCGGCAGTTCTTCTGTCTGTTTGATATTGTTTAGCAATCTGACCTACTTCCTGATAAGAACGCACCATTACATCTTTTAACTTGTCATTTACTTCTGTTTCAGACCAGTAAAAATTCATGAGGTTTTGCACCCATTCAAAGTAAGAAACCGTCACTCCGCCTGCGTTTGCTAAAATATCTGGAATGACCAGAATCCCTTTTTGCTGCAAGACCTCATCTGCTGCTGGTGTTGTTGGGCCATTAGCGGCTTCTGCAATAATTTTAGCCTTTATCTGATCTACATTAGCTGTTGTAATCACATTTTCCAATGCAGCAGGAATTAAAATATCCACTTCTACTTCTAACAGTTCATCATGGGCAATGAGACTAGCTCCGGCTACACTTCCTAGGGAACCTGCTTCCTTGGCTGTAATAACATCAGGTATATGCAATCCTGCTTTTGCATAAATAGCCGTTTTTGAATCACTCACTGCCACTACCTTCGCCCCGATTTCATGCAAAAGCCTAGCAGCGATTTGTCCAGCATTCCCAAAGCCTTGAATTGCTACTGTGGCATCCTTAGGGGACATGCCCTTTTCATGTAAAGCTTCTAGGATCGTATACACACAGCCACGCGCTGTTGCCTCATTTCTACCCTTTGACCCGCCGAGAATAAGAGGCTTCCCGGTAATAACCCCCGGCGAAACAGCTCCTTTTAGACGGCTATAAGTATCCATCATCCAGCCCATTACCTGCGCATTCGTATAAACATCAGGGGCAGGAATATCCTTTTCAGGTCCAACTATATCGTGAATAGCCTCCATAAATCCTCTGCTGACACGCTCTAATTCTCCCTGACTCATCGTACGCGGGTCACAGATGACTCCGCCTTTACCACCACCATACGGCAAATGCACAACACCGCATTTAAAAGACATCCACATAGACAGAGCCTTAACTTCATCAAGAGTTACTTGTGGATGGAAACGAATTCCTCCCTTAGTCGGACCAATGGCATCATTATGTTGCGAACGATACCCATCAAATACACGAACAGTTCCATCATCCATCTTCACTGGAAAAGATACACTGACAACACGTTTGGGCTTTTTCAAAATCTCTACCGCTGCCCGAGGAAGATCAAGCAATTTTGCAGCATTCTCAATTTGCTTTTGAACAATTTCGTACGGATTTAAGTTTTCCGTCATTTTTGTCGCCTGTTGTGCCATGGTTTCCCCCACTCTCTTTCTCTACTAGGATAAAGGATTTCTAACATTGTAAAGGAATATTACAAAAAATGAAATATAAAATGCCCTATGTTTTTGATTTTACTGAGAATTTTCGCACTCTTGTAACAAATTCCCTCTCTATTTAGTATGTATGATTTTGCTATTTGTATTCATAATAAGTTAGATTTTTGCCTCTTTTTGCGGTTTCCCAGAAAATAAAGCACTGAATTAGGAAGGAAACTAGTAAATTCACTGGAATTTTACTACAATAAGAGGAAGAATATTAAACTTTGAGAGGAGAATTTTAGATGGATTGCTTATTTTGTAAAATTATTCAAGGTGAAATCCCTTCCAAAAAAGTATACGAGGATGATGATGTCTACGCGTTTCACGATATTAATCCGATCGCACCTGTACATATCTTAGTCATCCCTAAAAAACATATTTCCTCTGTTATGGGCGTGGATGAATCAGATAAAGAACGAATTGGTAGTCTCCATTTGGCAATTCAAAAAGTAGCAAAAGAAGCCGGTTTGGAAGAAAACGGATTCCGTGTGGTAACAAATATCGGAAAGCATGGACAACAAACGGTCTTCCACTTGCATTACCACATTATCGGCGGCAGACAATTAGAATGGAATATGTAAGCTAATCCTTTGCATATAAATAAAAAAACACACAAACCAGTAAATCAAGCTGACTTGTGTGTTTTCTTTATTCACCTCTCTAAAAAACGATGCATATCCTACTATTCCGGCTGTGGTTCAGAGGCTGGCTGAGACGTATTCTCTGTATGCTCCAGCTTTTGTAGCTGAAGTTTAAACAGCGGAATCACCGCACAGACCCCGATGATAAAAAATAATCCTGCTAGCTGGTAGCTTCCCTGTAACGTAAAGGTTTCTTTTACAACACCAGATACGCTCATCATTACGACCATCATTCCGGAAAATAAAGGGCTAAGCACGCCATTGACCCGACCAACAAATTCTTCTTCCGCAGACATTAGGATCAACGTATTGACCCCAATGTGAATACAGGGGAAAAACAATCCATTAATAAATTGAAAAGCAAGGGCCAGCATAAAATTTTGTGAAAAACTAATGCCAATTACCGAAATTGCACTGCTAATCATCCCGATAGCTAATAGCTTTTGAGCAGAGATTTTTTTAGAGATCGCCATAACTAATCCCCCACCTACCAGCATAGCCGCACCATTGGTCATCAAAAACCACTGGAGGTTCTCTTTAGGCAATCCTAGCTGCTCCACTACAATAAATACACCCAAAGGCTGTAATAGCCCCACTGCTAAACCTGCCATCATAAAGCATAAGCTGAGCGTCCGTAATACATTTTTTGACCAAACGTAACGGAATCCGTCAGTCATCTCTTTTAAAATACCAGTGGTAGCATCAATCTTCTTCGGCTTCAGATCAGCTGGTAATCTATAAAGCACCGCTGCTGAGAGTAAAAAGGCAAGTCCAGTCAGGGCGATCGAAACGTCGATACCGAAGCTCTGAAATACCATGGTACCAATAGCTGGTCCAACAATCATAAAGATTGCCATCAGCGTTTGAAACATCGCCATTCCCGCTTGCAATTGTTCTGCTGGAACATGCTGTTTAAATAGCTTCATTGCCGATGGTTGCGAAAATTGAGACAGGATAGCAGAAAACAGCGTAACAAAGAATATTGCTTTCCAAGACCCAAACATAAGAGTCAATAGAACACCAAAAACAGACGCGGCACTTAAAATATCACACCACACCATTGTTCTTTTTGGTCTCCAACGATCAGCAAACGTCCCGCCTATAAATGAGAAAATAAAGATAGGAGCAAATTCGGCTACAGAAATCATGGAGACCGCATAAGGATCATTATTGGTAACTTCCATAACATACAAAAGGATAGCAAAATTTCGCACCCAGGTACCTAGCTGTAAAAATACACCTGACAATAGAATAACGCGTATAAATGGATTTGATAAAATATGCGTTTTTTTTACGGTTTCCACCTGATTCCCCCTCCTATAAATACATACTTACTAGTAGAAGCATTCCTATATCCTATCACATCTGTTTTATAGTATACATTCTTTTTTTTACATAACTTTTAACCAAAAGGAAAAATGCGAAAACCTTGAAAACAGGCTTCGCATTTTTTCTATCACTACCATTTCCTATTCCAGTTTTGAATGCTGTAGCTGGGAAATAACCGCCTTGGTTACCCTGCTAACAAGCTCCTCCATTTGTTGTTCATCTAATTTGACTGTCAGTGGTTGTGGTTCCTTCATAGAGATAGCTTGTTTATTTACAGAGCATACATCGACTCCTGGTGGACAAATGACTCCTATTGGTGTCTCCCCCATTAAGCCCATTTTCTCTCGTAACGCTACCAGCTCTTGTACCCGTTCTACTGACAACTCCCGTGCTCCGTTCATTTGTTTTGCAATCCAATTAATTTTTGCAGTAAATTCGAGCGATTCCATCAAATAGTAGGCTGTTTGCAGGTCTTTTCCCCAGGTAAGTGCCCCGTGGTTTTCTAGCAAAACCCCCTGATGGTTCATGATATGAGGCGCAATGGACTCCGGAAGAGCATGGGTGGATGGAGTCGCATATCTCGCTAAAGGTATGGTTCCAAGCAGCACTACCGATTCTGGCAGGGTTGCAAAATCTAAAGGAATGCCTGCTATCGCAAAAGCTGTAGCATACGGAGGGTGAACATGAACGATCCCGCCAATGTCTGGACGCATTTCGTATACTTTCAAGTGCATTTTCATCTCAGAGGTTGGTTGAAGCTCTCCTTCTAATACTTCCCCTTGGAGGTTTACTTTGACCAGCATATCTGGCTGCAAAGCTCCTTTACTTACGCCGGTTGGCGTGATCCAGATCTCGTTGGCAGAAAGACGAACCGAAATATTTCCATCGTTAGCCGCACCAAAGCCTTTTGCATATACTTTACGCCCAATCTCACAGATATCCTGTTTGATTTTAGCTTCATCTTTCATCTGTTTGTACGCTGGTTCGGTCATGATTAGTTTTGTCCTCCTTGTTTCCTGTAGGTCCATCTAGTTGCTTTTTGCAGTGACCTGGAACAGCTCTGTCAATGCATTGTCGTAAGGAGCTCGTAAAATACCCTTCTCCGTAATGATTGCTGTTATTAAATCGTGTGGAGTTACATCAAAGGCAGGATTAAAGACTTTGACATCATTGGGTGCTGTTTGCTTGCCAAATCCTTCAATAATTTCACCAGCTTCTCGCTCCTCAATCGGAATCTGTTCACCTGTAGCGGTATTCAGGTCAATTGTAGACATTGGGGCTGCTACATAAAATGGAATGCCATGAGCCTTTGCCAGTAGTGCTACACCATACGTTCCAATTTTGTTCGCTACATCACCATTAGCCGCAACCCGATCGCATCCTACGATAACTGCCTGTACCCAGCCTTTAGACATCACCATTGCAGCCATGCTATCCGTAATTAACGTAACATCAATACCCGCTTCCTGTAATTCCCATGCTGTCAGACGAGCTCCTTGCAGCAAGGGACGAGTCTCATCGGCAAATACCCTGATATCCCAGCCTTTTTCTTTTGCTAAATAAATAGGTGCAAGTGCTGTGCCATAACGTGCCGTAGCAATTCCACCAGCATTACAATGCGTTAACACACCCATGCCATCCTCAAACAACGTCAATGCATGTTCACCAATCATCCGGCATGTTTCTTCGTCCTCATCACGAATCGCATGCGCTTCTGTAACAAGACGCTGTTTAATTTCAGCCACTGGTAGGTTCTGGTCAGCCAAAGCTCGTTGCTCCATACGGTTTAATGCCCAAAATAGGTTAACTGCTGTAGGTCGTGACGACGCGAGGTACTCTTTATGCTTTGTGAATGCATCGTAGAAGGCTTCAAAGGAGTCCTCAGGTCCATCATGAATTCCCAACAGTAGTCCATAAGCGGCAGCAATCCCAATCGCAGGAGCTCCTCTTACCTTTAGCTCCTTAATGGCATCCCAGGCATCCTTTATGTTGTCTATTTCTAAAAATTCTTTCAAAGTTGGAAGTTTCGTCTGATCTAAAATAAATAAAATATTGTCTTCAAAACGGACCGATTGAATAAACGTCGCCATGTGAGAGCCTCCCCCTATTTGATAAGTCGATTCAAATTTGAATGACGTAAGATTACGATTTGTCTTATCTTTGTTATAGCAAAAAAACAAAAAATTTTCTGCTACTAATCAAAAGTCACATAAAACCACATAATCTAACATTTTTATTGACTGATACCTTGATTTTACTAATCTGTATACTTATTTTCAACTGCTTCCGGCTCTTTGGTCAAAACTTTTTCGACACTTCATCTGGATTTCTGTAAATAATGATTCAAATTTCTTTTCTTTCTATCTTTTTTTACAACGTTATTTTTGGTATCCTTTTTGGCAAGAGACATACCTGTAGGTCGATTGGGATTAGATCATTGTTTTGGGAGGTATTATGTTAGCAATCGAACGTCGCAAAAAAATCATGAGCATGCTATTTGAACAAGGAAATGTCATGGTAACAGAGCTTAGTAAACAATTCTCTGTTTCTGAAGAGACCATACGTCGTGATTTAGACAAATTAGAGAAGGAAGGCATTTTAGTCCGTACATATGGAGGAGCTATTTTAGAAGATGGACTACGCTCTGATTTCCCACTTTGGGTACGTGAAAGCTATTATGTCGAGGTAAAGGAAAAACTAGGAGAAAAATGCGCTCAGCTCATAAAAAGCGGCGATACAATCATGCTTGATTCCAGCACTACTTCATTATATATTGCCAAAAAAATAAAAAATAAACAGAATCTTACGGTTATCACCAATTCATTTAAGGTCGAGCTAGAGCTATCGGATGCTGAACATGTAAAGCTAATTTCCACGGGTGGCACTCTACAACGCCGCTCCCTTTCGTATGTTAGCCACTCAGCAACTAGAGCCCTTTCTCATTATTTTGCCGATGCATCCTTCGTTTCCTGTACCGGCCTTCATCTTCAACGAGGCGCTACAGATTCTAACGAATTTGAAGCAGAAATTAGAAAACTGATGTTAAAAAACTCAGAGCAAAAAATCCTAGTGCTCGATCATACTAAAATTGATAAAGCCGGCTTTACTTTTATTACTGACTTTCAAGGCATTACAAAAGTGATCACAGACCAGCCCTTATCTGTAGAATGGCGACAGCTTTTAAGCAGATATAATATCGAAATTGACGATAAGGATATTGATACCGCTTTCGAGGAAGCTCCTTCCTCTTCCTAAAACTTCCAAGCATGAGAAGACGTAGAAATAAGTGACTACATACAAAAACGCAGCTCCTGCCTACATCATAGGTAAGGAACTGCGTTTTGTGGTTTTACCCCTTACAAGAACATCCCAGCAATCGCACCATTTAACAAGGAAGCCAATGTACCGGCAAAGATAACCTTCATGCCAACCTGAGCTATTTCACTTCGACGCTCAGGTACAAGTGTACCAAGCCCACCAATCAGCATTGCCATAGAGCCAAAGTTAGCAAATCCGCAAAGCGCAAAGCTCAGGATTGCTACTGTTTTCGGTGTCAAATTTGCCATGTTCTTAGCCATATCAATATAAGCAACAAATTCGTTTAATACGATTTTTTGTCCAATATAAGAACCTGCTTGAACAGCCTCACTCCAAGGTACTCCAACTGCAAAAGCCAAAGGAGAGAACAGATAACCAAAAATCCCCTGCAAGGTTATCTCCAGGCCAAACAGTCCTCCAATATAGCCAAGCAAGCCATTCACCATAGCAACCAAGGCTACAAATGCCAACAGCATGGCTCCTACATTCAACGCCAAAAACAGGCCATCTCCTGCACCGCGTGCTGCTGCATCAAATATATTCGCTGATTCATTTTTTTCCAGTTTTATTTCCCGGTCTTTTATATTTTCCGTCTCCGGGAAGAATAGCTTAGCTATAACTAATCCAGCAGGAGCAGCCATAAAGCTCGCTGCAAGCAAATATTCCATCGGGATACCTAGTAAAGAGTAGGAAGCAAGCACTGTTCCCGCTATAGAAGCAAGTCCCCCTGTTAGCACAGCAAACAGCTCTGAGCGTGTCAGTTGGCTTAAAAAGGGACGAATAACTAAAGGTGCTTCCGTTTGACCCACAAAAATATTCGCCGCTGCTGACATTGACTCAGCCTTACTCGTACCTAATATTTTAGAAATACCGCCACCAATGTATTTGATAAATAGCTGCATAACGCCTACATAATACAAAACAGCAATCAGAGCTGCGAAAAAAATAACCATTGGCACAACATTAAATGCTACGACAAACGTAATTTTAGAATCAGGAGTGTACAGCCCGCCAAAAAGGAATTTGATTCCTTCATTCGCATAACCAATAATATGGTTCATTACGTCAGTGAACTTACTTAGTACAGCTCGACCTGCCTCCCACTTTAACACAATGAATGCAAACAGAAACTGGATAGCTAATCCTCCAACAATCGGACGCCATCTAATTCCTTTCTTATTGTTACAAAACAAGAATGCAATAAATAGAACTGCAATTACCCCAAGGAGGCCTCGAAGAAAATCCATGATGACTTTACACCTCTGTTTTTTATTTAATACCTACTCTTATAACCTTGTGACTTACATATTCTCCACGATGCCTCGTAGAAGCTTAGAAAAATTCTCTTTTGCTTGTCCTGCTGCCTCATAAACCTCTTCAGCCGTAATAGGTTGAGGCAGAATACCAGCAGCTAAATTGCAAATGCATGAGATAGTCAGCACTTTAAGACCAGCATGCTTGGCTACAATCACCTCTGGTACTGTTGACATACCTACTGCATCTCCACCTATTGTCCGTGCCATTCTGACTTCAGCTGGCGTTTCAAAGGAAGGCCCTGTAAAAGCCACATAGACACCCTCTTTTAAAGGTACACCTATCTGTGTCGCTACCTGCCTTGCCAACTGAGCTAAGGATTTACAATAGGTGTCACTCATATCAGGAAAGCGATCTCCCAGCCTTTCATCATTAGCCCCGATCAACGGATTTATCCCCATTAAGTTAATGTGATCCGTCACTAACATTAAATCCCCTGGCTGCTGGTCGATATGTAAGCCTCCACTGGCGTTAGTTAAAATAAGTTGCTCAACCCCCAGCATTTTCATTACTCGAATCGGAAATGTTACCGATTCGATACTGTGACCCTCATAATAATGAAAGCGGCCTTGCATAGCAACAACCGTCTTCCCTTCAAGTTTGCCAACAATAAGTTTACCTGCATGATAATCCACTGTCGACATCACAAAATGAGGAATTTCTTGATAGGGAATAACAATGGCATCAGCTAACTCTTCCGCTAATTCACCTAAGCCCGATCCTAGAATCAATCCAATGGTTGGTGTTTGATTTATTCTTTCCTTTATGTATTTGTTAGCTTCATCTATAGCTTCCCACTTATGCATAAGAAACCTCCCTGTTGTTTTTTTCTGTCTTAACTCATATGTAGTCTGTCAGAATATCACAAAACACAACATTACCAAAAAGAAATCAACAATTGATCGGTGCAATCTTATTTTATTTTAATATCCGAATTTAATCAAGCTAAAACAAAACATTGTACGTATTTTAGCCAGTTAAATTGTTTTTTTTGATTAATAAACAGAATTTTTAATGCATTTTACTTACATTCCGAAAAAATAATCCTTTTAAAAAGCTCTTCTATCCCTTTATAATATGAGTATAAAAACGTCTTTTTATTGTAATTTTATGGATTTTACTGGCAGGTAGCAAACGAAACCTTTTTTCGTAAAAAGTTTAGTTCAGTTAAAATTCATCTAAATTGGGAGGTCAAACTAACATGAAACGAACCCTGCATCCAATGAAAAAGCCTGGACTAGCTTTTGTCTTAGCTTTAAGTGTTTTAACAGCTTCTCCATCTGTTTATGCCAAGGAGACTTTACTGCTTGCCACTCAGGGGACATCTTCGGCCGTCACTGCCCCTCATTTGAATGAATATGCCCAATTCTTACAGACCAATTATCAGGTAACCTTTTCAAAACAGGTAACCCGCGCTGATTATCTACAAGCTCTATCGACTATACTTGCTTTACAACCATCAAAAGAAAGGAAAATCTCATTTACTGATGTAAAAGAGGGTTCTACTTTAGCACAGGCCGCTAGTGCTCTGCAAGAACAAGGGATCGTTAATGCCACTACACTAAAGCCAAATGAATCCTTAACCGCTCAAGATGCCATCTCGTATACGGTCCGTGCTGCTGGTCTGAAAGAATTAGCTTATACGTATCCGGAAGCGAAAATAAAAAAAGCCTTTGCTTCTGTAGCCCTCTCCTATAAAACAGGTCAGCTTCCTATGAAGGCAGCGCAAGAGATTGCTGTGGCAATCGATACAAAGCTACTCCCAGAATCTCTTGCTCAAACCGTTATCAAAAATCAAGCTGTTTCGCCTGATGTAGCAGCTTTATTGATCGGAAAAGTACTCGAATATAAAGGAGAGTATAAGCATTTTCTAGGTCTAACAACTGATGAGGATATTTATAGTAAGGTTTCTCATTCCTGGAAAACCACCAATTTAATCAAAGCTGAAGAATTGCAAAAGATCGTGGACGAGGCACTTAAACAAGATATCGTCACAGGGTATAATCTCAAGGATAAACGATTCGCCCCACGGTTTGACCCGGCTCTTTCACTCACCTATGGTCATAGTGACATACAGCATGCCATTCAACTGATCGGTTTGCTAAAAAGTGAGGGGTTGGTAGCAAAAGTACAACTAGAGCCGAAAACATCTGCTTTTATCTATTTAGCCGAATGGGGTCAGCCTGTCATCACTCCTGATTATCAAGTAGTAAAAATTGATAACGGTAAATACATCGCCTACTCCAAAGAATACGATATCAGTTTTGAATTCACATCTGTAGCTGATAAAGAAGCCTTTGACAAAATCATTCATTCGTATGCAAAAAAAGATAAGGAAAATCAGACTGGTTTGCTTATTTCATCTTGGTGGCAGCCACTCTACTTCTCGCTGAATGAAATGAATGGGTATAAACAGATTACCAATAACTATATGGAAAAAGACAATTATGTGGCTCAATCCTTCTCGTTAAAGGAGAAATCCGCACAAGTTGTTGCTGGTTTTAAGAAGATTGACCCTAAGGTAAAAGTTACCTCCTATCCTTTTTATGTAGATGCTCCATTCTATAATTATCTGATCGGTGACTACAAATAAGAAATCAAACGCTCTGCTTACTGGCAGAGCTTTTTTCTTTCTTCCTTGTATGTCTCATGCTTTGCTAAAAAAAGCGCATACTAACGTTTATGTAAGAAATTCACGTAGACGTTCAAGAAGAAAAGGCGGATCAGAAAGGAGCCCTTTATGCTACGTAAAATCAGCGATAGATTCTTCCTGCTCTTTGTCATAGTCCTACTAGCTATACAAGCTTTCTCTGATACTCCCCAAGCAACACAAGCAAAATCGCTTCTTGATGAACAAAAGCTATTCATCGAGCAGCCTACCTCTTATGAAGTAACGATCCGGCAAAAAAACCGCGATTATTATGAAAAACGGGGAGAAGCTATTTGGGACTTGCCTACAGAAAAAAAAGCCATTGCTCTAACCTTTGATGATGGACCAAACGAAACCTACACCCCTCAAATCTTAGAGCTACTACAGAAATATGGAGTTAAATCCACTTTTTTTACAGTCGGTAACCGCATTAAAAAAAATCCCAAGCTAGCTAAGCAGATGGTACAGCAAAATCACGAGCTGGCAAACCATACCTTTACCCATCCCGATTTGAGACGTCTTTCAAAGCAACGACTAAAAATCGAATTGGAGTCTGCTCAATCCATGATTCAAACAACAACAGGGGTAGTACCTACTCTATTTCGTCCACCTGGTGGTAGTTATAACGAAAAGATTGTGGCTGCCGCAAAAGAGATGGGTTACTTGGTTGTCATGTGGTCCTGGCATCAGGATACTAAGGATTGGACGAATCCAGGGGTACAAAAGATTGTCAACAAGGTGCTGAAAAATGTACGAAATGGCGATATCATCTTATTTCATGACCATGGCGGAGATCGTCAGCAAACGGTAGATGCCTTGAAAATCATTTTGCCAGAGCTTAAAAAACGCGGCTTTGAAATGATTACGGTATCAGAGTTGATTTCCATACGGAATCAGTACCCTGTGAAAGCAAATTTACCTTCCCTTGTCCCCAATAGAGGCCATAAATAGATTTTTTACGTCTTAAAAAAAACCGCCATAGCTGTGGTGGCAGCATGGCGGTTAAAGTGTATGGGAGAGTGTCAGTTAACAGATTCCTTTTACGAAAAGGATTTTAGTTGGCTTATATTCAGATCATCGACTTTGAGTTATCAAACAACTTTTCGCTTGTTGCTGTGAAATGGTTTTGTTAGCTTGTTTTTATCAATGTGTCTTGAATGTAAAGTATACCTTGTCAGTATAAATCCATGTCAAGGTAAACTAAGGAAGATAGATACTTCTTTCTTCCATGTAGAACTCCTTTCATAGGATCTGTTACGCTAATTCTCCCACACGATTCCTGGTGCAATTGGTATCAATCCGCATGAATGTACCTATGCACAATCTATGACCGATTTGGTTACAAAAAGGTTGCAAATATAATTGTATTTTTATTTATACCTACAACTAAGACGATTCCTCTTCATTATCTCTATAAAAAAAGCACATGCGAGGATAAGATAATCCATATCCCCAGCATATGCTTTCTGTAAAAGCTACCTTATGAAATCTTCTATTAGAACTTCTGTGGATAAAATCCTTTTGCAAGTATTTCTACCGCTCGTACATTTCGAACACCTTCAAATACATCGGAAAGTGGCAAGCTAACAAATCGCTTATTCTTAATAGCAGGGATATCGGAAAGTGCTTTGTTTTCTAGTAAATATTTGATCTTCTCTTCTGCACTTGGTTTATCATAATCATTAATTACAATTACATCGGGAGCTCGTTTTATGGCTTCTTCCCAGCTCACTTCACTCCATGATTTTTCTAAATCACCAAAAACGTTTTGTCCGCCAGCCATTTCGATTAAACGCGTTTCTAAGGAATTTCCTGTTGTATACAACCCTGAATTAACACTATCAAAGACCAAAACTTTGACTGGCTTTTCTATATTTCCTATCTTTTGTTGAATGGCCTGAATATCCGTTTTCATTTTAGCAATAATATCCTTAGCACGATCCTCTACATGCAGAATCTTGCCTAATTGCATCAAATCCTCATAAACCTCGTCGACTGTAGGATGCTTAGATATCGTTCCTGTAATGGTATAAGCTGGGATACCCATTTTTTGCAGCTCCTCTACACTGCCAATTCCTTTTGCTGTAAATGCAGAGCTTCTGCCAATAACGAAGTCAGGCTCTACACTTAGAAAGACTTCTAAGGAAGGATATTGCTTAGACAAAAGCTTGATTTGATCATATTTTGCCTTATATTCGGGCAAGACTTCGTCGTCAGGATAAGCTGTACCGATCATTACGTCTTCAACACCTAATGCTAGTAGCATTTCGGTCACATGCTGATTCATACTCACTACTCGCTTCGGTGCTTGTTCAAAGGTTAACGTATGCTCTCCATTTTTAATTTGAATCTTCTCAGCTACTGGCTGTGAATTAGTAGAAGCTGCCTGAGGAGTCGTCCCATTTCCACAGCCACTTACTAGTAATGAAAGACCGGCAAAGATTGTAATCATCATCTTTTGACCTTTATACAAAAGGCCTTGCTTCTTGGTAGTGGAGCTTTGCATAGTATATTTGTTCATCTTGTTTTCCTACCTTTTCCTTTATTCAACAAATAACCTGATCTGGGATCATATAATGAATGTTCACTCTTCCTGTAACTGGATGAACGGTTACTTCTGTTTGAATCTTGTACACTCGTTCTAAAATTTCAGGCCGAAGAACTTCCTGTGGAGTTCCAGAGCAAACGATAACTCCTTTTTCTAGCATATAAAGACGATCACAGAACATAGCGGCCAAATTTAAATCATGTAAAGCGGCCAGTACGCTTTTTTGCTGTTGTTTCAGCAATTTGAGCATCCCTAATTGATGATGGATGTCCAAATGATTAGTCGGTTCATCCAATAGTAACAGATCGGTCTCTTGTACAATTGCTCTTGCTAATAAGACGCGCTGCTTTTCTCCCCCAGATAAACTCAGATAACTCCGATCACCCATGTTCTGTAGGCCAACTTGAGCTAGAGCTTGCTCTACTAACGCTAGATCATGCTTATTCTCCTGCTCCCACATACTCTTGTGTGGAGAACGGCCCATCAGTACAAGCTCGTATACACTAAAATCAAATTGAATCTGCGTTTCTTGAACCACTGCACTTAGTTCTTTTGCTAATTGCTTCTGTTGGTATTGACCAAGCTCTCTTTCCAGTAAATAGATACTGCCTGTAGTGGGTAATAGAGTCCGATATACCTGCTTAAGGAGAGTAGATTTACCACTACCATTCGGGCCAAGCAAGCCTACGAATTCTCCTTTTTGTACGTGTAAATCTATATCCTGCAAGATACATGTCCCTTGGATCTCATATCCAACTTGTTTTAACTCAACATGCTTGTCTACGTCTAATTTTGTGGGCACATTAGCTTCCTCCAAACGTATACGCCCGACGACGTAGCATCCAGATAAAAAATGGACCGCCGCAAAGCGCTGTGACTATTCCTATCGGCAATTCTTCAGGGGCAATGATTAGTCTAGCTAATACATCCGCCCAGATCATAAAAATCGCTCCACCACAGGCACAAAGAGGGATTAGTCTCCTATGATCAGAACCCACCCACAAGCGAAAGATATGGGGTAACATTAAACCAACAAAGCCAATGCTACCGCTTACAGCAACCAGTAAGCCTGTAACGAGAGAAATCGTAATCAGTAGAATCTTACGCATATTTTCTGGATGTAGACCAAGTAGCGTAGAGGTTTCTTCCCCTAGGATCAACAAATTTAGATTGCGTGCATTTACCCATAAAAATATAAAGAACGAAAGTACTGCAATCGTTGGCAATACAAGTGACTCCCACTTGGCACGAGTGAAGCTTCCCATCATCCAGTACAGCACACTTGAAAGGCTTTCCGCTCTTGGTGCCAGCATAATAAAAAAACTAGTAAGCGCTGACAACATAATAGACACAGCTATTCCAGCTAACAAGAGACGTATTAGCTGCACCCTTCCGCCAACCAAAGACAAAAGAAACACCAATATAACGGAAGCCAAAGCACCTAAAAAGGCCGCTAAAGAAAGCGCATACGAACCAAATACTCCCAAACTACCAAATAACAGCACTGCTGTTGCTCCCACCGATGCCCCTGATGATACGCCTAAGATATATGGATCAGCTAAAGGATTACGAATCAATGCCTGAATCGCTATCCCAACAATAGACAGCCCGGCACCTACAACCGCAGATAATAAAACACGTGGCAGTCGAATATCCCAAACAATATGCATCTGCGCGTTAGACACGTCTGTCCCTACCCATTGTTGTACAAAAGGAACATGTGAGCCTATGACCTTCCAAACGATAACTGGGTCTATTTGTACTGGTCCCAGCATGATTGCAACCGTCAGCGATAAAAATAATACCACGCCGCTTCCCATCAATTTCGCTATCCAATTTTTTGTATATTGCGTACCGATGCTGTTTACTGACCTTGGGGCTGTCGTGGCGGTTTGTTGCATGCTTCTCCCCCCTATGTAAAACAAAGTAACGAAATGAAATTACTAACTCGGTGACCACCCAAGCTTCAAGTGCAGGTGGCACCGTAATTGGACCTCTACGCCCCGCTAACATGTTATTCCTTAAAGATTCGCACAAAAAAGCATCCGTTCCAAAAGGAGACAGATGCTTGGGTTTTTGGACAAATCAATTCCTATAGGTGTATGTACACTATCATCATACGACCTACCCAAACACCTGCCCATCCTCGTGGGAGTGTTACATCTTACGGCAGGTCTCCTGGCTCATGAATCCTCGCAAGCATCCTCCCTTCCCATTCTCTGCAAAAGTGAACAGTGGTGTATCGGATGTTGCTCCTCATTTACAGTGGCGGGACCGCATCGGATTTTCACCGAACTTCCCTTTTAAGTCTGATCCTGAAATCAAACACCGTAACATGGCTATAAATCAGTTGTAATTGTTTGTGAGTGTAACACGATTTGGTGGAACATGGCAAGGTAATGGTGAATTTGTGATAGGTTTGTAAGAACTTTGTAAAATATTTACGTAATGTTTGTAGTTTAGTAGTAATCGGTCCAGTTGTTTGTTCACATAATGTTAATTATGTTATTTAATTTATACCAAAATTTCTTTCTTTCTCATTTTATACCACTCTTCGTTTCTATCTTTCCTTGAATGTAATAGAAAGGCAAAAAAGCTATCCAATTCAGGATAGCTTACCTTCCCAATCAAATTTCCCCCTGCCATTACCAAGTTCCTGTCATGTAGCCTAAGCATTAGCCTCTTGATAATTTTAGTAACTTGTCTGGACAAAGTTTCTATTATAAAGGCTTCTGTATCGATCCCTTATTAGCTCTGTAAAAAAGGTTTTACCTCTTCTATTATTTTTTTTAAGCTTTGAGCCCCCTTTTCATATTCCTTTTTAGCCATGTTATTTTTTGTTTCAAGTGAAAAAGTCTCCAAATCTGCTTGGCATTTTTTCAACGTAGACAACGTCAATGGTTTTTCCTGAGGGACTGGTACAGTAATCTGGTCATCATATAAATCTACATTCAATTGCCCATAACTATCTACTTGTCCTATATAAACGTTTTCCAATGGTATTCCCATCTTATTGAGAGTTGTGTGGAGCCATCTTTTCGACAATCCTGTGGTTGCTAAAGGCTCTAACATGACATTCCCATCCAAAATGACCGTTTGAGGCTCTCGGCTTGGAGCTCCTTGGATATTCAGATCTTTGGCAGTAAGCGGTTGATTTTCTTTTTTGAGCAGGACACTAATCTGACCATTCTGCTCTAATAGTGCATACTCAACATCTGCAATCGAGAATACATCTTTTAGGCGCAATTGTTCTAACAATTCCTCACCTGTATAATTCTCTTTCTTGAGATTGTCCTCCATAATTTTTCCATCTTTGATCAGTACACGAGCATTTCCTTCAACTATATCGCTCGCTGTCTTACTTTTGACCGATAGATAACTGAAAAGAAATGGAATAAGGGCCCAAATGATCATGCTAACGAATCCGTTCAAAAACCTGTCATCGACGTCAGCTGAAATGAATCCCGCAATGGAGCCAATCGTAACACCTACAATATATTCAAAAAAAGTGGCTTGGGCAATTTGGCGTTTTCCCATTAAACGGGTTAAGAACAATAAAGTAAAAAGCGTAACGATTGATCTAAAAACAATCTCCCAGAATTCAGGCATAAATATCCTCCCTAGTAACATCTAATCCTTCTATGTATTTAGATTGTGTTACTTTGTTGATTTTTATATATAAAAGTCAGGTATAAAAACTGGCTTTGTATTCCAAATTAACTTTGACTACATCAATAAAGGAGTTAACAATGGCTACAAAAAACAGTAAATTAACCGCAACTCAAATCGAATATCAAGCCTTTGCAAAAGCGTTAGAACCTCCACGACCTGTGCTTAAAAATACCATTCGGGCTTTTTGGGTTGGTGGTTTGATTTGTTTACTTGGACAATTTATTCAAACCTTTTTCATTCACTTTTTTCACTTTGATGAAAAAAGCGCTGGAAACCCAACCTCTGCTGTCCTAATCGCCATTTCTGTTCTCCTAACTGGTTTTGGTGTTTACGACAAGATTGCACAATTTGGAGGTGCGGGAACCGCTGTGCCTGTTACCGGTTTTGCCAATTCGATTGCTTCAGCAGCTATTGAACACAAAAGTGAAGGATATGTACTTGGTGTGGGCGGCAACATGTTTAAATTAGCAGGCTCTGTTATCGTTTTTGGTGTAGTTGCCGCATTTTTCATCGCGTTAATAAAATGGTTTTTTACTTTTGCAGTAGGAGGATCTTGAGATGTTAAAGGGACATCAATCATGGATTTTTCCAAGCAAACCAACGATTTTATCCACGGCAACAGTTGGTGGGCCTTTTGAAGCACAAGGAAAAATTGCGAATGATTTTGATATTCTTCATAGTGATACCTGGCTGGAGCAAGACAGCTTTGAAAAGGCCGAAAAAATGATGATGGAAGAAGCTTTTGACCTCGCTGTCAAACGAGCTAGCTTGCAAAAAGGAGATATCAATTACCTCATTACAGGGGACTTAATGAACCAAATCATCTCCTCAAGCTTTTCAGCACGTACGATTGGGGTACCTTATCTAGGGATATTTGGTGCTTGTTCAACCTCTATGGAAGGATTAGCTTTAGCAGCTCAATTGATAGATAGCAGGGCAGCTAATTATGTACTTACGGGTACTTGTAGCCATAATTCAACTGCTGAGAAACAGTATCGTTATCCCACAGAGTATGGTGCACAAAAGCCTCCCACTTCACAGTGGACGGTAACCGGTGCCGCAGCGGCCGTGGTTGCACCTCAAGGAACAGGTCCGAGGGTTTCCTCTGCTACGATTGGTAAAGTTGTTGATATGGGACTAACTGA
Source organism: Brevibacillus halotolerans (assembly GCF_026891775.1). Taxonomy (NCBI): domain Bacteria; kingdom Bacillati; phylum Bacillota; class Bacilli; order Caryophanales; family Paenibacillaceae; genus Brevibacillus; species Brevibacillus halotolerans. The sequence continues at coordinate 148,789 of NZ_JAPTNK010000012.1, forward strand.
TCCCCAAAATATGGGGGCGGCTATGGCTCCCGCGGCAGTAGATACCATTCAAGCTCATTTTCGAGATATGCAGATTGGGCCTGATTATTATGATTTGATCGTTACGGGCGACCTTGGAAAACTTGGCCATTCGATCGCAGGAAAACTCTTGAAAAAGCATGGATTTTCCATTCGAGACGAAGCCTTTACAGATTGTGGATTATTAATTTATCACGACAATCAGGAGGTTTTCTCTGGGGGTAGCGGCTGTGCATGCTGTGCCACTGTTACATATGGTCATTTGCTAAACCGGTTAGCTAATGGGGAATGGAACCGAATTTTGGTTGTAGCAACAGGCGCCCTACTATCGCCGCTCAGCTTTCAACAAAATGAATCGATTCCTTGTGTAGCACACGCTGTAGCTATTGAGAGGGGGGGAAATGAGTGAGCATCTTTATTTGGGCATTTATTGTTGGAGGCATCATCTGTGTCATCGGTCAATTATTGATGGATGTTGCCAAATTAACACCTGCTCATACCATGTCTACCCTAGTGGTAGTTGGAGCTATTATGGATGGACTAGGTTGGTATGAACCGTTAATCAAATGGGCCGGAGCCGGTGTTACGGTCCCCATTACAAGTTTTGGGAATGCTCTAGTACATGGGGCTTTGGAAGAAATGCAACGGGATGGTATTGTCGGGATTATTACGGGCATTTTTGAAGTAACCAGTGCAGGTATTTCGGCAGCCATTATTTTTGGTTTTTTAGGCGCAGTTGTATTTAAACCAAAGAGTTAGAGACATACTAAATCAGGAGGTGATATCGATGACAGTAGCTTCTTCAGTAAAACAAACCCTGGCTAGCTTAAAAGGTGCACAGGCCGATTTAGAAACCTTTGCATTAAGTACACAAAATAAACAAGCAAAGCAAGCTTTTACAAAATCTGCCGAACAAGCACAAACCATTATTGACCAACTGGAATCTCGTGTTCAACAGTTAGAACAAGAGGAACCTCAGTATAAGGGCTTCTAGCCTATCACACAAAAAAGAGGTAAGGGGGCTGGTTAATACCATCCCTTTTTACCCTCTTTCTTTTTGTAAATAAAGCATTTCATAAAATGCCTTGCTAGCATCTACAAATTCTACGCAGGATTTGTCAGTTGGGCTTTTCTTACACTGGGATCGTAAATTCTATAACAGCACCGCCAGACTCACTGTGATTATAGGCATTCATTGCTCCTATCGTCAAACCCTTTTCTTTAGTGGAGCTAATCGCTTGAATTCATGCTCATATTCGAAGGGAGAAAAGAGGGAAAATACCTTCTGAGAAAATCCATTTTATCAGTCATAACATTGTGCTTGATGAGGAGAAATGGAGTTGAAATCGAACTGACGAAAAAGGAGTTTGATATTATCGAGCTTTTAGCAACAAATCCTGGACAAGTCTTTTCGAAAGAACAAATTTTTGAAAAAATCTGGGGGTACGATAGCGACAGAATGTTACGACGGTAACAGAGCATATTAAGCGGATTAGAGCCAAATTTATGACACATGCGCAATCCTTTGATTGTATTAAAACAGTGTGGGGGAAAAATTTAATCCGTCTAAAGGATACGTTATTCCTTTAATTTTAGTTGAATATAAGCCCCATCTCACCTGATAGAGCAGAAAGGTCAGGATTGGAAAAAACATCATAATTCCAAACATGATTTGTGTACTTTTCCTTATACCTGCTTGATCGAAATAGGTCTTACATAAGCCATTCGCAGGTTGCCACGCCGATATTCTTCGTTAAAGCTTAATGAAAAGAACACGATCGTAATAGCATTACATGCTGTATGAAGCATCTCTTGTAAACTAGTAATATGAAAATTCATGTTGGAGCTAAAAGCCACTTCTGTCAGCTTAACTTTTGCATTCGTTTCCAGCGAAAACGTGCATGTAAGCCAAACAATAAAAGGAACCGCGATAAAACAAAGAACATTTGCCTTCTTTCCTCAAAACTTTTCCCATTCGTACATAAATACAGAACGAAACATAAAAAAACCTCCAAGTATCTTCAAGCGTCATTCCCTCCTCCATCTGCTCAAGAAGTGCTTTATCGTCGCCATACCATATCATCTTGCCTTTCCTTATAATCACATACCGGTTGCATATTTTTTGAAGTTCATCAAGTAAATAGCTGGAAATAAAGAATGTAATACCGAGGCTTTCTTTTAGTCTCTTGATTAGCTCTCTTAGCTCTCTCATCCCCATAGGGTCGAGTCCGTTTGCAGGTTCACCCAATATGACAATGTGAGGGTTATTTAATAGTGATTGAGCAATTCCTAACCGTTGCTTCATTCCCAGCGAATACGTTTGACTTTGTCATTTCCCTTGTGCTCCTTTCTTTTTTTCAATTAAAGCAAATAAAAATCAACTTTTTATCAACTAGAAAAAATATGTTCACCACTGATCTGAATGTGAATAAATAAAAACCGAGCCTTATGGAAAAGGTCTCGGTTTTTATTCCTTGATTTTTGAACGTCATTTCCTCAGTGTTTCGTTTTCTGTTGATCCTCTGGCTGTTTTTCAATAAACTTGCTAACCCACTTGTCTTTTACCCAATTTAGCTCAATTGCAGCCTTATTTCCATTTTCTCTCTTCCAAATCAGATACCCTCTCTTTTGAGTCGGGTGGACAAGCAGTAATGGAATAATATCCCCTCGTATTCGATGTTTAATTAGCTCTCCTTCTGCTATTTCCAATAAGTAAGCCGCTTCAATTGGATTGCCAAGGCTCTTTGGAGGCTGATGGAGCAATCCCCTCATTTCGAAGTAACCAATCGTTACCCAGTTTGGTTGGTTCAAAGCAAAAGCCTCCCGTGTTTCATTCCACGCAGTCTGAATCTTATGCTCCACTTCCTCACTTCTTGCTGCCGTACGTTTGAATGCAATTTGTAACAACTCCCCCTGTGCATCCAGTGTGACAAAATAAGTATCGTACGATGAAGTCTCTGGCAGATTCACAGGTTTAAATTGGACAATAGAGCTCAGAATTACATTCGTTGGTTTCTTTCCTTCTATACCACCAATTTGTGCAGCAGATTCAACGTGAGAAGCAGTGTAAACCTGTGTGATTTTCTCATCGATACGCTTCAGCCACAAGGTAGCTTTCTTTTGAGCTTCAGAAACAGACAAGGCCGTTTGGGAATCTGATTCCTGTTTAATGCGATTAAATGATTTCAATTGTCCTGTAATCTTGTCTATCTCCATAGAAGCGATTTTGTTTTCTCCCTTTTCTAGAGTTACATCATAGATATGTTTTTCTGTAAAATCGATTTTTTCCTCTATCTCAACCTTGGAATACAACTGCAATTCCGGGAATGCTGTCAAAAATTTCTGAAAGGTAACTCTTGCAGGAGCTGACATTGCATCTAATGGTGAGATTAGTTTCTTTTTGCCAGACGTTTCCTGTGAGGCATTCAGGTTAATACTACCTGTTGACTGAAGAGCAGGTAACATTAAAGTGTTATTTTTATATAACATGAAACAAATGCATAATATGGCTACACATGTGGCCCCCCATTTAATACGATGGCCCATCCGATTCATAGCTCTTCGCTGTTGAACTTTTCTTCCAATCATTTTTTGAATCTCTTGACTCTTCTGCCTATCTAAAGCATAACGAGGCATATTTTGTAATTGATCATACAGCTTTTTTTGCTCATGAGAAAGATTCATGTCTAATTCCTCCCTTTGCAGAATGGAGCAGTTCTTTTTCCAGTTGTTTCATTGCCCTGTGCATCGTGACATTTACCCTCGTTTGACTCCATCCTAATATTTCAGCGGTTTCAGCTCCGGTTAGACGCTGAATTCCTCTCAGTATCACAACGTCGCGATAAGCTTTTTTTAGCTTGCTGATTGCTGTATGTAGCTCCCTGCTTTCTTCGCTTGCTTCCAGAGCCTCGTCTGGCGTTTTTTGAGTTGAGATAAGATGGTGGAATAGTTTCCCACTTAGTAGCTTTTTTACCTTTTTCTTTCGGTAAAAGTCAATCGCAGCATGTCGTGCAATGCTAAAGAGCCATGTTTTGGGATTAGACTTGTACTCAAAACGATGTAAATTGGTTAATACTTTGATAAACACCTCCTGCACCAAATCCTCGACATCTGTTCTTCCTGTGTAATAGACAAGGTAATTGTAAATATCATTTTTGTACTGAACAAATAAGCGTTCGACCTCATGATTGCACTCCACATTTCTTCACTCCAATTTAATTAATACACAAATTAGACGGACGATCTTTTTGTTTTATTACAACAATATAAAAAAAACCGTATAGATTCTATCTACACGGTTTTGCTAAACGAAACAAGCGATCATATATTATGTTAATACAATTACATTTCATTTAATACCTTTACACCTTTTACAATATTCCAAATGAAATAGTAAATCATTACAATTGCAGTAATACCATAGGTAGCGATGATACTAAATCCCACTGCCGTCTCTGTTCCTTGATTCAAGCCAATGGTGCCTGATACTACAAGGCCAATAACTAGGGTTACATATGGGATTAGATGCGTCCAAAGCGCTTTTTTAGCATGAGCTTTAACCGCATGATCACCTACGAAATAAACAATAATCGGTAGTAAAAATGGAGCAAAAAAGACACTTAAGTAGCATAAAGAAGATAAAATATGATTTCCTTTCATAACATTCACCTCAACTGATTTCTTATGCTACTATTATTGCATTTACCTTCTATTTTAACTATCGAATAACCTTACGCAAATATAACAAATTTGTAAGGTTCACCTACTGTTATATTCTATCATGTAAAACATACCTCCTCAGAGGGAAGCGCAGTTGATTAGCCGCTCGGTTATCGTGTAATTATTTGTGATTAGAGATGAGTTTTTACACTTACTTTTAATGGCGTTGTGATGTTTTGTAATACTTGTTGACGAATTTGGTCAACACCTTGCCAACAACTCCCTATTATATTCATTTACGTGTCTTGAAGTTGATTGGTAAAAGAAAAAGTCGGTTCTTGAATTTATGTCCAATACGCTTCTTTCTAGTCTCGTAATGTCTCTTTTCTCTTTCTGCAAAACGATGGGGTTCAACGGACTTTGATAACAAAGTCGAGAATCCCCCCCTTATTTAAGTAGTTCGTAATATTGTTCGATTTCATCACTGCCCAAAATATAGAAAACGCCCATATCTGTTTTCTTATCTCGCTGGAAGTCTATCGCCCCGCCAAATCATCAAAATGTTGAATAGCAGCCTTGTTTTCATACCAATATTGCGGTAAACATTTTCTATCTCTCTCTAGGATCGTGGTCAACCGTACGGCATTTTATCCCTATTTTTGTCCTACTTTTTGTTGGATTCTGTTTGATTAGCCTTGGAATCAAATACAAAAACCCCCTTAAGGCTGTTGGGGGACGGGACTGACCCCCGTTTGTAGGACAGGGATCAAAACACCTTACAAGTTTAAGCAGCCAGTCGTCGGAATTCAACCGGTGACTGGTTGTTTAGTTTTGTTTGAATGCGAATTGAGTTATAGTAAGAGA